>JBCBWU010000389.1:0-3609 GCA_039816955.1 Bacteroidota bacterium
GGAAGGAAAACGCTGAAGTCAGGTTCCATAAGGGCTTGAGGCGCAATACATTAGAAAAGTTTAAATCAGTTCTTTGTAAGGTAGGCTTCCAGCAACTCTACTATGCATTGTGCAGCATTGACCATCACGCTCGATTCGTCTGGCGAAATATCCACAACAGCTAATATATCAGGAGTTAGATAGTCCTTATTAGGAAAAGCAGATAGTGTATTCCCCCCCGTTACCACTAGAACTTCTTGATTATAGCGATTAGCTAACGATAGCACGCCATCCATCACCAGCAATGGCGTCCACTGGCCTACCGGCAAAGGTTTGTAAGAGCTTAGCGAACAAGCAGTCCGGTACCACAGGTAAAAGATGTCACCCCAATCTATTCAAAGGAATATTCTCTAGACTTGGATGCCACCTATCGTAGGTCAAACACCAGGTATTTTTAAGCGAAACTATCGTTCTACCTAAGGATAAAATCACCAGACTTTATGGTATTTTTATAACTCCAAAAACACCAATACTTTGCGCAAGTTTGCCATCTCTGACATTCACGGCTGCCTAAAGACCTTTGCAGCACTCCTTGATCAAATTCAGTTTACAACTCAAGACGAACTCTATATTCTCGGGGACTACATCGATCGTGGCCCAGATAGTAAAGGGGTTATTGATCTAATCTGGACGATGCAGGCTGAGGGCTACCAGATCAAGTGTCTACGCGGCAATCACGAGCAAATGTTGCTCAACATCTACGAAGATCCCTTCGATCCCTTCCACCGAGGTGATCAGCAACTGCTCGCTAGCTTTGGTGTATACCATGCGCACAGTATTCCCGAACCTTACCTAGACTGGTGTGCACAACTTCCTTATTTTTTCGAAATAGATAATTACCTCTTAGTGCATGCGGGCTTTGACTTTAGCACTAAAGAACCACTACGGGATACCTATGCCATGCTGTGGATTCGAAATTGGCGGGCTGATATTGATCGGCAATGGCTTAATGGCCGCATAGTCGTACATGGGCACACGCCTACTCCACGCCCCGCCATTGAAATGTACTTAAAGGCCGTGGAAAGTACACCACAAATAATCATCGATAATGGCTGTGTATACCACGGCAGGCACCCTGATCTAGGTGCGCTTTGTGCTCTAGAACTGGGAACAAGACAGATGTACTTTCAGGAATACGCGGGCTAAGAACGTTCTACCGCCCAAACCAGCATATAGCCATCCGCAGAACGCTCGTAGAAGATATCAAAGCTCAAATACTCATCATCTTTACGTACTAATCCTGTTGTTGTGCCGGTGGGCGTGTCGCAGGAAATAGGCTCTACCTTAATGTGATCGATAAAGTCCAGTTTACGTCGGCCGTGCGCTTTGTACAGGGCTTCTTTTGCGCCCCAGTAAAAATGCAATTGATCTAACTCCGTTTCCGGACGAATACTCTCCATCTCGGGCGGGCACAGGAACTTGTGTGCTAAACGAGTGATCTTAGGAACAATAAATTGGATGTCAATACCGCACAAGCGGGGCGAAGCAATGGCTGCCGCTAAGGCTTTGGAATGAGAAATAGAGATGTGCCACGGAGATTGATCCAAATGCGGCTTACCAAATTCATCCTTCACAAAAGCACCACGCGTTGTTCTCCCCGACATCTGGTGTACCAACTGCCGTACCGCCAGCCATTCTACCCGGCGACGACCCTTGAGACGACCGAGTTGACGTAACTCCGACGGATAGAGCAGTAGCTCTTCCATGAACCAAAGCTCTGGTTCGGCGATTTGCCAAATCCCAAGTTCCGCAGTAATCTCAGTCAATTTATCGTGGCGCAGCAGAGGCATGACAAGGGTAAAATGGTTCAAGTTTAAAAAAACGGCTAGACGTTGACTTCGCTCTAAGCTCCCCAAAAGTAGGGTATTGTGGGAAATTTGTTTTTGACTTTGTTAATTCTCTTTTGCCGTATATGCTCAGCCCCCTAAATACCGTCTCTATTTCAAACCCAGTACTTAAAAAATGCGATTCTCTCTCGTTCTACTCTTACTACCTGTTCTGGCTTTTGGCCAAAACCCAAATACACCGCCCTCTGACCAAAAAGTAACCAAACGGGCTATAAAAATTGGCTTGCTTTCTCAGTTTGACGCTCCTCTTGATAATAAATACGTTTACACCATTGATGGTCCTCTCTTGCGTTTTCGACGTTCGGCACGCCCGAATTTGAACCTCGACGTACAGGTATTCCGAAACCTACCTTACCTCTACCTAACGGCTGGCGTAGGGTTCCAAGAAATTGATCCCTCCATTGATACGATGGTACTAGATGAACGCCTTACAGCCTTGCACCTGGGCTACTTCGAAGATGTAGAAATGAGCTATTGGCAGATGACGTTTGGCTTCAAATTGGAATTATTTGGCCAGTCGCGCTTCTCACCTTACATACACCCCAGTTTGCTTTTCGGTATCCCGGCAGAGATGACTTACCAGGTCGATTATTTACATTCAGATACTCCAGATGGAATAGAGTTTACCGTAGTGGAGGGTGGTACCCTCGCTAGTATGGGTTATATGTTCCAATCTGGTATTCGGTCGCAAATTAACCAACGCTTCACCGTCAATCTTGGATTTTATTACGCCAACCTCAGTTTTGACAAAGACTGGCCCAGTATACCGTTGCGTCGGCTTGGGAAAGACTTTTTGCGCCTGGACAATGGCGGTTGGGAACTCGCCTTACAATATCGTCTATGAAACCACTACACCTCATTCTACTGCTGCTCATGCCCTACTTAAGTTCGGCTCAAGCAATTCTATCCCAGGGGACTGTGCAACAAGAGACCCGTTTGGGTATAACCATATTAAGAGATGCGAGTTATGGTTCCCCCTACCAGTGGTCGGCCAACTTAATTAGCACACGCTTACAGCGAAAGCTGGCCGCCAACATCAGCTTAGATCGGCAATTACACCCTAAACTGTCCAGCTGGAGGGCCATCGCGAACTTTGGTTATCATCGCGCCCAAATTGAGACCACCGCCGCTGAGTTAGCTGAATTGAGAACGCCAACAGAGGTGGGATTCGTGGCCAATTTCAAGTTGGACTATTTTCATCTCAGCTCTGGCCTGATATTGGAGCCTTTTCCAGAACGAAAGAGCCGTCCTTATTTGAGTGGCCTGGTTATTATCACCCTACCTACCCAGTTTCGATTTGACTACAGCCAACCCGATATATCACTATCCGGTACACCTCAAACCTTTCAGCACCGAGCAAAAATCAGCCCCAGTATAGGTTGGCAAATTGAAGGCGGCTGGCACATTGATCTGAATGACAAATGGGGGCTGGCCTTTGGTCTGCACTACACAGAATTGGTCCACACTCATAATTGGATTCCTATTGGTGGCAGCTTTACTCCCACCGAACATACGGTACTTGCGATTAACACAGTTGGTGGTCATATTCGTTGGCTGTACCGCTGGTAGCCTTTGACCTGGCTTGCCAGAGAAGGCCAGACAAAGATGAGTTCGAATTTTTAACCTTTTGCTTATTGTTCAATTAACGATTTCCGTAATGACGCGTTTCTTTTCAATCCTTCTACTCAATGCGCTTTGCTTATTTGCAGTTGCTCAATCTAGC
>JBCBWU010000038.1:0-41506 GCA_039816955.1 Bacteroidota bacterium
TGCACATCCTCAACTTCAATCATCGGGTGCGCTCCTGGCGTTTTGAGTGGAACCAGGGTTTCAACTGGAGTAAAGCACACTACGAGTTAGGGAACATCTTAACCAACCTTCGCCAAACCGACTACCACGGTAACTTTATGGCCCATTGGCGCAGTGGTGCCTGGAACGGAACACTAGCCACACACTACACGCTGCGGCAGCAAAAAAGTGCCGGTACCTTCCCGCTGTACAACGGCGCCTGGGAGGACAACGACCCCAGCGATCGCTACGAGCAAGAGGGCCGTATGCGTACACCCGAATTTGCGGCTTTTGCCAAACGCCCCTTGGGACAAAAGTTTGTTTTGGGCCTGGGCAGCCGCCTGGGATACGACGCTACAGTAGACCGTACGCTATGGGCAGCACAAGCCCACCTCCTCTACCCCATCAACAAACAGCAATCCCTTACTTTGGCCGGAGGCCGATATTATCAACTCACCTACCCTAGAGGTGGAAGCCTAAGCTTACAGTACAATCGCTCTTACCAGCTCGCCCTCGACTGGCAATACGAGCACCTGCGCTGGTCTGCACAAGCGGCCGTTTATCGCCATTGGGGGCAATGGCAAAGTCAAAACAATGCTATCTACGGAGCAGAAGGCTTACTGCGCTATCAAGCCTATCCTTTCCAATTTTGGTTATCGGCTAGTCACGTCTCCAGCGTCATTGAAACGGATGCCGAACAATACCCCTCAGCCTTTGACTTTGCCTATCTCCTACGGGCGGGATGGCGCTGGGAACTACCCGCACAGTTCACCCTCACGGGCAATTGGTTATTGCGAGAAGGCCAATATTATCAACCCCTCACCGGGCGCCAATGGGAAGCAGCTATTAATGCCTACCTACCCATCTTCGCTCAAGTAGACCAGGGCGAACGCCTATCCGCTTTTCAGCGCGTAGATATGGGACTGTCCAAAACCATCCCTTTTGAAGACAGCTTCCTCATTGCCTACCTCAATGTCAATAATGTGTTGAACAGATCCAACCTACGCAATTATGCCTTCAATCAAGATTACAGCCAGGCGTTTCCCACCTTATATAGCCAGCGGATATGGTTTGTGGGTATCGTCTACCAATGGGAGTAATCCAATGGATTGCAAGCGATACATTTCACCCAAAAACGTCATATTAAAATACTGTAAAAGAGTGTCAATCCTCAAAATTGCAACTACCTTCACCAAGGAGTAATACCAACGAGATGGCACCCAAAAAAAATTCGCAGAAAACCAAAAAAGTCAGCTATAATCGGCAACCTGAAGAGCTTAGCTTGCGAGAGTGGCAAATTGCTTTGCGCAAACAATACGGCCAAGCCCAGGACTTTAGCCTCAAAAATCTGGGTAATCATCCGGTGTGGTCCGACTTTATTATTAGTAATCCAGATCAAACAACCAACTATCGGGTAGCTATACGTGGACAAAATGTGGGGGATAATTTCTGCCAGTGCTACGATTTTAAAGTAAGTGGGCTAGGTACCTGTAAGCATATTGAATGGACCCTGCACAAACTATTCCATACTTACGGCAACAAACAACATTTTCGCAAACCCGTTCCCCTCAGAACTTATTCGAGTGTCTATTTACACTATGGAGAAGCCAGAACTATACGACTTCGAATCGGAACGGAAAAGCGAGAAGAATTTACAGAACTTGCCACCGACTATTTCACCGAAGCAGGCGTACTTCGAGCAGAGAAGCTACTTCGCTTTGAGCACTTTCTCCAAGAAGCAGCCAAGTTAAGCGATACCTTTCGGTGTTATCCCGATGCGCTCGCCTGGATCATTGAGCAACGGGAAAATCAGCGGCGTTATCAACGAATAGATCGGCTAACAAAAGATCCTACGAGCCTTCATGGCCTCATCAAAGCCACCCTCTATCCTTATCAACGCGAAGGCGTTTTATTTGCGACGCGAGCTGGAAGATGCCTGATCGCTGACGAAATGGGACTTGGTAAAACCATTCAGGCTTTAGCCACTGCTGAATTATACCAACGAGAGTATGGTATCCAATCCGTATATATTATTTGTCCTACTTCTTTAAAATACCAGTGGAAAGCAGAGATCCAGAAGTTCACCGATAGCCCTGTCCAGGTCATTGAAGGCCCACAAAAACGCCGTTATCAGCAATACAGCGATACGACCTCCTTCTACAAAATACTAACCTATAATGTAGTAGCCCGTGACCTTGAGTATCTCAATCAATACCGGGCGGATTTGATTATTCTTGATGAAGCACAACGAATCAAGAATTGGAATACAAAAATCTCACGAGCGGTTAAGCGCCTGCAAGCTCCCTTTAGGTTAGCACTTACCGGAACTCCGCTCGAGAATAAATTGGAAGACCTCTACTCGATCACCCAATTCTTGGATCAATACTTATTAGGGCCACTCTACCTGTTACTTTATCGCCATCAGGTCAAAGAAGAAAACGGCATCATCATTGGCTACCGCAACTTAGATCAGATATCTGCTAAATTACAGCACACCATGATCCGGCGACGAAAAAAAGATGTCCTCAGACAGTTACCCCAGCGCGTAGACAAGCATCTTTTTGTGCCCATGACCCCACAACAGCGAAGTATGCATAGTGGTTACGAATTTGACGTAGCACAGATCGTAGCCAAGTGGAGAAGGCAAAATTTCCTGACCGAGCAAGACCGCCTACGCCTGATGGGTTGCCTGCAACTTATGCGCATGTCTTGTAACAGCACTTATCTGGTAGACCAAGCTACCCGACACGAAACAAAAACGGAAGAACTGTTTTACATTCTCGAAGAATACCTGGCCGAACCCAATACGGCGGCGGTAATATTTAGCCAATGGTCCCGAATGACTCATCTGGTGGCCGAAGAGTTAGAAAATCGTGGTATTCCTTACGCGCATCTACACGGTGGTGTACCCAGTGCCAAACGCGGAGAACTCCTGGATCGTTTCCGGGAGGATGACGCCTGTCGTATTTTTCTTTCCACTGATGCAGGAGGGCTAGGATTAAACTTACAAAAAGCAAGCTTGGTCATTAATCTTGACCTACCGTGGAACCCTGCCGTGCTGGAACAGCGTATTGCCCGGGCCTACCGTATGGGGCAAAAACGGGGTGTACAGGTGATCAACTTAGTTGCTGAAAGCACGATTGAACACAAGATGCTGTATACGCTCGACTTCAAATCAGCATTGGCAGAAGCTGTTCTTGATGCTACCGAAACAGATGTTTTCATGAATCGCAAGCGCTTTGAAGAATTCATGGAACGCCTCGAAAAAGTTACCGATAGAGAGCTACCAACTAGTACCCCAATGGTACCAGAAATGGAGGAAGACAACTTAGAGCAAAGTCCTGACGTAGCTTCTATAGAAGCAGCTGATTCATTAACGGAAGCATGGTGGGAGAACGACGAAGATACCGACCAAGTTAGTGATGCCCCAGAAGCATCTATCACCAATCAAGCAGATAGCTCAGCCGTACCTCAGGTTAGTGAATTATTGCAAAATGGCTTCCAATTCTTTGCCCAGTTAACCCAAACCCTAAGTGACCCAAAAGCTAGTCAGCAATTGGTCAATTCGCTAGTAAAAAAAGACGAAAATAGCGGCGAGACTTATTTAAAGATTCCCGTAAAAGATGAGGCTATTGTGCAAAACACCCTTCATATGCTTAGTGATTTACTCAATAAATTAAAGTGAACTTCGGGCTTCACTTGCTGATAACCAATTAGCTAAACTCTCCGAAGTTCGCCGTATTTAGTACTTGGCTTGAACTATTGCTAAGCCCATCTTATACCAAACACCACATTAAATTAAGATAACTTTAACGCAACAGGAAAAAAACAAGCATTACTTTAGTCTAAAGGGTGAGTCTAAACGCATAGAAGACAATCTTCAAAAAACACATTAACGATGAAAAACAAAATGCTTCTACTAGGCCTTACACTGGCCTTCTCCTTCGCCCTCCAAGCACAAACCGTAGATCCTGCAACCGCTCCTGAACCACAGCTAAGAGTAGAGCCCGAAATGCGTGCTCGTCCAGATGCTGATCGCCGTGCTGATGCAAAAGCCCAGCGGGAGGAAATGATCGCTAAGCTGAACCTTTCCGAAGATCAAATTGTGCAGTTTGATGCCATCAACAAAAGCTACCGCGCACAAACCCGCGAATTGCGCCAGAATAACAGTACCGACCGCCGCGCCGTAGGCGAGCAAATGAGAGCCTTGCGTGATGCACAACAAGAAGAAATCAAGGCTATCCTGAGCCCAGAGCAGGTTACTATCTTCGAAGCAGAAGTAGCTGCCCGTAAGGCTGATCGCCGCTCCCAACGCCGTAGAACTAAGGAATAAGAGTCAAGCAAGACTGCAAACAGTTTACCCGAAGTCTTTCCACAAAGGCTTCGGGCTTTTTATTTTCTGCTATTTTTGTCCCATAATTGCCGCCCCGCCATTGGAAACTGAACGATCCATCATTCAAAAGCGGAATTGAGCGTATTATGAGATTTACTACCCTCCTCCTTGTCTTGGCTGGGCTCAGCGCCTGCCAAGCAGATCAAACTAAGAGCGAAAGTCAAGCTAATGAGACTAGCACCTCCAGCGTGCCTACCATTACTGACAGTATCACTCATCTTTATCAAACTTATTTAGGGCTGCTGGAAGATCGGCTTCCTCCTCAATGCGTAGCGGAACGTGGAAAAGTAAATGCTGCCGATGCGGCCCCACAGGACACCCTCTTCTTTGTTTTTCGGGAGAACCTAAAAAAGGTCATCCGCGATAAGGATATCTTTGGCCTGCTGCCGCACGTGCACCAAAATATTAAAACTGGCTTTGGAGCAGAGAATGGTCTACAGTCCTTTATTCAAATGTGGGAGCTGGATAGCCCGGAGAAGATTCCGCAGTCTCGACTTTGGCCAACGCTAGAATCGGTATTAGTGCTAGGTGGCACTTTCCATGGTAGCGGTAACGAAGCTTATTTCGAGGCCCCCTATTTGGGGCCCTGCTGGCCTGATGATGCAGAGCCCTACGAATACGGTGCGGTGACCGGTGCGGGTGTACGTTTCCGTTCTGGCCCTAGCCTAAACACTCAGATATTAAAGAACCTCTCCTACGATCTGGTTAAGTACATCGAAACTACCCCAATTGAAGAAAACATCGGCGGCGAGTCCCACCCCTGGGTGAAGGTACAGCTGGTAGATGGCACGGAAGGATTCCTCTACGGCAAGTTCTACCGTTCTCCACTCGATTTCCGGGCTGGCTTTCAAAAGGGTGTTGATGGTCAATGGAAGTTGGTAAGTTTACTGGCGGGAGATTGATGTCCAAAGACAGGGGTAAGGGCTAGCGGACGCGATGAATCGCGTCGATACGGCATTTAAAACTAGGTTAAGGCACTTCGCTGGCCGCTGGATATTCCTTACTTTCACTGCCGTTTGTTTTAACCACCACTAACAATTTCTGATGAAGCCGTTTTTTACAAATGATGCCATTGTATTTGGTATTCTGATGCTGGCACTAGCTTTTGTATTCAATACTTCGAGTAGCGACAAAAAAGGTTGGCAGCGCTTTTATACCTTCTTCCCTCCTATCCTTTTGTGTTACTTCATTCCCGCACTCTTACACTGGCCCCTCAACCTAATCGCCTTTGATTGGTTTGAACCCAGCATTTATGATCTAGCCAAAGACCTGGGAATCAATCTGCCTACAAATGCCTCAACAGCAGAGATCGAGAAGCTCTTTGGCCAAGCGGGTGTAGAAGAGTCTGTTTACGGAGAGCATAAGCGTGGTTCACGACTGTACTTTGTGGCGAGTCGATATTTACTACCTGCCAGTCTCATTTGGCTGTGCCTTAGTATTGACCTAAAGGGAATCATGCGTTTAGGAACCAAAGCGATTGCCATGTTCCTTACCGCTACGGTTGGAATTGTAATCGGTGGTCCTATCGCTTTAATTATTCTGACTTACCTCTTCCCTAACCTTGTTGGTTTTACCACAGATGAGTTGTGGCGCGGCCTCAGTACTATTGCCGGAAGTTGGATTGGCGGCGGTGCCAACCAGACGGCTATGAAGGAAATATTCGAAGTAAAGGGAAGTGTATTTGCTTCGATGGTAGTTGTAGATATTGTGGTAGCTAATATTTGGATGGGGTTCCTTTTATATGGTGCCAAAATATCCGACCGCATTGATGCCCGTCTGAAAGCCGATAATACAGCCATTAAAGATTTGGAGAAAAAGGTGGCCGACTATCAAGAAAGCATCAAGAAGATACCTACCGCAAACGACCTCTATACTTTACTGGCGGTGGGTTTTGGTGGCGTTGCTCTTTCCCATTGGGGTTCGCAATTGATCACCGGTTGGTTAGCGCCCTTTGCTGAACCACTCAAAGCTGCAGGCTTAAACTCATTACTTAGTAGTTTCTTTTGGTTGGTGGTTATCTCTACTACTCTGGGTCTGGCTTTATCTTTCACCAAGTATCGTCAACTAGAAGGGATTGGTGCCAGTCGCTGGGGGAGCATATTCATTTACATTTTGGTCGCCACGATTGGTATGCATATGGCACTGGGAGATATTGTCAATAACCTGGGATTATTTGCCATCGGAGCAATCTGGATGCTAGTTCACGTCATCCTGTTACTGTTTGTAGCCTGGTTGATTAAAGCGCCATTCTTCTTCGTAGCAGTAGGCTCACAAGCCAATGTGGGAGGTGCAGCATCGGCCCCCATCGTAGCATCGGCCTTTAGTCCGGCACTGGCCCCGGTAGGTGTACTTATGGCGGTATTAGGTTATGCCTTAGGCACTTATGGCGCACTAATCTGTGCATGGCTGATGCAAGCAGCTGTGGGCGGATAGGAAAAACATCACTTTAGAACTCGGAAAAAGCCCTCTGTTGAGGGCCCAAATAGTAGGATTTGCAGATTTCATAATTTGCAAATCCTATTTTTATTCAATAATCAAACATTTCATCCAAAAGCCTATTAATTTAATATTTTTGCAAAAATTATTTTTTTTCTTTAAAATATTTGCATCAAAATGACCTTCGCCTTAGATTTGTCATATCAACAGTTGAAAGCAACTGATTACAAAGTCGGAAATAGGAAAGCGGAATTCGGAAGTAGCTACTTCCCACCTCTGACCTCCCACTTCCGATCTCCCAAATTGTGAGGTGATGAAATTGGCAGCCATGCCCTCCTGTCTCGGGGGTGGGGATCATGCGATAAACAAAGTACGGCTCTGAATTGAGCTACTGGCTTGTTGAGAGTCTTACTTATGCTAAGCACCCCGTGGAGGTTCGAATCCTCCCCTCACAGCTTACGAAGTGCGAATTCGGAAATAGGAAATCGGAGGTAAATACTTCCCACTTCCGACCTCCTATCTCCCACTTCAAATCATTGTGAGGTGATGAAATTGGCAGCCATGCCCTCCTGTCTCGGGGGTGGGGATCATGCGATAAACGTCGGATATGGGTTGACCACAAAATACTTTTGTCCGCTGGCTAAGCACCCTGTGAAGGTTCGAATCCTTCTCTCACAGCTCTCATCCACCGTAGCTCGACAGAGCGTAGGCGGATCAATCGTTACTAAACGCAGTATCAAATCAGAAGCAAGAAATAGGAAAGTAAAAATTGGAGCCCCCCACCTTTCTAACTTCTAATTTCAAACCTCCTACTTACCTTATTCCGTCCCCTTGGTAGACACCAAATCCTCGTAGTCTGGTGTGGGCTACGCCGTGTTTATTTCTTGCCTCGGAGTAAGAGAACGACCACAAGATCCTTACGGAAAAACAAATGGCCGAAGTCCTAATCGTCTTCGGCCATTTGTATTAAACGCTATCTCCTCTCCTATTCATCCGTCTTATCTCCTTGTGGCGCTATTTTCGGTGCATTGGGATCATGACCAATAGGATCCTCCAAGCCCCGAGGTGCCGTAAGCGAGGTTGGAGGTTCCGCAGTCGAGCCTGATTCCGCTGGTGCTCCACCGTCGGAGGCATTAGCAGCCGGCGTGGCTCCTCCGGTTACCGTACTGCGAATACTTAGTATTTTCTTTAGCAAGTCAAACCAGAACGGAGCACCGAAGGTAACCGCTATCCCAGTCAGCAAGAGCCCTAATGCCTTAACCAACCACCACGGCAAGTCTTGCTCTCCAGTTTCAGATTCATCCCACCCTAGCCCTAGTGGCGACTTTAACTCCTCGAAGCGCTGTAAGGAAGCATCCAAATCATCAAGGCTCTCCTCGATTGATTTATCAAAATTGATCCCACCAATCGTATCGGTTTGCGCTTCAAACTGGGTAGCTGCTTCCGCTAAAAAATTCTGGATCGCAGTACTTTTTGAAATGGTTTGATAGGTCTTGATCGTATCCACATTAAAGATGGTCGCCAATGTCAAGCCAACGGCGAAGAGCCACCACTTCATTTTATCCCGGTACCAGGAAGAGGCGCGTTCCATCATCTCGTCGAACCAATATTCCATTTCTTTGACGAAGGCCTCCGGATCTCCACCGGTACGTCTTAAAAGGAATTGCAACATACTCTTCACATCCCCTTCTTCCAGATCGGCAATGCGCTTTTTGAGAAGTGCTGGGTCCTTCACATCCAGCATATCACCTACAATGGCAGTAAACGTATCGCGGTTGATCCAGGATGGCATCTGATAGGTAGCCTTCTGGTTTTTCCCGGTGGTAGCATTGGAGATCTGCTTAAACAGCGGATGATTCTTGAAATTTTCAAAATGCTCCACCATCATGGTGCGCAGGAAATTCTCTAAATGTTTACCCCGCAGTGATAATGCCGAGGCAATCACTTCCATTACGGTAGATGTCAAAAGACTAAAAAGAAGTAGGACAAAGATGAGTCCGAGGACGATATTGAGGGTTGCGAGCATGGGTGTGAAGGTTTAGATATGGTGAGTAGTGCTTGTACAGCAGTTGCTAGATAAGCGTGCTGATTTTTTAGTGCAGGAAATATTTTTCGGAAAGGGGCTACTGAGTTTAAGCAGCAGAAAAATACAAAGAATATTTTGGAGCCTCTTTCTAACGTATACGGAGAAGTTTTTATGACGAGGAAAACAAGGATCAATGCCTTTGGGAACTAAATCTGTGGTAACACGGTTTTCGCATTAGCACGGAATAACCACCGATTTAGCCCATCTTTGCAAGCAACGAAAACCACGATCACCCCACATGCGCAAAACCATCCGACTCATCCGATCCGCCATTCGCGGGGATGAATACGATTATACGTCTGGTTCTATACGCAAGGCCATCTTCATGCTCAGTATTCCTATGGTACTGGAAATGGCGATGGAATCGCTCTTTGCACTAGTCGATGCCTTCTTTGTGGCACAAGTCAGCCCCGATGCAGTGGCTACAGTAGGACTTACAGAATCTGTTATCACCCTGGTGTATTCGGTAGCTATTGGTATCAGTACGGCGCCGGTGGCTATGATTGCACGCTACATCGGTGAGAAGAACGAGGAGGGAGCCTCGCGGGTAGCCAAGCAGGCGATGTATATGGCAATCGGGGTTAGCATTGCCTTAGGTATACCTGGCGTCATCTATGCGGACGACATCCTACGCATGATGGGCGGCAGTGACCAGCTCATCGAATCAGGTGTTAATTATACGCGAATTCTATTTGGCAGCAATGTGGTAATCATGCTGCTTTTTTTATTGAACGGCATCTTTCGCGGAGCTGGGGATGCAGCCTACGCTATGCGTGCGCTATGGCTGGCCAACGGTATCAACATTATCCTGGATCCAATTTTCATCCATGGCCTGGGCCCCATACCGGCGATGGGCGTAACGGGGGCGGCCGTAGCTACAACCATTGGCCGGGGAATTGGTGTCGCCTACCAACTATACATTCTCTTTGGTGGGCGCGGTACGATAAAACTGCGCGCTGGCGGCTGGCGACTGGATTGGGGTATCCTGAAGCGACTGGGGCGCATTGCCTCTTCCGGAGCCATGCAGTATTTAATAGCATCGGCCAGTTGGATCTTTTTGATGCGCATTGTGTCTCATTTTGGGAGCGAAGCCGTTGCTGGCTACACCATTGCTATCCGGCTCATCATTTTCACCCTGCTCCCGGCTTGGGGACTATCAAATGCTACAGCCACCCTGGTGGGGCAAAACCTGGGGGCTAAAGAACCAGATCGGGCGGTTCGCTCGGTGAATATAGCTGCCTTAATGGCCGGTGTCTTCCTGGGTATCATTTCCATTTTCTATTTCTTATTTGCGCCGGAATTCATCCGCTTCTTTGATGATACTCCGGCAGTAGTGGAAGCAGGGGTAGCTGCCCTACAGGTATTTGCCGTAGGCTATGTCCTCTACGGTTTTGGAATGATCTACAGCCAGGCCTTCAACGGTGCAGGTGATACGCGAACGCCCATGATTATCAATATCATTTCCTTCTGGATTACGGAATTACCGCTGGGTTATTTCCTCGGACTTCACCTGGGCATGGGAGTAGCCGGAGTGACTTGGTCCGTCATTGCGGGCGAGACGATGCTTACGGTTTTGGCATACGTGCTGTTTCGTAGAGGCAAGTGGTTGAAAACGGAGGTGTAGGCCGCCGGCAGAAGAGACGCATTGCAATACGTCTGTACGTCAATGGCCGCAACCGTAAAACATATCGATATCTAGAGGCTAAAGCTACGCAGCGACGCGATTCATCGCGTCAACTCATTAATGAATGCCTTTGTACTTTTGCCTGGCCAACCACAATAATAAAGCTGAGATGCACCCCCGCAATAAACATAAAGGAGGTTATAATTTTGACCAACTGACGGAGCGTTGGCCGCAGCTAAAGTCGTACCTGGCTAAAAACAAGAAGGGGTTACCGACTATTAACTTCCACGATGAACAGGCTGTCAAATGCCTGAACCTGGCGTTACTGATTACACATTACCAGCTTGATTATTGGGACATTCCCGGTCAATACTTATGCCCTGCGGTACCCGGGCGCGCAGATTACATACACCATTTAGCCGATCTCCTTGCTAGCGCCAACAAAGGCAAGCTCCCTCGTGGGCAGCACATCCGGTGCCTGGACCTTGGAACTGGTGCTAACCTTATTTATCCAATCATTGGCACTAAGGAATATGGATGGTCCTTTGTGGGAAGTGAAGTGGATCAGCAGTCGGTACAATCTGCCAAAAAAATCATCGATCAGAACTCCCGTCTTAAGGATATCGTCAGTATGCGCCTGCAGGGCGATCGGAAATCAATTTTAGTCGGTGTAGTGCAACCAGGTGAGTACTTTGATGTAGTTTGTTGCAACCCTCCGTTCTATACTTCGGCCCAAGAGGCCCACAAAGAGAACGAACGCAAACGCACAGGACTAGGAGCACCAAGGAAGGCCAAGCGCAATTTTGGCGGCCAAGCCAATGAACTATGGTTTCCAGGTGGGGAAAGAGCATTCGTGGGACAGCTGATCCGGGAAAGCAGCTCCTACCCCACTCAGTGCTATTGGTATACTACACTAGTGGCGCGTGAGGCTAGTTTAAAGCCATTGGAAAAACAGTTACAGCAACTTCCCGTCACGGATCTCCGGATCATACCTATGACACAAGGCAATAAAACCAGCAGGATATTAGCTTGGACTTTTCTCAGTAAGAAGCAACAGCAGGCTTGGCAGGGTGCGCGTTGGTAATTTACGGCTTACTTATCTTTCAAAAATAGCTCGCTTAAGTCAATTGACTTACCCAAAACAGTTATTTGAAGGTCTGCTGAATCGCTGAGAATTTGTTTGGACTGATAAGAGTCTACCCCAGGTTCCATATATACCTCTAACTGCCGATCGGTTAGATTAACAATCCAATATTCACTGATTCCAGCTTTAGCGTACAGCTCACCTTTTACTTCACGATCAAACTGGAGGGATGAATCAGCCACTTCGATGACCAACAGGGTGTCCTGCGGAGTAGGGTGTTCCCTTCGATAAAGATCTGATCGAAATTTAGCAAGAATTATATCTGGCTCAGGCTCAGAATAGTTATCCAGTCTAATTGGATTTTGCACACACACAGTTGCTGAATCGTTTAAGTTCAAGGTCAAAATTCTATTAAGAAAATTAACCGTACCAGCATGATAACTTTTAATCGGACTCATATCAATAATATCACCATTTATCAACTCTACCTGCCGATTTTCATCCAATAGCCCATGCTCCGCCATTTTGTAATAGCCATCTATTGTAAATCTGATCCTTTTGGGAGCAAGGGTAGTCATATTTGTTGTTCTTCTTTTCTTCTAAAGATAAGGTTTTTCTTGACTCATCGCTATGTATTTTTGATTTTTACCTAACAAGTTTGCTCCTAATTTTCATTTGATTATATAGCGCAATTTATCGGTGCTTCTACCCCCCCAACTCCAACTGATTACGAATCAATTCAAAGTAACGGCCTTGTTCCGCCACTAATTCCGTGTGAGTACCTTGTTCTACAATCCGTCCGTGCTCCAATACGACAATATTATCTGCGTCCTTCACGGTACTCAGGCGGTGCGCAACCACAATCACGGTGCGCCCCTGATAAAAGGTTCTTAAGTTTTCTACAATTACCTTTTCGTTTTCCGCGTCCAGGGCATTGGTGGCCTCGTCAAAGAACATGAATTGGGGATTCTTATACACTGCACGAGCGATAAGGATGCGTTGGCGTTGCCCCTGACTAATCCCATTGCCTTGGGGGCCAATCTTGGTCAAAAACTGTTGCGGCAAGCGCTGAATAAAAGCTTGCAGGTTAGCCATTTTTGTCGCTTGCAAAAGGCGCTGTTGGTTAACCTCCGAGCTACTTTCGGCAATGTTACGGGCGATGGTATCCGAAAACAAGAAACCATCTTGTAAAACTGCTCCGCAAGCGCTTCGCCATAATTGTATTGAAAGGCTTGATATCGGGATGTCCCCCAATGAGATTTGCCCTTCATCCGGTTCGTAAAACCCCAACAGCAATTTAATAAGGGTAGTCTTACCACTCCCACTCGCTCCAACAATTGCGGTAACTTTACCACGCGGAATGTGTAGCTGAATATCCTCTAACACCTTTCCCGCCAAAGGACTATAAGAAAAGCTCACTTGATTCAAAACTAGATCAGCTTCGTTTGGCAGCTCATGTCTTTTTTCTTCTGGTCGTGGCTCTTCCTCCTCCATCTCGTGTAATTCCCCCAGGCGCTCCAAGCTCAAACGGGCATCCTGTGCTACGCGCGTAAAACCCACTAAGCTCTGTAAGGGTACATTGAGCTGACCAATCACGTACTGGATGGCCAACATTTCACCTAAAGTCAAACTCCCGTTGATCACCGCACGAGCAGAGATAAAGAGGATCAAAATATCCTTGAGCTGACTGATAAATTTGGCGCCCGTATCCTGATACTGCGTGAGGGTGAGAAACCGGGTATTAGTGCGAAACAGTTTATTCTGTACCTGTACCCAGGAAAAACGTCGCTTACGTTCGCTTTGCTGCAGCTTAATCTCCGGCATCCCTTGAATCAACTCAATCAGTGTATTCTGATTTTCCGTCATTTCGCGAAAGCGCTGATGATCTACCAGTGCTCGTTTCTTTAGAAATAGAAATACCCAGCCTACATAGAGAATTGCTGCGCTAAAAAACAACAAACAAATCCCTGAATGGTACCAGGCCAACAATGCACCTAAGACAATAAGACTGGCAAAAGAAAAGAAGGCTGCTAAAGTGGTATTGGTCAAAAATTGCTCAATCCTGCTTTGGTCATAAATACGTTGTAGAAAATCGCCGGTGGATTTTTGATCGAAATAGCGGAGCGGTAGGCGCATTACCTTTTGTAGAAACTGCGCTACCAATCCCACATTTACCCGGGTACCTACATGCAGCAGAATCCACCCCTGCAAGAGTGTAATTGTTATCTCACCGATAAAGATTAACAACATCCCAACCAGCATGAGATAAATAAAAGAAATGTCTTGATTGGCAATACCCACATCGACAATCGCTTGGGTCAGGAAGGGAAAGAGTAGCTGTAAAGCACTTAAGCCAACTAAACCAACTAGAAGCTGAATAATCAAGCGACGATAAGGCCCCAGAAAATTGAATAGATACCGAAAACCCAGCGGTCGTTCACTTTGAGATTTGGTCTCGTAAAATGTAGCCGTTGGCTGTAGAATTAAGACAATCCCCTCCGCTTCACCGGTAGAGCACCAGCCCGCCCGAAAGGCACTGTGACTCATCTTTTGCACCCCTGGAGATTTGGGATCAGCGACCAATACGTAGTTGGCATTCATTCCGTAAATAACAACAAAGTGGTTCTGCTCCCAATGAACGATGAAAGGTATTTCGAGGTCTACCAGCCCACTGTGCTCTGGTGTTTGTCCTTCCCAGGGTAAGCGAAAGGCATCCGCTGAAAAGCCAATTCGCTCAGCAGCCTGAATGATGCCTAACAAGCTGACGCCATCGCGTTCAATGTGGCACAGCTCTCGTAAATATTGCAGGCGATAATTCTTTCCATGAAAAGCAGCAATCATCCGCAAGCAAGTGGGGCCGCAGTCGACAATATCCAGCTGTTGAAAAAATGGAAAGCGCTTCTTGAACATAGTTCTTGGTCAGATCAAAAACAAGATAAGGATTGAACTACACTTCTTAGCCATTATACAAATGGGGATACAAAGTAAAGAAGGCTAACCGACCAACAATAATTTCTCGCACAATACTAACACGCCAGCAAAATATCACTATTTTTATCTCGTCATTCCTCAGGATTCGCCAATCGGTGAAACTGCACAAACAGTAGACTGTCTCAGTCTAACGCTAAGACCAGTTAAAAAGCACCATTCCTCGTAACTGAACTAAGTCCTGGTAGCGGCGAACCATCTGCATTAGGTGACCTAATGCTTTGCTTTCGTCCTAAACTCGGACTATTAACCCATTGCCAAGAACCGAACTCCCATGGCATGCGACATCTGATACAACTTACAGTGATTGCCGCTTCATTATTCCTGGCGAGCAACTTAGGAGCACAAGAAAGCCGCCCGGCCTATTGTGACAACCTACCAACTACTTACGAAAAAGGAGCCAATAGCGGTGGTAGTAGTAGGCCTTCACTACCTCGATTTGGGACAACTCCCACTAAGGAATACAAAGTGCAGGTAGCCATCCTACGGAATACAGATCCAAGCGGCTATCCATTTCACGAAAAACTGATAGCGCGTTACCGGCCTTGTGAAGAAGTGTG
This sequence comes from Bacteroidota bacterium, assembly GCA_039816955.1. Classification (GTDB taxonomy): domain Bacteria; phylum Bacteroidota; class Bacteroidia; order Chitinophagales; family Saprospiraceae; genus Lewinella. Next base: position 15,190 of record JBCBWU010000038.1, read on the forward strand.
GGTGATCGAATCGCGGGAAAGCTTTGCCAGCCGAAGTGCGGCCCTCAGCCTGCGAAACCAATTGCGAAACCTCGGTTATCAGGGAGCGTATTTGGTGGAATGTATAGGATATCAGTAGCTTCAATGAAAAATTTAATTTTTTCGATGAGGCCCTAGAAAAATAACACCTTCGACCCGAGACGACCGACAAAAAACCATCAATAAACTACTAATAATGAAACACTTAAGAAGTGAATAACGATTTTATTGAGCGTTTCATAGAGAAATTTAGTTTTTTCGATGGGCTCCCACAAAAACAAAAAAATCAGTCAGGTTTCACATCTTTGTATTTGATACCTGTCCAACATTTATAGTGGCCCTAAAAGCCACCGGATTAATCGCGAACAATAGCAACAATATACTCATGAAAAGAATTGCCTTATGCTGCCTCACAGCCTGCTTTGCCCTAACTATGGCGGCGCAAAACTTTACCTCCTATTTCACCGGTAACCAAAGCGACCTCAGCACGCAAGCACTGGGTGGTGTCTGCCTAATGGGGGGCGCTACCGAGGATGATAACGCCATGCGCTGGTTTCTGGAAAGAGCCAACGGAGGAGATGTATTGGTTATCCGAGCTTCGGGCTCCGACGGTTATAATGGTTATTTGTATAGTGATCTGGGCGTAAACGTCAACTCTGTCGAAACCATTGTCTTTCACAATGCCGCAGCCGCAGCTGATCCTCACGTTTTGGACCGTATCAGTAAAGCAGAAGCCATTTGGATTGCCGGAGGCAACCAAGCCAACTACGTCAACTATTGGCGCAATAATGAGGTGGCCAACTTGATCAACGAAGGACTACTGCAACGTAATATCGTAATCGGTGGCACTAGCGCAGGAATGGCCATTTTGGGAGGCTCCTACTTTTCAGCCGTCAATGGCACCGTCAATAGCTTTACCGCCCTGAGCAACCCTTACGGTAGTAGCATGGCGGTGGATCATACGCCATTTATCCGCGTGCCATACTTGCAAAACGTAATTACCGATACCCACTACGACAATCCAGATCGCCGCGGTCGTCACTTGACCTTTTTGGCAAGAGCTATGACGGATACGGGGGAGAACTTTCGCGGGATTGCTTGTGATGAATATACTGCGGTTTGCATCGATGAAAGCGGCCTCGCAAGAATCTTTGGCACTTATCCCGATTTTGATGACAATGCCTATTTCCTAATTCCCAATTGTGGCCTGGCGGATTCTAGCCCCGAGGTTTGCGCCAGTGGCGAAGAACTTACCTGGGATCACAATGGCGAAGCCGTAAAAGTCTATGCCGTAAAAGGTACCCCAAGCGGTTTGTATTCTATCGACCTTAATGACTGGCTCACCAGTGAAGGTGGCTCCTGGCAAAACTGGTCAGCTCAATCTGGTAGTTTTTCAGCTACCAATGGTACGGAGCCAGATTGTCTCACCTCTTCCACTGTAGATATAAAAGGAGGAGCTGAGTTCAGAATTTATCCTAACCCGAATGATGGAGGCCTGGTGTATATCGAAACAATCAATCCACTAGCCGACGCGGAGGTACGTGTACTGGATATGCATGGCCGACAGCTACAATCATGGACATCTCTTGGACCTAACAGTCAATTAAATGTGAGCCGTTTAGCAGCAGGCACCTATTTCTTGGAATATCGAAGCGACAACCAACGTTCCGCTCGGCGCTTGCTAGTACGGTAGAATTAGCAATATAAATTTAGGTTTCGAATAATTTGCAGCGACAATGCTATATTTGTTTCAAGTTGAATTAAACTTGAAAATGAAATTAGTATGAAGCGCTCTTTATTTGCACTACTCACCGTGTGCCTGGTAAGCCCGTTGGCTCTGACTGCCCAACTGCGACTCGACTTAGGCCGCGCTGAAGAAACCGTCGGAACGACCGCACTTGATCTCAAACCACGCGAATTTCGCACTTACATTTACGATGATATCCCAGCAGAATATCGCTCGGCCATTAACGCTCGCAAGTCTTATCAATTTGCGGATGAGAGTGCATTTCTTGCCCACAGTTTACTAACTAGAGGTGCTATCTACTATAATTGGCGAGCAGCTGAAGTTTATATCAATGAAATACTCAAGCGCGTTGTCCCAGAGGAGCTACAGGGCCATCCATACCTTCGTGCTTATTTGGTGAAGGAAGGAAGCCAGAATGCTTTTATGACACCTTCGGGGATGCTCTTTATTCACATTGGACTACTTGATGACTTACCAACGGAGGGAAGCCTAGCTGCCGTACTTGCGCACGAGTTGGCTCATTATACGCTGCGTCATTCTATCGAAGGCTTTATCAAGGCCGAGCGTGGTGAATTTAATCCTGGCTTTCTTTTTAAAAACAAAGGTGCCGCCAGCAGTTTTTCGGTGGGTAATGAATTGTCTGCTGATTCTCTGGCAGTAATCTATTTGCAACAAGCCGGTTACCGACCCGACGGGCTAAAAGCTGCCTTTGAGCTCTTCCAGCGCATTGATGAAAAAAGAATCATTGCTCAGCCTTACGGCTGGGAAGTCGATGAATCGACCCACCCATCATCGGATAAGCGCATAGCGGCCATCGAACAGATGATCACACTTGAAGGGGGTAGTGACCATTTAGTAAGCGAAAGAGCTTTTTTGCAACTCCGCGAAAAAGCCAAAGTGGAAATACTCAAGCACTTGCTGGCTAACTTTAACTATAAAACCTGTTTAGAACGAGCCTTCAAATACCACCTATACGATCCCAATAATCCTACCTACGTGTGGTACGTCATGGAAGCAATACGCCGGCGCTGCTACCTTAACAGCAGCCTATGGCAAGAGAAGTTTATCGTTGATAGTTATTACGAAGCCGTGGACGGGGAGGGAGAAGGCAATAAACAGGCAATAAGTGGTCACTTTTTTGACCAGTTCCGGGCAGAAATCCTTGGTCTGCCGCACGAAGCCTTCGACGATATTGAAGCAAAATTCTATTGGGAAGGTCCGCCCAGGTTCATCACTAACGAACAGGCTTTTCAGTTCTTCTTTCAAATTGGAGAATTAATTCAGGAACCAGAATGCTTATTATCCAATGCCTTGAGCTTGTATTTCAGTCAGGAAAAACGTGACCGCTACCTCAAGCAATACCTAGCAAGCGAAGACATCTACCATCGAGAATTTGCGGAGGCCCTGCTCAATGACAAAGTGCATAGTAGCCTTCCCGACCGAAAGCTTACGGTTTTTGATCGTTTCTTCACCCTAGTTCGACAGGGTCCCGAGCAAATCCTACTCTGGGATGGTCTGACTGCAGAAGATCAATCCATTTTGGACATAGCCAAAGAAGCCGTTAGTCAGTATAGTGATCGGGAATTCATTTGCCTGCAAGATTGGCGATCTACAAATCTGGGCCAGTATCTAACTCTATTAAGGTTGGAGAATTTTGCGAGTAGTTTTCTCATTATCCAGGGAGAGGCCGCTGAGCTTCATGTACTCGATCCCATGTACTGGGAACTCATGCGTGAATTTGAGGTCAATGAAATTGAGTTTATCAATTGCTTATACCGCGATGTGGTAAAAAGTAACAACTCCGTAGAAGGGCTTCAAGCCATTAGTGGCAGCTATCACAATGATTACCTGACTGCAGATAAAAAAACCGGCCGTCATTTAAACATCTTCCTTACGAGTTTAAGAATCAAGGAGGATCCACGCATGAAACTCCGCTATTATACCGGGGAAGATCGCCTGAAGACCAAAAATACCGGTTATCAGGAGTTGGCTGAACTCCTCAGAGAAAAACTGGCAGAATTTGATGAGGTATCTAGCTTAGATTAAGTAAGCGCCATTGCCTTGGGGTATTACCTTTACCCTGCTTCCAAAGCCGGATGAACTGTCGTGACTGAGTAAAGCCACAGGCTTGAGCAATTTCTTTAATCGACTGCTCCGAATGCAGTAAGAGCTGTTCTGCTCGCTCAAGCCGTAGCCGGTTTCGGAATTCGTGAATCGTCTGCCCAGTATGGCGTTTAAAAAGTCGGCCCAGTTGTCGGCTACTAATGAGTAATTCTCGACTCAAGTCTTCAACCGTATAGTTGGTATCCAGGTTATGCGCCAGTAACTCCTGGGCTTGATACACCTTAGGGTGAAAATGATTGCGAAAATTGAGAAAGGTATTTTCCTGGCTGCTCGTCTCCGAGCGCCGAACGTTAATCACCATTTCCTTGGCGACCTTGGCGGCCAATAAGGGGTTGGCCCAGCGCTCCACCAAAGCCAGTGACATATCGATCCCGGAGGTCATACCCGCACTGGTGTAAACGCCCCGATCAAAACAGTACAGGCGATCCCGTTGCAGGCGAACTAAGGGAAACGCTCGCTCCAGATAAGCCATACACTTCCAGTGCGTGGTGCAAGCTCGGCCATTGAGCATGCCTAACTTTGCCAACACTAAGGCACCTGTACAGACAGATCCGATCAGGACGCCCCGCTCTTGCAGAGGCAGCAACCAAGTCCGTAAATCTGTAATAACTTCATCTAACTCGCCCCGCTCTAGGCGAATGAAATCCGTACCCGGAATGCACAGAAAATCGTCTGGACCAAGCTCTAATTCCGTGTGGCTAGTGGTAGGTATTACCGGTAAATGCTGCGCCGTAGTCACTTCGGATTTCATGCCAACATAATGGATACGTACCGGAAAGCGCCCCAGCTGACCGGCTTCATAAAATACCTGTGCGGGGCCAGCTAAATCCATTAAGTGTACACCAGGCAGCAATAAAAAAGCTACTGTTCTCATCTATCAAATAGTCAATATTGGACCTTATAGTGTCAAATATCGACAATTGCTTATCAAGCTGCCTAGCGCATTTATATTCGTGGCATAACGAAATCACCTGATATGAAATATCTTTGTTCTCTGGCCTTAGGCCTATTTGTTATTGTATTGGTCCCGGCGGACCTTAACGCGCAGAATGAAATAGCAGCAGTCTATGTATGCCCTCCTTGTGGCGACGGCTCTTGCGATTCACAAACTTATAATCAAGCGGGGCAGTGCCCACATTGTGGTATGAACTTAATTTCTAAGCGAAATCGACTCAACGTCGCCATTTTCCTCTACGATGGTGTAGAAATATTGGATTTTAGCGGTCCAGGAGAAGTATTTGCTGCCAGCCGTCCCGATAAAGGCGGCTTTCGAGTGTACACGGTCGCCGCTACCAAAGATCCACTCGTCAGCCAGGGCTTCGTACACATCCAACCTGAATTTTCAATTGAGGACTGCCCCAAACCGGATATCATTGTACTGCCAGGAGGCAACTCCGGGCCTTCAGTAGATAATGATGCCGTCATTAAATGGGTGCAGGATGTAGAGCCTGACTTAACGGCAGCACTATCCGTATGTACTGGAGCCTTTATACTCGAGCGGGCTGGGCTACTGGTGGGTAAAAAGGCCACTACCTTTCACAACGCTATCGAGTCACTGAGAGAAAAAGCTACTGAAACAGAAGTTTTGGAGAATACGCGCTGGGTTGACAATGGCAAGATTATCACCACCGCTGGGGTCTCAGCTGGAATAGATGGTGCCTTGCATCTTGTTGCCCGCATCTACGGGCTGGAGACTGCTGAGGCCACTGCCTTCTACATGGAATACGATAAGTGGAATCCGGAGGAGGGAGTAGTGGTGGAGTGAATAAGAATTAGGATTAGAATGAAAATGAGAATAAAAATGAAAAATTCAAGACTGCCCACCACCTAATCAAAATGGCAATGGCAATCAAAATTTCAGTTATTACTCTTATTGAAATTTTGATTGCCATTGTAATTGACATTGATTACCAAACCACCCCAGCCGTATAGGACAATGCCACGACAGCCTTTTGCAACTCGGCCTGTGTTTTTAGCTGCTTGAGTTGAGCTTCCAGGAGTTTTTGTTGGCGGGAGTTGAGTAAAAAGACCGAACTCTCTCCTAATCGGAACTTTACTCGTTCGGCATCCATAAGTGCACGGTAGTTATCGACCACGGAATTGGCGAGGACCAACTGGCGGCTACGGTTTTCCCATTCCTGCCAGTAGGCATTAAGCTTAGTAGTGAGCTCTTGCTGCTTTTGCTGCTGTTTCCAGTCGGTTTGGGCAATCTTAATATCAGTGAGTGCCACACCGGCTCGTTCTTTACGCAAGAACAGCGGAGAGCTGAAGGTGAAACCCCACTTATAATTGTCGTTAACCAGATTGCGCAGACCGCCCTCTGCTGCTGGATTGAAATTTAGGCGTTCCGCCAGGAAGTTATAATTGAAGGTCAGCTCTGGCTTAAACTGCTCCGTTTTCCAGCGGCGTTCAATGGCCAGCTGCTGCTGCTGGAAGCGATAGGCCCGTAAGCTAGGATGCTCTTGTACCTGCTGCTGTAGGGTAGCCAGATCCGGTCGTTGCTCTAAGAACTCGGGGTGCTGTGGTTCCCAGCTGTCTTGCCAGTTGGCGGGCTGACCATTTTGCTCCCAAAGTAAGGCCTGAATCTTAGCGATGGCATGATTCAGTTGCAAATTGGCCTCCTGGACTTCTAACTCCCAACTTTGCCATTGCAGAAAAGCCTCTAGGGTATCAATAGCCGGGTTGTCACCAGCGCGAAAACTCTCTTTAACACCATCCAGTCTTTCGTAGCTGTACGTGCGTGCCTCTACGGCTATCTCACGGCTATGGTACGCATAGGACCAATCCCAATACGCCTTATTGGCGTCCATAAAAAGGACGTTGCGCAACTCATCCGCGATTGCCCGGTAACGGTCTTGCCCTAGTTGTGCCTGGCGCAAATTGGATCGGTTTTCATCAAAGAAAAGACCACGTAATACCGGAAGTTCGATACCCGCAACGGCCTGTCCACCTTCCGGTACGGTACGGTCGGGATTAAAAAACAATCCATTTGGATCCGTCCAATCATATTCTGCCTTGAAAGCTAAGCCCCAGGCCGTAGGAATTTTCACCCCACCTGCTCCGTAGCGGTAATAGTCTTTCCCATCAAAGACCTTCTGATCTTGGGAAGCATACAGCTTTGGATCAAAGCCTCCGCGGGCGTACAGTAATTCTTGTGCTCCTTGCTCAAGTAGTAGTGCTGCCTGCCGAGCGATGGGGTGATTGGTCTTCACCTTTTGCCAGAAGTCGTTTGGCCCCATGGTTTGGCTCCACGCTTGCGGTAGTGTAAATAAAAAGACCGCAACCATCAATAGCAATAGCGAGAAAAAGTTATTCTTCAAGGTTTCGTGTTTTAGCACTGGTGCAAAACGCTCTATCTCCTTCCGACGTATGAGCCTATCGGAACGTAGAAGTCATTTTTGTTCCCCTTACTACTTCAGTGATTTTATTGGAGCATCCTGCTTCTTTTCTTCCTCTTTCATCGCATCCTCTACACCATAGTAATCGGGTGGGAAGCCATTCAACTGACGCCATAGCTCGTACCACACACGAACGTGCCCCAGTAGCGCAATTCCTTGTACCCCAGAACCTGGTCGCAGGGCTTCGGGCCATTCGCGGTCATCGTCATTTGGTCCTACCAGTATACGGTAGCGGCCGTTCTTGTCAATATTATTGTCAATGGCCACAACCCGACCAGAATAGGTACCAACCGAAAGATCAGGCCAACCGGAGAAAACGATCGCCGGCCAACCATCAAAAACGAAGCGAACTTCGGCATCTTGACGAATCAACGGCAAGTCCATCGGACGTACGTGAATCTCTACCGCGAGATCAAAATCAGCTGGCATGATGGTTACAATAGGATCACCCTCTTTCACGGTTTCACCGATACCTGGCTTAACCACCTGGGTGATGTAACAATCCTGAGGAGCAACGATATAGTTGAAATCACGCCGCCGTTCGTAGCTTTCCGCCTGGATACGCATCTTCTGCAAATCCCCCTCCGCCGTAAAACGGTCCGAAAGCGTGCTGAAACGATCCGACTGCGCCTTGGCGATCTTGTTATTAAACTCGTTAACTACATTATTCAGGTCTAGCTTTGCTACCCTCAAAGCCTGCTCACTCTCCTGCAACTTGTTCTCAGCAGATACCAACTTGGCTTGGCTCTCTTGTAATTTCCGCTGCTTATCTTCCAAGTCCGTACGAGACTTAATACCCTGTTGGAATAATGTATCTATTCGCCGCTCTTGACGTTTGGCAATATCATACGCAACTTGAGCCTGTACCACCTCTGCTTCTTGGCTCACGATTTTCAGTTCTGACTGTTTCACTTTGGCTTCCAACTGCTCGCGCTTCAGCTTAAGCTCCTGGCGCATGGCCTCAATCTGGTCAGCCAGTGCGCCGGCCTTTTGCTCGTAGGTCACGATGGAGTTTTCCTTCGCCTCTACCTGTTGATCAGTCCGATCTACTAGATTAGGGTCAAAGTATTCCACTTTGATTTCCGACATGTACACAATGGTGTCGCCTTTTTCTACCAGCTGTCCTTCCCGCACGTACCATTTTTCAATACGACCAGGGATCGTGGCTTGGATCGTTTGCGGACGATCACTGGGGTCAATGGTGGTTACCTTACCCTTAGTTTGGATATTTTGCTGCCAGGGTAAAATCAATAGTACCAGAAAAATTACCAGTAAGCTGAGCAGCCAATTACGCATCATCTTACTACTCGCCGGTAAGGGGTTACGCTCTAAGCAGGTCCACTGCCCTTGCGGAAGCCGTCTTGTGACTGAGTTCTGTGGTGATATATTTAACATCCTAATTGTCTTAATTTAGTGGGGTCCAGTTTGGAACAATTGCCTGGCCATTAGGCATATTCATCTGAAATACACGTTCGAAGTGAGGGTTATCTCGCAACTCGGTGTAATTACCTTGAGCTACAATTTCACCATCCTTCATGAGGATAATACGCTCACAGCGAGCCGCCAGCAACGGGTCGTTAGATACCGCCAGCAGTGTCCAGGGTTGCGTCCGTGCCGTCAACATATCTGACATACGTTCGCGTTCGCTGGGCTGAAGCTTATTGAGGAATTCCTCCAGCGCCAATAGGCGTGGCTGAGAAACGATACTTCTTGCCAACAAGATTTTGGTCTGTACGCTCTGTGGTAAGTTTCGGCCACCAGGCACCAATACGGTATCATAGCCTTTCGGCAAACCTTGCACAAATTCCTCCAGGCCGACCTGCCGAGTGGCCCACACAATCTGCTCAAAGTTGATATCCTCGTGGCCCAGGCAGATATTTTCCCAGAGTGTGCCCTGGAAAATGTCTTCTTGTGCACCATGGTCGCCGATGTAGCGGCGCAAACTCTTCAAATTGAAGTTAAACATCGGAGCACCATTGTAACTGACACTGCCATTGTAATCGAGCAGCATCCCTGATATAACCTGGATCAGTGTAGACTTGCCAGAACTATTATACCCCGCCAAGCAGACCTTCTCGCCCGGCTTGACTTCAAAAGTGACGTTCTTTAGGGTCTTCCGATCACTATCATTGAACTGGAAGGAGAGTTCGCGTACCTGCAACTCCATTCCCTTACCCGTATCCACTTTATCAAACTTCATGCCTTCATGCGGATCCAAAGGCAAGTCCGTGAAGTAGCCGATTTTCTCTAAGCCAGTCAAGAGATCATAAACATCAGCTAAGGTGAGGATTACTTTCTCTACAGAACTCAGAATTAGAAGTACAACGATCTCCGCTGCTACAAACTGTCCAATCGTAATCTGATTATTGATCACCAGTATTCCACCCAGGGCGAGTAGAATTGCCGTAACGACAGTTTTGAAGGCAACAATGTAGCCATACTGATTTACCAGTATACGAAAGTGATTTCCTCGCGCGTCTAGGTAACCATCAACAAGATCATTGGTTTTGCTCAAAGATAAACGCGCACCACTAGCCAACTTGAAGGTGATCATTGTACGGGCCACCTCTTGCAACCAGTGAGCTACCTTATACTTATACTTGCTCTCTACCAAACTTGTATCCAAACCCATTGGGCCCGTCCATCGTAGCAATGCTACCAACACCAGCAATACAGCGATACCAAAGAACACGAAGAAGGGGTGATAAAACGAAATAAGTAAGAGGCCAAAGATGATCTGGACAATCCCCGTCGAAAAGTCCATTAATATCTTAGGTAGACCTTTCTGTACGGTTAGGGTATCAAAAAAGCGGTTGACCAATTCTGGCGGGTAATCTTTCTGCAGGTTATCCAAGCGCAGATTGGGTATACGCAATGCAAATTCAAAAGCAGAGCGAGCAAAAACCCGACGTTGCAAGGTCTCCGCCACAGTTAGCTGCATGATCTTCAGCACACCAGAAAACAGTGTACCAAGCGTCACTACCGCTATGAGTATTATTAGGGAGGAAGAAACATCTCCGCCCTGAACCAAACCAATTACAGCCTGAACACCCAATGGTAATGTAAGCGTAAGTAAGCCTCCGAAAATAGCAAAGAGATAGATGTAAGCTACCTCTTTACGGTCCGGTTGGAGCAATCTGAAAAGCCTTTGTAATGAGCTAATGCTAGCGTTCTGTGCCATCTGAGATTATATCATTTATGTCCTTAGGGCAAGCGTGTCCGAAGTGTATAACAACAATGAGCTGTAAAAGGTGCATAAAAAAAGTTAATGAATCACATAAGTTAGTTTTATTTGCTTTTATGATAGTTTTACTATTATCTTTGTTGTATCAAGAAGCTCAAAACACTACCATACATGACTACTAACGCTTTCGGACAGATATTTCAAGAACACATCCCCAACCTACAGGCCTTTGCCCTACAACTTACCCGCGACAAGAACGACGCCGAAGACCTCTATCAGGACACCGTATACAAAGCAATTCGATACCGTCACCTTTACAAGCCTAAAACCAACCTACAAGCCTGGCTCATGACAATTATGCGCAACACCTTCATCAATGAGTGGCGAAGACGTAAGCGCAAGCAGCAAATCACCGAGATGCAAATTCCGGGAGTGACCTTTTCTCAGAGCACTCCAGTAAGCAATGGTGGAGAACGGAAAATGGTGATGCAGGAAATTATGAAAACCCTATCTGAAATTGATAACGGCCTGAGTAAGCCCTTCTTAATGGCCTTCAAAGGATATAAGTACGAAGAGATTGCGGAGGAAATGGGTCTCCCTTTAGGAACGGTCAAGAGCCGTATTCACCAAGCGCGGAAATTGCTGAAAGCAAAGATCAAGCGCGACTACCAAAGTAAGAACCTACAAGATATTTTGAGCAATTAACCGGCGGTTAAAACACTCAATGAATTGGTAAAAATCTGCTATCGCTGATAGCAGATTTTTTTTTGTGCTGGCCTTACCATAAACAACGATTAAGATTACAATAAACAATTCTAATATTTTTTTATTCGAAATAGTAAAACTATTACTATCATTGTGTGTTATTTACTGAAGGTCAAACTGTGCCTAAATTTTTTTACCTCAAGCAAAAAATATTAGCGATGAATGAGCAGAAATCCGGACTATTTTCTGAACTAAAATATGACTTCCCGGCCGGCTTGGTCGTATTCTTAGTAGCAGTTCCGCTCTGTTTGGGTATTGCGTTAGCTTCCGGAGCCCCTCTTTTCTCTGGTGTTATCGCTGGAATTGTTGGGGGTACCGTAGTTGCGCTGGCTTCAGGTTCGCCCCTCGGTGTAAGTGGCCCTGCAGCAGGACTAGCAGTAATTGTACTTACCGCTATTCAAACCTTAGGCTATGAGGCCTTTTTACTATCAGTAGTTATTGCTGGAGTATTCCAGATATTGCTGGGTTTTGCCAAGGCGGGTGTGATTGGATACTTCTTTCCTTCTTCCGTTATTAAAGGTATGCTTTCGGGTATTGGTATTATCATTATCCTCAAGCAGATTCCCCATGCTTTTGGTTATGATAGCGCCCCTGAAGGAGAAATGTCCTTCAATCAGGTCGATGGAGAAACAACGTTTTCTGCGCTTGAGCACATGTTTAGTGCTATTACCCCTGGTGCTGTTTTGATTAGTGTTTTATCCTTAGGGATTCTACTCTTGTGGCAGCGCCCTTTCATCAAGAAGTTCAAGATTTTCAATATTATCCAAGGGCCATTAGTAGTGGTAGCCTTGGGTATCATCTTACAGCAGGCTTTGAGCGGCACAGCTTGGGGCCTTGATCCAGAGCATTTGGTGAGCCTACCAGTGGCGGAGGGCTGGAGTGAAATTACATCGCTATTTACCTTACCAGCATTCGACCAGTGGAACAACCCTTCGATATGGGTGACCGCATTTACTATTGCTATTGTAGCCAGCTTGGAAACGCTACTTTGCGTAGAGGCAACCGATAAGCTTGATCCGTATAAGCGCCTTACCCCTACCAACCGCGAGCTTAAGGCTCAGGGTTTAGGTAACTTCATAAGTGGCCTGGTAGGCGGTTTGCCCGTTACGCAGGTAATCGTTCGTAGTTCTGCCAATATCCAGTCTGGTGGTAGGACTAAAGCAGCAGCCTTTATTCATGGTCTGATGCTCCTAGTTAGTGTTTTGGCGATCCCATTCGTGCTAAATATGATTCCACTAGCCAGTTTGGCAGCTATCCTGATTATCGTAGGTTTCAAACTTGCTAAGCCATCTCTATTCAAAGAGATGTGGGAGCAAGGTGCAAAGCTATTTGTACCTTTCATCGTCACGATCTTAGGTATCATCTTTACCGACCTACTCATTGGTATTGGTATTGGCTTGGCCGTAGCTATTTTCTACATTCTACTCAATAACTATAAGACGCCTTACTTCGTGGATGAGCAGCTCAAACAGGATGGTAAAATTCACCTGGAATTAGCAGAGGATGTTTCCTTTCTGAATAAAGCAAGTATTCTGCTTAGTCTTAAAAAGCTTCCCCCTAATAGTAAGGTGATCATTGATGCGAGCCAAACCGTTCATATCGACTACGATATCAAGGACATCATCATCGACTTTAAGGCTAATGCCGCCTATAAAAATATCGAATTGGAGTTTATTGGACTCGACGAAGAGACCATGGATTTGCAGTCCTCTGCTAAGAATGGTAAGATGAGATCCAATGCTTCTAAACTGCAATTTGCGCAAACAACTGAAGCCGACTAAGTACAACTTGCTACATAAAGCTGCTCTTCTCCAAAGGCAGCAATTGGTAATAAACAAAGCGGAGGTGAAAAGTTTTTCACCTCCGCTTGCACTATATGATTCTACTATAACTCCCGTTCCTGTATAGCTATCGCTAGGCTACGTTTTGAGAAGACGACCGATCGTCGATTTTCTCACGCAGCACTTCTTTCAACTGCAACAGATCTGGTAGCTGCCGTTCAAACAGTACCTCCTCTCCGATCACCAAGGCGGGAATGCCACGGAGATCGTAATGGATAAACTGTTCCAAATCGCTAACAATCTGAATCATGTACTCCACCTCCAACTCCTCCAACACCTCATTAATCTGATCTTCCCAGCTAACGAGACTTTTAGATTCTGTTATACCGAATAGCTGAATAGCTATCATATCTTCTTGTCTTTTTAGGCAAGATTCAAAGCATCTAACGCTGCTTATAATCCTCCAGTTGAATGGGCTCTTCAGCTAGTGCACAAATGATATCATAGGTGGTGACAATACCCACTAGTTCGTTGTTCTGTTCCACAGGTAAGGCGTGAATACGGTTGCTTTTGAAAACCTCAAGTATCGTCCGAATTGGATCGGTGGTTTCAACCTTAGCCAAACCTTCGGTCATAATATCCTCTGCTTTCCAGGCACGCAGGCGTACACTCTCCAACAACGAGTCATGCTCATTGCGCGTAAACCCACGCAGGAAGTGGTTAAAATCAGTAGAACTAATGATACCCACAATCTGCTTGTAGCGTACTACTGGTAAATGGTGAATGTTGTTTTCATCAAAACAAGCTTTCACTTTTTCTAAATTATCATCAGGGTTCACCGTGATCAGGCGCGTACTCATGATAGAAGAAACCGGAGCAACAATGTTCATAATCACATTTGTTTAGTCAACAATACATCCTACTTGGAATTGGATACAGTTGCAAGATCGGCGGAAACACTACCTAGCAATGATGATTTTTATCACCAGCACCGATGATTTATACGAATTACCATTAACATCAGACCCATTAATTTGGCCGAAAAGGTGATATGAATTACCTTTCAATCTATGGAGAAGATGCGAGCACTAACCGCTGAAGCCAAACGTTTAGAAGCCATTATCAATACGGCCACGGACGGGATCATCACCATTGATGAACGTGGAATTATTGAAACCATCAACCCCGCTGCCGCTGACTTATTTGCCTACTCTCCCTCACAAGTAGTAGGGCAGAAGATTAATGTGCTCATGCCCGCGCCTTACCGTCAGGACCATGACCAGTACATGGATGACTACCACCGTACTGGCCAAGCCAAGATCATTGGTATTGGGCGCGAGGTTGAAGGCTTGCGTAGCGATGGTACGGTATTCCCCTTCCGACTGGCGGTCAGTGAAATGCAGATTGATGAAAAGCGCATGTACACGGGTATCGTGCATGACTTAAGTGATATTAAGGCTGCCGAGCGCCGGATCATTGAGCTTAATCGAGCCCTGGAAGAAAAGGTAGTCCAACGTACTGAAGATCTAGCCAATGCCGTTGATCAACTCCTTTCGACTAACCAACTGCTCAAACAAGAAATTGAAGAGCGACAGACGATTGAAAACCAGCTTCGAGAGAACGAGGTAGAATTGCAAGAGGCCCTGACGAAAGAAAAAGAACTGGGTGCGCTGAAAAGTCGCTTTGTGAGCATGGCCTCCCACGAATTCCGGACCCCTTTGAGCACTATTCTGAGCTCGGTAGAACTGGTAGAGATGTACCAAAACACCGAACAACACCCCAAACGCCTCAAGCACATCAACCGGATCAAAGCGGCCGTTGGTAATTTAAATGATATTCTAAACGACTTCCTCTCGCTCAGCAAGCTGGAAGAAGGTCGGCTCCAAGCCACCTTCGAAATGGTGGATTTATCCGCCTTCCTGGAAGAACTCAAAGACAGTGTAGGGGTACTGATAAAAAACGGACAAGCACTCGACTTTACCGCCGTACCAGCAGACTGGACCATCCATACGGATCCCAAATTCTTGCGTAATGTTTTACTTAACCTACTATCCAACGCCAGCAAATACTCCGGTGAATCAGAGACGGTACACCTCAGGATAAACAGAACGGAAGAAGCCTATCATTTTGCCGTAGAAGACCACGGCATGGGCATACCAGTGGAAGATCAAAAACATCTTTTCACCCGTTTTTTCCGCGCGCACAATGTGGAAAACATCAAAGGTACAGGACTGGGTTTGCATATCGTACAGCGCTACCTGGACCTGCTGCAAGGAACAATAGAGTTTACCAGTGAATTGGGCGAAGGATCCGTGTTCCGCATCCATCTCCCACAATAAACGAGATTACCACCACCTATGAAACGTATACTCGTCATTGAAGACAACGTAGAAGTAAGAGAAAATCTCTCGGAGATATTGGAGCTGTATGGTTACAGCGTAGAAGAGGCTGTAAACGGTAAAGAAGGAGTGGAAAAAGCCCTTGCTGCCCCACCGGATCTAATCCTCTGCGATGTAATGATGCCGGAGTTGGATGGCTACGGCGTTCTGAAAATCCTAAGCCAGAAAGACACCACGCTGGGTATTCCGTTTATTTTTCTGACCGCAAAAACCGAAAGAGAAGACCTCCGACGAGGCATGAACCTCGGAGCAGATGATTACCTGACCAAGCCCATCTACAAAGATGAGTTATTAGAGGTCGTACAACAACGCTTAGCGAAGCAAGAGCGCCTTAAGCGGCAGTTTACCCAAACCTCTACCCAGTTCAGCGCCTTTATTGACGAAGCCCGCGGGCAGGCAGAGCTCAAAAAGCTCTCCACTGATCACCGTCTGCGGCCGTATGGGAAAAAAGAGAAAATTTTCACCGAAGGAGATTACCCCCGCTACTTGTTCCTGGTGGAAACGGGCAAGGTGAAGTTGTACAAGACCAACGACCTGGGAAAAGAATACATCATCAACTACTGCCAAGCCGGGGAATTCCTGGGCTACACTCCACTCATTAGTGGCCAGGATGAATATACCTTTACCGCCGCCGCGATGGAGGATAGCGAATTGCGATTGATCCCAAGGGAAGACTTTCAAAAGTTGCTCAACGCCGATCCGAATGTCACCTCACGCATGATCAAACTCCTGGCCAATAATGTGGCGGACAAGGAGGAACAACTCATGCAGCTAGCCTACGACTCTATCCGCAAGCGCGTAGCCGACACCCTGGTGAGTATCGTAGAAAAAGAAGGTAATACCGACTTTGATATCCTGCGCGAGGACCTCGCCAAAATGGTAGGCACCGCTAAAGAAAGTGTGATCCGCACGCTCACTGATTTCCGTGAAAGTGGCTACATCGATATTCGGGCGGGGCGAATCCACATTCTGGAGTTGACCAAGTTGGCCAGTATTCCCGGTTAAGCTAATACCAGGCAGGTGAAGTGGCTCAACACTTTTTCTTGCACCATAATTGGTCAATCATGGAAGAGAAAAGTTCAGAAAACTTAATGGCTTTCCGCTACCCCACCGCCAGCACATAGTTTTCCAACTTATCACTAGTGGCAAGGCCAAGCTTTTTCCGTAGGCGATAACGCGCTTTCTTCACCGCCTCATCCGAAATATTCAAGATATGCGCAATCTCTTTGGAGGCCAGATTCATCCGCAGCAAGGTTGCTAAACGCAGATCATTCTGCGTAAGCCCCGGGTGCCGCTCGTTGAGAATCTGGTAGAAGGCGGGGTTCATTTCCGTAAACTGCCGTGTAAACTGCTCCCAGTTTTCGTCAATTAAAGACTCGAATCGAATCTTGCTCGACAGTTTGCTCATCGCCATGGTATTTCCGTGCTGGGCGCGATGCGCTTCAATATCAGATTGAAGGCTATTCAATAATTCGTTCTTTTGCGCAATCTGGAGTGCACGAGCCGTCAACTCCCGGTTTTTGAACTCCAGCTTTTGGTTCAAGCTCTCATTTTCTAGTGCCTTCACCCGCAGGAGTGCCTCTTGTTGTTGAGCTCGCATCCGCTGGCGGAGGAAGATCGCATAGCCGGCTACACCGAGTAGGAACAACGCGGCAATCAGTGCGCCATTCCGCATATTCAAGGCTCGGTTCTTATCCGTGAGCAATTGATTTTCTTCTTCCTGGCGCTTGATCTCAATCTCCCTTTTCTCGGCTTCAAAGGTTTGTTCTAGCAGTGTAATTTCTTGGAGGCGGTCCGCACCGCGTAAGCTATCGCTCCAGTGGATGTATCGCTCGTGCGTATCAAAACTCAGCTGGTGAGCGCCAATCTGATAGGCTGTTTCAGCGAGTAGATCTAAAGCCTGGAGGCGAAGAAAAGTGATCCCCAAGGTCGCAGCTTTTTCCTCCGCCGAAATGGCTTGCTGATGGGCCAGACGATACTGACCAGTAGCCAAATGCGTACGACCAAGGAAAATAAGATCGTTAATCTCCAGATCCAAATGGCCGATCCCCTCGTTAATTTCCAGGGATTTTTCCAGGGATTTCACCGCCTCCCCGTAGTTTTCCCTTTTGAGGTTGAGCTGACCATAATGCTGATACACATAAGCCAGTGCTAAGGGGTGCTGATCACGCACGATGTCTTCTGCCTGGGGTAGGTATATATCAACACTATCCAATTGGTCCGTAGCCAAATAATCATTGCACAAATCGATTATGGCCACTGCATAGCGCAATTCCTCGCCCTGTTCCTGGTAGATTTTAGCCGCTTCCCAACTCAACTGTTGTGACTTAGGGCGATCATCTAGCTCCATATAAGCTACCGCTAAATCTAACTTGACCATCGCCAGACCCATTTGATCATCCGTCGTAAGGTAGAGTCGTTCGGATTCAATCAGGTTTTCCAGGGCTTTGCGGTAGGCCGCTTGCTCAATTTGTGCGGCACCGATAAATGAGTAAGCATGCGCAATATGTTTGGTTTCTCCACACGCTTCGGCCATTTCGAGGCCACGTTCAGCACGAGTCAGGGTTTCTTGTGGATCACTTTGAAATAAGGCAAAACGGGTTAACCACAATTGAGCGTAGGCTGCACCACAGGGGTTGTTACCTTTTTGTTCTAATGCTATGGATAAACGGATTAAGTCTTCGGTAGTCTCGTCCCAAACCCCTACCAATTCACGCGTTTGGACTATACCAAAAGCATAACGGGCGGCCGTGGTATCTACTGGAAATTCACGTAAGTAGGTCTCTATTTTCTCCTCGATCAGCTGACAAGAATCCGGGTTTGCTCGCAAGCAGGCCTCTAACTCATCATTGAGCACCTTAAGTTCTGGCGAAAGCCCGGTGGGTGCCTGGGCGTGTAGCCCCAGAATAAAACCAACACTAATTATTAGAAGAAAAATTCGCGCGAGCAAAGGGAGTGTTTTTGGGATGAACGATCTGATATAAGCAAGTTACGGATTTTCCCTTACGCCTTCTTAATCTTCTCCCAGGTAGCGTATAGCTGTTCTTGCGCCGGGCGGTCTGCAGGTACTTCCGGTAAAGGCTCACAGGCCTCCAGATGTGCGTGTAGTTCACCAGGTAGTTGCTGGTATAACTGCGTGCCTTTCGTTTTCCAGGCCAGCATCTCATCGCTCACTTGCTTGATCACCTTAGCCGGGTTACCTACCACCAAACTTCGGGGTGGAATGATGGTACGGGCTTTGACAAAACTTAATGCTCCTACAATACTACCATCGCCAATTTCGGCCTCATCCATAATCACACTATTCATGCCTATCATGCAGTTCTTACCCAGCTGCGCCCCGTGGATAATGGCACCGTGCCCCACGTGCGCCCCTTCCTGCAAACGGACAGTCACTCCAGGAAACATATGAATGGTGCAGTTCTCTTGTACATTGCAACCGTCTTCGATCACAATACCTCCCCAATCACCACGCAAAGCCACGCTGGGACCAATATAGACATCAGCACCGATAATGACATTCCCCGTCACCACCGCTTGTGGATGAACGTAGGCGGAAGGATGAACGACAGGGATGAAGCCTTTGAAGGAGTAGAACATTTTTTGATCGGTTAGTTATATCACCGCGTCAGGAGACGCTGGGGAACGTGGTTAGGCCTGCGGCCTTGGTTAGTTGAATTGGTTGGGTTCGTAGGATTGTTAGAAAGTTAAAATGTGGAGTTTCTTATGTGTACTGATGTGCCTGATGTGGTTCAAAATAGTAGTCAGTGGGCAGTTTGCCAGTGGGCAGTAGATAAGGCTTTCTTGGTGTGCTTAGGTGTCTAGGTGGTTTTATAGTTGTACAAATTTAGTCAGTGAATTTAGTGCTTATGTGTCCTTCTGTGACTTATGCGAATCAAGGGCTAAAAACACGTAGAAGCAAGTTTTGCTAAGTTTGCAAAATGCGACTTCTACAACTTATCGAACTGTACTTCTACGTCTGCGAAATATACGAAGAAGAACTACAATGGCACTGTATGCGCCTGACTAAGAATAATGCTACCCCAGTCTTTACAGACCAAGAGCTGTTGACCAGCTACCTATTCAGCGTGGCTTTTGAGCGCAAGCTAAGAGTCAAAGATATTTATAAGTATATGCGTGATCATTGGTTAGATTGCTTTCCGACTCTACCCAGTTATGCAGCTTACAACGCGCGGCTAAATCGTTTAGCACCAGTATTCCCAGTTCTGGTCCAGCGTCTGATTGACAGGTGTGAATCGGATGCTGATAATGAGTTACTTATATCCTTGACTGATTCGATGCCGATCATGACCTGTAGTGGAAAAAGACAAGGTAAAGTCGCTAGGGAACTATGTGACAAAGGCTACAACTCGACCAAGAAGATGCATTTCTTTGGACTAAAGCTGCACAGCATTGGCTTTGCTCGTCCGGGCACCTTGCCTCATATCGAGTTTCTTCAAGTAAGTGCTGCATCCGAACATGACTTGACAGCGCAGCGTCAAATTTTGGAACAGATGCACGGCCGAGCCGTACTTGGTGATAAAGCTTTCAGTGATACAGGTTTAGCTGTCCAACTTCAGACACAAGGTGGTGAACTGTTAACCCCTGTAAAGTATCGTAGAGGCCAACCGCTGGAGGACAAACAACGCCATAAGGCTGCCGATGATTTATATTCAAAGGCCGTTTCGAGGCTCAGACAACCTATAGAATCGCTATTTAACTGGATTATTGAGCATACTGACCTGCAAAGAGCTAGCAAAGTACGCTCAACTAAGGGCTTACTGGTGCATATCTTCGGTAAAATTGCTGCAGCACTGATCCCTAAAGCCCGAATCTGCTCAATTTAGTCCTTGATTCGCATGACTTATGTGGTTTTACGAGTAAGTCTGTTATCAGTAGTCAGTTTGCCAGTGGGCAGTAGACAGAATTCCCTTGGTGTTCTTAGGTGCCTGGGTGGTTCTAAAGCCAGTATGATACGGTAATCAAAACCCCTTCCATTGATTCTAACGCTAATTTTAATTCTTATTCTAATCCACCCTACTCTTCATCCCCATCCACCCATTCTTCCGTAAAATGCTCGCGGTGCTTGGGCTTGGCAAATTTAGCGGCATTGTAAGTAGCAGACTGCCCGCGCGGGATCGATAAGCTCTCCCAATCGGGACCTTTAATCATGCGACCAATATAGGTGATTTGACCCACGTGGTAGGCATAATGCGACATCTGTCGGTTGATGGCCTCCGGAATGGTATGCCCCATATTGCGGATGTAGATAGTGGTATCGAAGTTGTCTTCGTTTACCGAATCCAGAGCGGTGAACAGGCACGACCAACCTGCTCCCCACTTCTCCATGATTTCAGCTCGGGTACGCAGATCAGCATCAAATTCAGCCTCTCGCTCGCGCCATTGTTTTTCACCATCGGCCGTAAGGAAATCTGTCCAGCGAGAGCGCATATTTCCCCAAAGGTGCTTTACAATTATAGCAATGGAGTTGCTTTCCGCATTGTACTGCCAGAGCAGATCCGCATCCGATAGCTGAGCCATGGTACGTTCCCCTAAGGTTTTATAATAGTGGAATTGTTTCTTCGCGCTTTCCAGGTAGTTAGTGGTCATAAATTCCGTTTTTTAGGTAAACAGCCGTTTCCCAATATAGCGGATGTTTGCCCTACTTCCTCATCTACGCCAAGGCCTTTGTAAGTGAGTGTCGGCTACGAGATTCCCTTCCGCTGCACACCGGTCGCAATCCACACAAGTTTTCTTACCTTTACCGGCCTTCTGGAAACATCCTAGGAACCGCCACCGTTATACGAAACATGAGTTGTGGGCAGGTATACCGAGGCCGAAGAAGTTTGAGGGCTTACACCTTCTGCACTTCGAGTATATACCGCTAACAAAGCAGGCCCCAAAGTGATTGATATGCAATTTTTATACCCGACTTTTCTGTGGGCATTACTGGCACTCGCCATTCCCATCATCATACACTTATTCTACTTTCGGCGCTTCAAGCGCGTGCTGTTCACGAATGTCAAATTCCTGAAGGAGGTCAAGGAAGAAACCAGTATGCGTTCGCGCCTGCGCAACCTACTAATACTGGCCATGCGCTTACTCGCTGTTGCATTCCTGGTATTGGCTTTCGCCCAACCGTTTATACCACAAACCCAGGAAGTACAGACCGGTAACAAATCCGTCAGCATATTCGTCGACAACTCCTTTAGTATGAGTGCGCTAAGCCAAGATGTACCGCTACTGGAAAAAGCGAAGCAGCGGGCCCGGGAGGTTGTCAACGCCTTTGGAGTAGAAGACCGTTTTCAGATTTTAACCAATAACTTCTCTGGCCGAAACCAGCGTCTACTCGGTCAGGAAGAAGCCCTGGCGCTAATTGATGAGGTAAGCATTGGACCAGCGGTACGTAGCCTCAGCACCGTAACAGCCCGGCAGCAACAAGCTTTGAATACCGGCCAAGCTGATAATCATGCCATCTACCTGATTTCTGATTTTCAGCGCAACATTACTGACCTGGAAAGCTGGGAAGACACAACAACCAACCTCACGCTAGTACCGTTGCAATCTATCCGTGAACGCAATGTAGGCTTAGACTCCGCCTGGTTCGAAGCGCCGGTGCCATTGCTCAATCAGAATAACCGCTTACTGGTACGCGTACGCAACTACAGTGATGAAGACCTGGATAATGTGCGCCTGAGTGTGCGCTACAACGGGCAGGAAAAGCCAGAGGGTGTCCTCACGGTACCCGCTCGAACTACCGTAGTTGATTCCGTCAACATCAATGTAAACCAGCCCGGCTGGCAGGATGTGACCTTGAGCATTACGGATTATCCAATTCAGTTTGATGACCAGTACCACTTGAGTTTCCAGGTAGCCGAGAAGATTAGCGTTTTGGTTATAGCCTCCGGTAATAACAATCGCTTCCTGCGCGCAGCATTAGAGGGTCTAGGCGTTTTTGCTGCCGATTTCCGTTCCAGTCAAGGCATAGATTACAGTAGCTTATCCAACTACCAGATGATCATCCTGGAAGACCTGCCGACGGTTTCCAGTGGTCTGGCCAACGAGTTGCAAGCCTACGCACAACAAGGGGGTAACTTACTGGTGTTTCCACCAAAGAATGCCGATTTGGATAGTTACCGCACTTTCCTCACTCCTTTCCCCGCCAATGAACTGCAAACCTTTGATGAAACGCCACGCACCGTGGGCACCATCAATACAGAAGAATTTGTCTTCAATGATGTCTTCGAAAACCGGACGGCCAGTCTGCGCTTACCAACCACCCAAGGCAACTTCCCGCTTAGCCGTTTTGGCGGACGCCAGGAAGAAGCCTTAATGACCTACCGGGATGGTAGCACCTACCTGGCCAAGTATCGCTCTGGCCAAGGCCACTTGTACTTACTGGCCGCTCCCGTAGATGAGCAAATGAATGATCTGGTACAAAACGCTGAAATCTTTGTACCGATGCTGTACAAGATGGCAATCTCGGCTGGTACCGCTCGCCCACTGGCCTACACCATCGGTGAAGACGAGGTGGTGGAGACTACGCATCAACTTACATCCGGTGAGCTGGTGTACAAATTGCAAGGTAGCGGAGAAGAGTTTATTCCCGAGCAGCGAATCGTCGGCCCCCGGGTATTTTTGGGCATTGACGAGCAATTATCCGAAGCTGGCTTCTACGAACTATTCCTCAATCGGGAGGAGCCACTGGACCACTTCGCTTTTAACTACAGCCGCCGGGAGTCGGACCTAGATTATTTTTCGCCTGAAGACCTACAGAATCGCTTGGGTGAGCAGGTGAGCATGATTGATACTGCCGATGATAACGCCATCACCACGGCCATCACCGAACAAAGCCAAGGTATTGTACTCTGGCGTTGGTGCCTCATTTTAGCCCTGGTTTGGCTGGCATTGGAAGTACTCATTCTACGCTTCTGGAAGGTGTAATTACTGGTATGAAACGCTTGCCTTATCCCTTATTGCTGATTGTGGTGATGTTGCTACTACTATGGTGGCGCCTACCTGACTATTTCACCTTGGGGCAGCAACGGTTCATCGAGCCCTGGGGCGATGGCTACAAGGCTTATCACGCCATCTTTTACCACGTTCAATACGACAGTACGTATTCCCATTTTGAGGGAATGAACTACCCTTACGGGGAACATGTGGTACCGGGAGCTTGCCAACCTCTACTCAGCAATTCTTTGAAGGTACTGAAGGATGCCGGGCTCGATTTTCAGCGGTACCAACCCGATCTACTTCACTATTTTCTATTGCTGGGCTTAGTGTTATGCGCACTATTTCTATACCTCATTTTTGTACGACTGAAATTGCCGCCCTGGTATAGTGCTTTGATTGCTATTGGCCTCACTTTCTTGGCTCCTCAGATTGATCGCCTGAGCTCGCACTACGGCTTGGCACATCCAGAATTACTACCGATTATTTTTTATCTCCTGCTTCGCTGGAACGAAAAGATGCAGTGGCAATGGGCCTTAGCAATAGGAGGTGTGGTTTGGGCCTATGCACTAGTGCATTTCTATTACTTTGCCATTGTCAGTTTTGCCATATTTGGCTGGGTAGCAGTACGCTGGTTGTTACAACGTGATTGGAAAGCTACTTTACCATACCTAGGTCATGGCCTATTGATGCTGGGGCTCCCATTAATGTTCTTCTTTCTGTGGATGCTATATCCTGATCCGGTAACCGATCGCAATCCGGTACCCTGGGGCTTTTTTGAGTACAACAGTAGGCTTAGCGGTGTTTTTAGTGATCTTTCACAACCGCACTGGCAGCGGATGAAAGAGCACATATTCAGTGGGGAAGACGTTGGGATAGAAGGACGTTCCTACATTGGCTTAGTGGCAATGTTGTTCTTACTGTATCCTGTTTTCAGACTACTCAAAGGGCGCTTTATGGCTTGGCCGGTGCCGGCAGAAAACAGTGGAGAGAAGTTCTTGAATTACCTTCTCATCAGCGGTACGCTTATCTTGCTCTTTGCCTTTGGTTTGCCCTTTACGTTGTCTTACGGCGAAAAGCTGCTGAAATATGCAGGCCCTATTCAGCAGTTTAGATCGATTGGGCGTTTTGCTTGGGTGTTTTACTATGCCGTAAATATTTGCGCTTTCTACTATCTCTTCCAGTGGGTGAAGCATAAGCAAGTTAATTGGCAAAAGGGGCTCCTACTGTTGCTGCCAATGAGCTTGCTATTGTTTGAAAGCTATAACTACAACTGGGAAAAAAATCTGGCCCTGGACGAGTTGGAAAATTGGGAGGAAAACGAATACTTTACGGATCGACCAGTTGATTATAGTCGGTACCAGGCTTGTGTACCAATTCCGTACTTCAATATTGGTTCGGATAACTTCTGGTGGGCCGCCAAAGGATGGATTAGTCAGAAACCACATACACTGTCATTACAAACTGGCTTACCCCTTACCTCTGCGATGCTCACGCGTACTTCATTACAGCAGACGCTAAACCAGCTTCAACTGGTAACCGAGCCCTACCGCCAGCCCAAAATCTTTGCTGACTACCCCAATGACAAGCCCTTACTCCTCTTCTGGGATGATGCCCGGGTAAAAGAATATGGCAATCGTTTCATCCACCTCAATCAGCGGGCGGAGGCCTTGTACATTAACGACTGGTTACACCTCTACGAACTACCGCTAGAAAGCTTCCAGTGCCGCATTGTGGATCAAGTAGATAAAGTAAAAGCCGAAACTGATAGTATGTACCTCCTGCACGATGGCTGGCTGAGCACCGACAGTACCCTACAGTGGTGGCAGGAGACTTATGATGAAGCGCCCGTGGCTGAGGCTTATCAAGGTGTTGGAGAATTTGTGGGTCACATGAGCTACTGGAACCGTCTGGTAGATACCGTTTGGCAAACGTCCTACACCGGGGAGCTCACCATTTCTTTTTGGCACTTCCTCAATAGCGACCGCGCCGCTCGAACGACTATTGCCTGGGCTGAATACGATCCTGAAACCGGAGCAGAACTCTTCCGGCAAGAACGCAGTACCCACCAAAGTATCGCCGTATTTGATGATCAAGGTTGGGGCTTAGTCGAATTCTCTCTCCCGCGCCAGCGTCCAGATAGTCGTATTGAGCTCATTGTCCGTAATGATGACATGAAAGACGGTCCTTTGCGTATCGACGAACTGCTCATCCGCCCTGCCAATGAAGACCTAGCTCAACGCCGGCCAGATGGGGTTTGGTGGAATAATCGGTGGTATCCGAATGAGCTTGTGCAAGATTCAGCATGTAAGTAGTGAATAACTTTCATACCAAGCATGAGAAAAAATCAAGCCTCCCCTACCCCAGCAACCTCCTGGTTCTACTACCTTCGATTGTTGTAAAAAGCATTGCAAGAACATGATCGAAGTAAAGCACCTGCGGCTGATTGCGGCCATTGAACGAACCGGCACCCTCAGCCAGGCGGCCAAAGAACTCCATTTGACGCAGTCCGCCCTCAGTCATCAGTTGCGGCAATTGGAAGAAGAGATTGGAATTCCCTTGTTTCGACGGCAGTATAATCAACTGCATTTTACGGTAGCAGGAAAGGCTTTCCGAGAAAAGGCGCAGCAGATACTCGGAGAGTTTAACTCACTGGAAACCACAATGGAGACCTTGCGCATTGCTCAACAAGACCAGTACGTACACGGCTACAGTGCCGCCGAAGCGCAACGCCTACAGGACCAAGCCCAAAGCGTAACGGACTTCATTCACTGGGACTCTCATTGGCCTGCCGGGGAACGAGTGTTGGAAGTAGGCTGCGGTGTAGGTGCTCAAACCGAGATCATTGCGCGACAAAATCCTGACACACCGTTCGTCTCGGTAGACATATCCGAAGCCTCACTGCGAATGGCCAATGAGAGTCCCAGTGAATGAAGTCCGTTACGCTT
>JBCBWU010000390.1:0-3588 GCA_039816955.1 Bacteroidota bacterium
AAAAGCATACACCCTAAAGCCATCTCTGACTTCAGGGTGTATGTCGCTGTCAAGGACGGGGCTTTTAAGACAGCCCCCGTCCAATTACTCTACTGAATCAGACACAACTCTCTTGTTGCCGTCGGAATGATACTGGTATGGGCTTTAAAAGTCTTACCCCCATCCATACAACCCTTCTCCACAATACGGCCACTTTAAGGTAGTTGCCATTGCAGCAGCGTATTTAGTGACTAGTAAAAATGAAAGATGAAACCACACTATCATGGACATCAATTGGCTTTCAATGCTCCTGGCCTCGGCCACACCCTTAGTTATTGGCATCATCTATTATCACCCGTCCGTTTTTGGTAAAGCCTGGGGCAATTCTTTGGGTAAATCGGTGGAGGAATTAGCAGGTGGAAATAAGGTGGTAGCCGCTATTGTGTATCTACTTACCTCCTTCTTACTAGCCTTCTTTTTACTCAATTTCAATAACGACGGTATCAACCAGGAAGGTGATTTCGATAACTTTCCGCACGGTGCCTGGCATGGCTTATTTGTGGCGGTCACGATTGTTATTCCTATCGTAATAATGAGCGGTCTGCGGGAACGCCAATCCTGGAAAACGCGCTTGATTAATGTTTTCTACTGGATCATTACGCTAGCAATTATGGGCGGCGTTGTGGATGCTATGAACCATTGGCAGAATATACCAATGCCGGAAGGGTATTGATGATTTGCGTCTATCTTGGGCCGGAATTCAAACAAGTAATAAGCTGACTTTGAAGACCTGAAAGTATTCAATACCACTGAAATTCACGTTAATGCTTTGTCGGAGAAGATGAGCGCTTGAAATTGTGAAGCCATAAACCACTTAAGACACCTCCGATCACCAAGGTAGATTTTAACCACATCAGCTACCTAAAACCACATCAGGCTTCCCTCTCCGATTCTAATTCTCACTCTAATTCTTACTATCACCTCTCGCTCTCATTTCACAGCCGGATCCAAGACTCAAGACGAGCTAAATTTCAATAAGTAAATAGCGACTGTCCATTTACGAACACAAACTGTACACCTATGTACACTTTTATGGCTGGTTGCGTGAGTTTAATTAATTGAATTTCAGGGCCTTGTTTGATTTGGCATTCTGCTTGTACGGTAATGAATGAGCAGTTATCATTTCGCTCTTTGTTACCGCAGTTAAAGCTGCTGAAATCACCCGACACTGTTATGTTTAAGAATTATCTGAAAACCGCCCTGCGCAACCTTTGGAAGTACCGTTTTTACAGCGGTATCAATTTGCTGGGGCTGTCAAGCGGAATGTTGTGTTTTCTTTTTATTGCTGCTTTTGTCCAAGATGAACTAAGCTACGATCGCTTCCACACCAATGCCGACCGTATCTACCGCATGAACTTCCTGGGGAAGATGGGCGAAAACGAGCTGAGTGTACCGCAAATTGGCGCACCGGTGGCTGCCGTGGCCAAGGAAGAGTTTCCTGAGGTTGAAACCTTTGTCCGCTTTCGGGGGCAGGGGGATTATCTCGTACAATACGAGAACCAGAGTTTTCAAGAGCAGAAGGTCATTTTTGCTGATAGTACCTTTTTGGAGGTCTTCGATTATCAGTTGGTCAATGGTAACCCACAGCAAATTCTACGCCGTCCGCAAACGGCGGTGATCACGGCCTCTTTGGCCAAGAAGTACTTCGGTAGTCAGGACCCAATTGGTAAGACGCTCCTACTGGATAATGAAGTCGAGTACGAGGTAGACGGTGTACTAGCGGATTTGCCTAGGAATTCTATCATCCAGCAAGAGATGTTTCTGGCCATGTCTGGTTTGGAGGATAGCCGCAGTCCGCTTTGGACCAATATGAATTTTGAGACCTACTTCCTCTTGCGCGAAGGCGCGAATATTGCTAGTGTAGAAGCTAAGCTACCCGAATTTTTGCGCCGACACCTGGGGGCAGAGATGGAGAAGTTCCTTCAAATATCTTTTGATGATTTTATTGCGGCTGGCAATTCAGGTGCCTATACCATGATTGCATTGCCGGATATTTACCTGTATTCTGAGTTTACAGAAGGTATTGGCCCGAGTAGTGATATCAGCTACTTGTATATTTTTGGGGCGGTGGGTTTATTCATCTTGCTGCTTGCGGCCATCAATTTTGTTAACCTTGCTACAGCGCGTGCCTCGACTCGCTCCCGCGAAGTGGGTGTTCGTAAAGTCGTAGGCGCAGGGCGCAGCCATCTTGTGGGGCAATTCCTTTCGGAAAGTACCTTGTTGTCCTTACTGGCATTGCTGGTGGCCTTGGTAGGTATGCGTGTGGCAATGCCTTATTTCAACGAGTTGGCGGGCAAGGCCTTGAGTATGCAAGCCTTTTTTACTGAGCCAGCTATGATCATCACCTGTGTCTTGTTGGTGGCGTTAATTGGCTTGTTAGCCGGAGCTTATCCTTCCTTTATTCTATCGCGCTTCCGGCCCATTCAGGCGATCCAGCAACGCCTCCAGGGTAAAGGTGCTAATCGACAGGCGGGACTAAGATCTACACTAGTGGTATTTCAGTTTGGTATTACGGCCTTGTTGCTGGTAGGTACTTTGACCGTTTACCGGCAAATGCAGTATATCCAGGAGAAGAAGTTGGGTTATAGTAAAGAACAAATGCTGCTGATTGACGGCGCCTACGGTTTGGAAGATCAGCTGAGTGGTTATACGTCGCAGCTGGCGATGGATGCGGCGGTACAATCTATTACCACCTCTAGTTATCTACCTACGCCTTCTTCCCGCAATACGAGTGGTTATTTCTTGGGGAATAATCCCGAAAGTAGCGCTTTGTATATGCTACAAGTTTGGTACGTGGATCATACCTACCTGCCCACGCTGGGGATGAATTTAAAATCAGGTCGCAACTTTAATCCACAAGCCCCGGACGCGCAGCCAAGCAACAAGGTGCTGGTCAACGAGGCGGCCATCAAACGTTTCGGCATTCAGGGTGACCCGCTAGGGCAACAGATTAGCCGAAATTTTGGAAATGATGGCGAGAATGGTCCGCAGTTGGAGGTCTACGAGATAGCTGGGGTCATTGAAGATTTTCACTACGAGACTTTTCATAACGATATAGAACCACTGGTCATGCATCAGGGCAGCAGCAATCGCTTCATCGCGGCGCGGGTGTCCGCTACTGATCTTCCCGGGTTGATCAGTAAAGCAGAGCAAAGGTGGAAGGCCATTGCTCCAGGTTTGCCGTTTCAATATTCCTTCTTGGATGAGAGCTTTGCGCAGATGTACGACGCCGAGATTCGCATGGGTAAGATCGCTCGTTTATTTGCCGGTTTATCTATTCTTATTGCCAGTATCGGACTACTGGGTTTAGCTACTTTTACCGCGCTACAACGCCGGAAGGAAGTAAGTATCCGCAAGGTGCTGGGGGCTTCCGTGGGCGGATTATTCCTTTTACTTACGCGTGATTTTGGCAAACTTATCTTAATTGCCTTGCTGGTCAGTTTACCACTGGCCTGGTATCTGATGCAGCAATGGTTACAAGGCTTTGCCTACGCCACGGGTGTAGGGCTGACCAGTTTCCTGCTTACGGCGGGTTTACTGTTGTTCGTG
>JBCBWU010000391.1:0-3568 GCA_039816955.1 Bacteroidota bacterium
AAACCACGGAGTGCGCCTTGTATTAATCCATCAAACCTCGCACACGACATGGCAAAGAAAATTGCTATCAACGGTTTCGGACGTATTGGTCGCTTGACCTTCCGTAGCCTACTGCAAAAAGAAGGAGTTGAAGTAGTTGCTATCAATGACCTAACCGATAACGCCACACTAGCTCATTTATTGAAGTATGATTCTGCTCAAGGCCCATTTGAAGGCACAGTAGAAGCTACCGAGGATGCACTGATCGTTAATGGCAACAAAATCGTTGCTACTTCTGAGCGTAACCCAGAAAACCTACCTTGGAGCGACCTAGGTGTAGATATTGTACTGGAATGTACGGGTATCTTCCGTACCAAAGAAGCTGCCTCTAAGCATATTACTGCTGGTGCCAAGGATGTAGTCATCTCCGCACCCGCCAAGGGTTCTGATGTTCAGACCATTGTTCTTGGTGTAAACGACGGTGAATTGGATCGTCGCGCTAATGTTTTCTCTAATGCTTCTTGTACTACCAACTGCCTGGCTCCGGTCGTGAAGATCTTGAACGACAACTGGGGAATCAATGGTGGTTCTATGACTACCATTCACGCCTACACTGCGGATCAACGTATCCAGGATGCTCCTCACAGTGACCTACGCCGTGCGCGTGCTGCAGCATACAATATCGTACCTACGAGTACTGGTGCAGCTAAAGCTGTAAACTTAGTATACAAGGGTATTGAAGGTAAACTGATGGCTATTGCCGTTCGTGTACCAGTGATCACTGGTTCTATGATTGAATTGAACGTAGTGATGGACAAGGCTGTAACGGTTGAGGAAGTGAACGCTAAGTTCAAGGCCAAAGCGGAAGGTGCCCTGAAAGGGTATCCTACAGTATACGGAGGATCCAATCGTTAGTAGCGACATCGTACGCAACACTCACTCTTCTATCTTCGATGCTGGCATGACTGATGTTAATGGCAACATGTTGAAGGTTGTGAGCTGGTACGACAACGAAGCAGGTTACTCTGCTCGTTTGGCCGACTTGGCCCACCTGATCGCAACGAAGTAATCGCACATAATACTAACGGGGAACGCTAATCACAGCTGTTCCCCGTTTCTTTTCCCACCTCTTATTCCCTGCTGCCATGATCAACACCCAAGGCAAAAAGGCCCTGATCCGGGTCGACTTCAACGTTCCACTCGACGAGAATTTCAACATCACTGATGACACCCGTATTCGCGCCGCTGCCCCTACTATCAAGCAAGTTCTGGCGGATGGTGGAGCTGCTATTTTGATGTCTCACCTGGGGCGCCCACAAAAGAAAAAGAAAGACGATGGTAGCATCAATGTGGAGAAATTCACTTTGCGGCACATCGTATCACACGTATCTACGGTATTAGGGGCACCCGTGCAATTTGCAACCGATACAGTTGGTCCTGACGCCCAAGCTAAGGCGGCGGCGCTACAAGCTGGTGAAGTACTATTGGTAGAAAATACACGCTTCAGCGCCGGCGAAAGCAAAGGCGATGAAACACTGGCTGCCGATATGGCCAAGCTTGGTGATGTATACATCAACGATGCCTTCGGTACGGCACACCGTGCCCACGCTTCCACAGCCGTAGTGGCTAAACACTTTAGCGCCGAGCAAAAGTCTTTTGGGTTCTTAATGGAGAAAGAAATCGTTAGTGCTAACAAAGTGCTCAACGAGCCCGAAAAACCACTGACCGCTATTGTAGGTGGAGCTAAGGTATCTGATAAAATCCTTCTCCTAGATCGTCTACTTGATAGTGTTGACAACCTCATCATTGGTGGTGGTATGGCTTATACTTTTGCTAAAGCACAAGGTGGTAGTATTGGTAACTCTATTTGTGAAGAAGATAAGACTGATCTCGCGTTAGCATTATTAGAGAAAGGCCGGACCAAAGGCGTGCGTATCCTGCTACCTACCGATAACAAAATTGCTGACGGATTCTCCAATGATGCCAATTCTGACTTTGCGGCGACTGGAGCAATTCCCGATGGTTGGGAAGGTTTGGACATTGGTCCAGAAAGCATCAAGGCCTTTGGCGCCGTTGTTTTGGAGTCAAAAACTATTCTTTGGAATGGTCCAATGGGTGTTTTCGAATTTGAAAACTTTGCCCTTGGTACTAAGTCTATTGCGGAATACGTAGCCGAAGCCACTAAGAAAGGTGCCTACTCGCTTATCGGCGGTGGTGACAGTGTGGCCGCAGTTAACCAAATGGGGTTGGCTGACGATGTAAGTCATGCCTCTACAGGTGGTGGTGCCATGCTAGAATTTCTGGAAGGAAAGACGCTTCCAGGCATTGCGGGTATTGCTGGATAAGAATCATTTAGCCCGCTTAAAAACCCGGAGTCGTCTTGTCGGCTCCGGGTTTTCCTATTCTCAAGAAGCAGCCGTTCGTTGGTAGATTCGTTGCTTTTGTCGAAAACTTTGTGAACCAGTCATAGGCAGCTCTTGTCATAGTGTTACCTTTGGGTTACTTAAAAGTCAAAACGCCACAGGACCGGGATACACTTGGTGGTACTTTACCGCAACAAATACTACTAAAGTGAGTATAGCAGTAGAAGCTGGACCGGCGTTTTCACACAATATCGCAATATGCTACTTTGGGGCATTTTCATCCTATTTATTCTTCTCTTACTTGCGCTAGACCTGGGCGTTTTTAACCGAGAAAACCACGTTCCCACTACGCGCGAAGCACTGCGCTGGACTAGTCTTTGGGCCACTGTAGGACTGAGCTTCGGCTTTGTTGTTTATTACCTCTACAGTCACCACTGGGGTGATCGTGACCTTACGGGAGGAGATGCAGTGATGAAATACCTAACCGGCTATCTGGTCGAACTGTCCCTGAGTATGGACAACGTCTTTGTCATGGCGCTCATCTTCAAATACTTCCGCATTCCCGCCCAGTTTCAACACCGGGTGCTCTTCTGGGGTATTTTAGGAGCGCTGGTGTTTCGAGCAGGGATGATCTTCGCGGGGGTATGGCTTTTAGAGCAGTTCCAATGGATGATGTACTTGTTTGGCGCCATTTTGATCTACAGCGCCTGGAAGATGCTAACTAGCGACGAAGATGTTGACCCCAATCGGAATCCAATTATTCGTTACGCGAAAAAGGTATTTCCGGTAAGTAATAAAATAGAGGGCGAACGCTTCTTTGTTCGTCGTCGTCATATTCTAGCCGCTACGCCCCTGTTCATCGCCTTGCTGATGATCGAAACCACGGACGTATTATTTGCCTTTGATTCCATCCCAGCTATCCTGGCCATAACTACCGATCCCTTCCTGGTATTCTCCTCTAACGTATTTGCCATCTTAGGGCTACGGAGCCTTTATTTCGTCTTGGCCTCCATGATGGATCGTTTTGAATACCTCAAATATAGCCTGGCGATCATCCTCTTCTTTGTGGCTGCCAAGATGCTATTACACACCGTCTGGCACCCCGCAGAATGGCTCAATCTAGCAGTTATTTTTGTCATGCTTGCCGGAGGAGTAGTGGTATCGCTATATCAAACAAGAAAGGAGGAAAAGCTGGAAGAAGCGTAGGAGGAGGTTTGAATTAGAAT
>JBCBWU010000392.1:0-3536 GCA_039816955.1 Bacteroidota bacterium
TTTAGTCATCTTAACTAATACGACTCACATGAAGAGGCATAGCACACTATTGCTTTTACTGGCACTTCTTTGCACACTACAACTCAACGCTACAACGATTAGCCCTTATCCTAATTTGGGTGAAATGGCTAAGGCTAGCCAAATGGTTGTACTGGCACAAGTAGAACGCAATTTCACCGTCGAAGAAAATGAAATGACTCGCTATCGCAGTCTGCTGCGCATCATTAACCCCATCAAAGGAGATGTAGCAGAAGGCGAGACATTAGTAGTACAGAACTACCACCTGCAAATTGGGGAACTTGAGCGTACCATCTGGGGCGATCTTGAACTCCTAGAAGAAGGCACCTACTTGCTATTTTTACAGGAATTACAAACAGACGTCTGGCAAGCTAGTATGCTGTCTTACGGAGCACTAGAACTTCATATACGCAATGGAGTAGAAGTACTGGTTCCCTTCGACCTAGGTAAGGAAGTCCACATCAACGTGCAACCGGGGCAGGAAGCTCCAGAAGCCCTTGGTGTGTACTATAAAGACCGTCTGGTCAACAGTCTAACTACAATCGTGCAAGGACGCACGAGTTGGGACCGAACAGCGGTTCTGACGGGCTATCATCCGCATCACTTTATTAGCAACGGTCGCGGCACGCCTCCTGGTCACTGTACCTTTCTGTCAGACGAAGACTACGCCCGTTGGGAAAACATAGAAGTTTCTGGCAAACCAGTTTACTACGCGCAAGCTGGTGCAGCTGATTGTCCCACTGCTGCGACTGAATTTAATAATGCCGTCAATGCAATCAACACTAACTATCTGGGCGTGACCTTGAATAACTCAGGAACCCATAGCTACATTCCTACCTGTAGTGGAGGGGAAGGTGCTACAGATAGCGAATTTACGGACTGGGTAAGTGACAATCTAGGTGGTTCTCAACATATTCTGGTTCAATTTGACGACCCCTGTAGTGAAATCGCTGACCTCACGGGGTGTAATGGCACTCTGGCGATTGGTGGTCTATATTGGTTTGGGTCTACCTACACCTTCAATAGCATGACTTGGCGAAGAGCAGCCTATGGCTACGTGGTATTCAACAATGGTACGGGTACCTGTAAGTGCTCTGTCGGTAATGAATACGAACAGATCATGACGCACGAACTAAGCCACACCCTCAACATTGGTCACATTGAAACATCAGATGGCGTTGCCAACATGAACCCAAGTTGCTGCGAGGGGATCCAAAATCTAGATATTGAGTGTTTGGATTTTATTTATCTACCAAGCGCGGTTCCAGTAGAATTGAGTTCATTCACGGGCCAAAAAGACCAGAAAAGCATACAGCTTAAATGGGTTACTGATACGGAGATCGACAATGACTATTACGAACTAGAGCGCCTCAACAGACAAGGGAAATTCGAACTTGTCCATCGCACCAGCGGGATGGGTACTAGCTACACCCGACAGTCCTACGATTTCACAGATGAGTCCCCGCTCCTCGGCACTAATACCTACCGTTTATCACAAACGGATTTTGATGGTACCAGGGAAGAACTAGGGGTGCTTAGCTTCGAGTTTTATGGCAAGGGTGAACTCACCTTAGAGCTATCTCCTAATCCGGTAGCGGAGCAGGGAGCCAACCTATACGTTTACAGTCCAGAAGACATGATGGCTCAGCTGACTGTATCCTCTTTGTCAGGCCAGCGCGTCATTGATCAGCAAGTACAGCTAGGTAATGGGCTCAATCGCCCCTCCCTTGATTTTGGGCAACTCCCAGCCGGCGTGTATTTACTGCAAATTTCGCACCGGAATGAGCAGCAGGTAATACGATTTGTGAAAGATTAAAACCACTGTACGTCAACAACCAAATTTTGTAATTAGCCACCCTACACATTCCAGCTAATTCCTATCTTCGCGCTTTATTAACATAGCACGAATAAGTAGACTGTGGAACCTTCCCAACTAATAGGAAGTTATGCAGTGGAAAAATAGCACGGGTAATGATTACCAGAACTGAAATTGCAAAAGTACTACAGAACCCTCCGCTGGACTCCGAGGTTACAGTGATGGGCTGGGTACGCGCGTACCGGGGCCGTAGGTTTATTGCCTTATTTGACGGTTCAACTTCTCAAACACTTCAGATCGTCGTAGACTTTGAAAACTTCCCGGAGGAGTTGATCAATAGCATCAAATTTCACTCTTGTATTAGTGTTACTGGTACCGTGGTAGAAAGTCAGGGTGCGGGTCAGGCCGTAGAAGTGCAAGCCAAGAGTTTGGAGATTCTGGGTGAGAACAATCTGGAAGCATACCCACTACAAGCGAAAAAGCAAACCGTAGAGTTTCTACGGGAACACGCTCACTTGCGTACTCGTACGGCCACCTTTAGTGCCGTATTCCGTATTCGTCATGCTGTAGCTTATGCGGTACATAAGTACTTCAACGACCGTGGCTATTACTATTATCACACTCCAATTATCACTGGTAGTGATGCCGAGGGTGCTGGTGAAATGTTTCGCGTAAGCACGATTGATCCTGCCTCACCACCAACAACTGAGGAGGGAGCGATTGATTACGATAAAGATTTCTTCGGAAAAGCCACCAACCTCACGGTTTCTGGTCAGCTGCAAGCGGAAATTGGTGCCCTTGCCTTGGGTAAGGTGTACACTTTCGGTCCTACTTTCCGGGCGGAAAATTCAAACACGACCCGCCACTTGTCGGAGTTTTGGATGATTGAACCAGAAGTTGCCTTCTTCGATCTAGATAACGACATGGATCTGGCCGAGGATTTCGTGAAGTACCTGATCAACTACGTGTTGGAACACTTCCAAGGTGACCTTGAATTGCTAGATAAACGCATTCAGGATGCGGAGAAAAACCTACCACAGGCCCAGCGCCGACCAATGGGTTTGGTTGAAATGCTCCGCTTTGTGGTCGACAACGATTTTGAGCGAATTACCTACACCGAAGCCGTTGAGTTACTACGCCGTAGTAAACCGTTCAAAAAAGGCCGTTTCGAATTCGAACCACACTGGGGTGCGGACCTGCAGGCCGAGCACGAACGCTACCTGGTAGAAAAGCACTTCAAAAAGCCGGTAATCGTACGCGATTATCCAAAGGACATCAAGGCCTTTTACATGCGTATGAACGACGACGGTAAAACGGTTGCCGCCATGGACGTACTTTTCCCCTACATCGGAGAAGTTATCGGTGGATCACAACGGGAGGAGCGCCAGAGCGTTTTGCTGGAACGGATGAAGGAAATGGATATTCCGGAAGAAGAATTGTGGTGGTACTTAGACCTGCGCCGCTTCGGTGGTGCACCGCACGCTGGTTTTGGTTTGGGCTTTGGCCGCATGGTACAATTCATTACTGGTATGACCAACATTCGCGACGTAATTCCATTCCCTCGTGCACCACGCTTGTCGGAATTCTAAAAGGATTTGACTAGCAGATCAATTACTGCATTAAGTCAGATATAATGAAACAAAAGAGGCTGCTACGGGTAAAACCCGGGTAGCCTTTTTTGTTTGTTTTTGAGTAGGATTTT
>JBCBWU010000393.1:0-3521 GCA_039816955.1 Bacteroidota bacterium
CCCTCTGTTTCAACGTACTGCAGTATCTGGTCAATGCTGATCTTATAAAGTCGTCCTCGCGTTGTGGTAAAGACTTCATCAGACCCGAGTACATTCGGTATCATTGGTACTCTGCTGGCTGGCTGGGCCAGCGCTGTGATTGTACAGAGCGTCAGTAGTATAGAATAGATTAGTCTCATAGCATTGCTATTAGTTGTAGGTCCACGGTCAAGCCTAGAGGCCTGTTACCTGTTCCGTCAGTGATATTGGTAAGGTGGAAGGTGATTAAGTCGCCAGTCGATAGCGCCTGGTAGGTGTTGAGGGTTTTCGTTTCCTGCTCATTGATGTAATCAAATGTCAATGCGTTTGAAACTCCAGCTGCTGTTACATTCACATTTACGAATCCCGTACCTGTGCCGGCAGTGTGGACAGAAACGGTCCACTTGGCAAGCTTATAGCCATTCATCCATTCCGGCACTCGGAAGAACGTATCGAACTGCAAAGGCATTAGAGCGGGATCGCCAACGATTTCCATGTG
Organism: Bacteroidota bacterium; assembly: GCA_039816955.1. Lineage (GTDB taxonomy): Bacteria > Bacteroidota > Bacteroidia > Chitinophagales > Saprospiraceae > Lewinella. The sequence continues at coordinate 518 of JBCBWU010000393.1, forward strand.
CGAAGGAACCAGCTGGACCGTGACGGTTTTGCGGCGAAGCCGTGAAATAAGTCGGAAAAGGAAGTTCCTTTTGGGAGTCACCCATGAACCAACAGGGAAGTCGATAATTGGCGTTTGGGTAATTACGTTTATAGTCTTGTCGGACTCCTGATTAGTGTCAACTACAAAGGTCTGAGCGCGTCCATTGTATGGGTTTACAACCTCGATCTCATCCTCATTGAATAAGTTGTGAATAAAGTCCCGCTCCTGGACAGACAAAAACGTTACGTCACCATCATCTACCAGAAGAGCAGAAGAGAGCGTAAAGACAACGTTGTTGTCGATTGATCCACGCAGTCCACCGATGTCAACAAGGCCACCTTGCCATCCTGTAGCTGGGACTTGAGGAGCGTAAGGGCCAGGGGGAAAAGACGGACCAGGGGTAATGGGGTTAGTTGATCCGATATCGAGATCAATCCCAGTGTCGGGTGTCGTGGCCAGCGTCGCACTATCTGTAATGGCCACCCAAACTCCATCTACCTCGTTTCGACTTAAATCGATGGTACCCTGCATGAAAATGTAGCGGGTATTATTCCGAGTAATGATGTTGTGAGCCATGAAGGTGTCGAGGAGCGCCCCCTCGAGGCGTTCTGCAGGTTCAAGTCTTGGGGTGATGATCTCCTGAGCTATCCGTGCACCGTGGGGCAGCAGATCTGCCTCGCCGCGCAGTTTCCAGTTCGCTGAGTCAACCCAAATTGTGCCGTTGAACACTTGGATTCTGCCAAAAGCGGTGCCGGTAGGGCCATCACCAAGTATGACTTCAGGATCGAGTACATCACTGTTAGTGTCGTTGTCATTGAAGCTTCTGTACAGCCTGCTATCACTTGGAGCATCCACACTGCCATCGCTGTATACTTCGCCGTATACGTTGCTGATATTCCAGTTGGAAGTATAGCCAGCACCTATACCGATAATACCCGTCATGCCTGCCAACTCTACAAAGTCAAAGTCAATTGAGAGATCGCCACTTTCTGGGAGGTTGGGGGCATACAAAACGAATCGGTAGAGATAGTCCAGACCGTTACCGTTATGAGTATCGGTATAGAATTCGACATAGGAAATATCGGTGGTCCAAATAGGCTCTTCATAGGAAACGACACCAAGATCAATGGTGGCTTGCCGCCTGCAGTAGTGCGTCGAACCACCCTCCAGCTTTAGAAGACACCGCATTTTAAGTCTACCGGGTTCAACATCATCTGGGACAGCAAATGAAATGTTGAAGGTAACATCTGCAGTGACGAGTAACCTTGTGGCACCAGAATTGTCGTCTACTGATCCTGTATTGATCTCCACCGCACTGGATTGGTTCCAGGTAGGAGGAGGAAAGATGTGTGAGAGGATGCTACGAGTCTTGAAGTGCTTATAGATCAACTCTACCTTACTCACAGCACTCAGATAGGTGCCAACTGCACCAGTGGCCACTGTAAGGTCTGCTGATCCCGCTTGGCGTAGCGCTGATCGATCAACTACCAGCAGACGGGTATCCCAGTCGTTCAATACTTCATCAGCTAGGGCTCCGCCACTAGTGTCCCATTGTTTGAAAGTGATAGTGGTGTCCTGGTTGGCGTACTCTGTGAGCTGCTCAAAATGATAGACTCCATCGGAGAAGTAAAAGCGGCTGGCATGAGCACGGCAGAACTCTTCGAGCACTTTGTATGCGGTCATGTACTCCACATGACCGCTGCTGTTTACCTTTCTGAAAACGCGATGGTTAACTCTGGTTATTGGTAGGGGAGAAACGGCCTCACCTTCAGCGTGAGCGTCCTCAAATATCTGGTTTCGAGCTTTGAGATATACGTCGGTTGGCCCCCAGAAGTCTGCCAAAGGAATAAAGCTGAGAATGTTGTATAGGTGCTGCAGGTCGGTGGTCCACTCTTCCCAGTCTTCTCCTGTGCCAGCATAGTCCTTGTCTTTGAGTCTGCCAATACCGTCAACGGCTTCTGCTGAGAAGTTGAAAGGGAAGGGAGCATCCTCTATTACCACCTGGTCAGGGATAACGAATCCTGCCCAGTGCAAATCATCGCTCAGACCCTTATCGATTCTAATCCGATACTCTTCCTCTGCAGCTCCGGTAAGGCCGGTGAAAACACTCTGAATTGTGCTATTTGAAATAACAAAACTAAGCCTGGCGCTACTACTCAAAATAGGGTGGTGGATGTTATTGGTGTCGCCTTTGTAGCTGATCTTTAGCTCGCTGAGCTTGAAGTCGTCAACCGGGCCACTGTATCCGTCCACATCAAGTGTGACGCGATACCGTTCGCCGTCCTCTGACCTAAAATAGCCTTGTAGTCGTGCTCCCATTATCCTCCGGCTATTCTTGCGTTATTGTAATTGGCTCGCTTCAGTGCAGCGACTAGAACATCACCTCGTAGCACGAATTCACCTGTGCCTCCGCCTGCTTCAATTGCTTGCATCAGCCTATCAATTGGAAGTACTGCTTCACCAGAATTCAAAAGTGCAGGGAAGCGATCACCACTGAAGCCAGGAGGGATAATTCCGCCTTTAGCGAGTTTTGGAGGTGCTATTTTATTGATAGCACCTTTAAATAAGCTAGAGGCAATACCGCCAGCTGCAGCTGCTAAGGCTAAGCCTATAGGTCCGGGTGCAGTTTGTATACTACCAGTTATGGCTGCCGCCACGCCTTGTTTTATGAGGGCGCCAATAATATTGCTAATAGCATTTAGTGCAGCGTTGGCAAATGATTTAAACGAAAGAGCACCTCGCTGTGCTAAATTTTCAATTTCATCGCCTAGCGAGCCAATTCCATTTGTAATTGATTCAATGAAGGTAAGTTTGTTGAGTTCTTCGACAAGTGCCTGAACGTTCTCACTGGCTGAGGTGAAACCATCTGCGAATGCCTGATCAATAGCTTGGCGAGTAGCTGATATTTTCTCCCGCTCAAGAAAGCTTGGTTGAATATGGAAACGCCCTTGCCGCTATCAATGATCGCAGCGTGGCATTTGGT
>JBCBWU010000394.1:0-3510 GCA_039816955.1 Bacteroidota bacterium
CGATTCCCGCCGTCACCGCATTAGCCGAAAAAGCTGAGCTCCTAACATGGGAGTTCAGCTTTTTTCGTTTCTACTCATGACCCTTCTTAACTTCCATTCCATTAGACTTAACGGTAGCAAATCCGGGCCCTGACGCTCCACAGGAGGTCAGGATGCTGATATTCCGCTAGCAAAGCGGAATCCTCAGCATTCGATTCCCGCCGTCACCGCATTAGCCGAAAAAGCTGAGCTCCTAACATGGGAGTTCAGCTTTTTTCGTTTCTACTCAACACTAAGCCTAACATCTATTGCTCTCAATTTGCGACTGCCTCGGCAGGAGCCTGGTGCCAGGATGGCGCAAGGGCTAGGGATAGTAAGGCCGACGCCAGGAGCGCCTGGATAGCCCGACGCTGCCCGGCCCGCAGGCAGGGCGATGCGGAGCCCCATAAGCACGAGAACACTTATCTCCGAGGCGGGATCGTTCACAATCCTCTCCCCTACCTTTTCCTTATCTTGGTGTGCACAATCCCATTACTGGGCAATACCAATATGCCAAGCTCATTATGCTGGAAAATATCAATCGACTACTGCAAGATGATAAGCTTACCGAAGGGATCGCCGCTTTGGAGCAATTTCTAAGGCGACAGCCCGGCGGATTGGCGTTGCGGCAGCGACTGGCAAAGCTAAAGACTGAAATTGCGGCACTAGACCAACAATACGAAGAAGCTGAAATTTCCAAAGAGGAGCACGGGAGTGCACGAGTAATACTAAAAAGGGACCTACTGGAACTTTTGAGGGGAATCGAGCAGACCTACAATCGACCTTCTGCTCCGGCAAGTGCTCCAACGCGCCCCAGAGGTGGTGGTTTACTGGATCGAGCCCTAGAGGCCATACGCAAGCGTTGGCAACGCCCTACCAGAGACAATGATATCCGCCCCCCCAGTCCACGTATCCCGTCCAAACCGAAGGACCTAGATGATATGGCAGCCGGTCCAGTGGAAGAAGACTTTCCCATGGAAACCGCACCGCCCGAAGAAGCGATGGAAGGGGAACCACCTCCGCCGACATCAGCGCCACCCCCACAGACACCGAATGCTCCTGCTCCCACCTCTCCCACGGAAATAGGAGGTGTGCAGAATCCGTTTCAAGCAGGGAAAATCCTGTACGCTATTCCCCCAAGCATGAAGTTAGCAGAGCCGGTTCGTTGTCGGGTCAGGATTGCTACACAAGCGCTAGAGGACAGCGTGTTAGAGTCCGGTTTATCAGAGGAGGAAAAGGATAATGCGAGCAGGGAGGGAATACAGATCACCTCGGTGATGAAAGTAGAGCTAGAGGAGGCCCATGATCAGAGCTCTAGTTTTGAAATTGTGGCACGCAATACCGCTGAACAACCCATACTGCCTTTCATGCCCACCGAATGGGCCTTTGATGTTATACCTAAGCGACCAGGGCACTACGCACTGCTCCTGCGCGTAACAGCTAAGGTGCAGATTCCTGGTTTCGGAGAGCGACCCTTCGATGTTGCCGTCTTAGACCGGGCTATTCAGGTGACTACCACTGGTGAGGCCGTTGACTTGGAGGCTTTTGATGAGCAGCCTATCCCTGACCCTAGCTGGGACGATGCCGACGAAGAAGCGGTACACCAAGCCCTACGCGTGGGACGAGTAGATCGTGCCATAGAGCGTATTATTAACTTTGTACAAGACAAGGACAGCGACTTTCACAACACCTTACTCCTGCTCCAATTCAGATGGAGTGATAACAGCAATCAATTGCAACAACAACTCATCAGCGCCAATGATTGGGACGTGGTGAATAATCGCGTACGACTGTCCATCACCAAGCTGCTAACGGAACTTCGGCAGAACTTTTCTTCTGCAGTGGCCACTACTGAGGTGGACTGGAAGACTTTAAATGCAGATTTGCAGATGGAACTCCAATAGGGAGGTGGGTAAAGACTAGTCCTCAGAGAACGCTGAGTTCTCCGAGAACTGGGTTCACTTTTACCGCTGGATGAGTATAACCAAGGGCCTATTGGCAATTTTTTACTCCTCCATTCTGGCGCGCCATTTTGCTATAATGTCCGCTTCCCTAAGCATGAATGATCGTTCCCCGGTAAGTATTTGATCTCGTCTTTCTTGCGGGACCGCATCGGAATACCACCATTCCTTGGTAGCACCTACGGTTTCGGACAAGGGTCTGAACTGAAGGTCCGCAGCAATAGCTCTACTGTTATCGCTCCTGGACATACCCGCATATTCTGGCAATTGTATCACCCAGGGCTGGATGCCAATCACACCATTTTCTTGTAGAAAAGTAGGGTCAGCGATTTGCACGAAACTAACCGGAGAATTATAGCTCGCGTGGATGCCATGGACAAAGGCATTGGTCGTCATTTCGAAGCCCGGACCAGAGCCATTGTAAGTACCAACAGCCTTATTTTCCGCTAATCTGATCATCCACTGCGCCAAGTCTCGAACGTCAATGTGCTGAACGACTTCATCCGCCGCTCCAGGAATGATAATGTCTCCCCCTTTTTCTAGGCGAGCCAACCAATAAGGAAAGCGATCGGTGCGATCACCGGGGCCGACGATCAAAGTAGGCCGGACAATAATCGACCTTTCTGCGCCAAAGGCATTGATGGTAGCCAGTTCTGAAGTCGCTTTCATCACGCCATATTCGTAAGTAGCTTTTTCACCTTCTGTAACGCCTGCAGGAATCTCCGTGACCAATGATCTGCCTTCGGAAAAATCATCGCCGGTAAAAGGATAATAAACGCTAATGGAGGAAGTGTACATGTAATACCCGACATTATCCACCAGCAATGCTGCCGTGTCTTCTGTCCATTTGGTCTTACGCCCAGAGTTGTCGATTACAACATCCCATTTTCTATTCTTCAAGGCCACGAGATTATCCTCTCGGTCGCCTACTAACTGCTCTACTTTGGCGAAGACTTCAGGACAGTAGTGTCCGGTTAAAAAATCAGGAACCTTCATAAGGCTTCTGTTTATCAATAAGTTACAATAGTTTTCTTCGGAAACGATTTGAATCGACTCCTAAGAAGACCAACTTAGCACCCAAAAGAGGGCTGCTAATGAATCGAGGTAAATATGTCTTTGCGCAGTTGATGAGTTTGATCAATCACAAAGCGTTTACCAAGTATGTTGACAAGTACGGTGGTAACTATCGAGTCCGCAATTTCACTTGCTGGCATCAGTTTTTGTGTATGAGCTTTGGCCAACTAACGAACCGCGAGAGCTTACGAGATGTAGTGACTTGCCTTCAAGCTCATGAGCATAAGCTGTATCATTTGGGCTTGACGCATGGTGTCAAACGATCTACCTTAGCTGATGCCAATGAAAAACGAGACTGGCGCATTTATGCAGACTTTGCTCAGGTGCTTATTCGGCAAGCCCGTCAAGTGTGCCAAGTAGATGAAGACTTGGCCATTGAACTGGATAACGTCGTCTATGCACTAGATGCGACCACAATAGAACTATGCCTTGATGTTTTCTGGTGGGCCAAGTTCCG
>JBCBWU010000395.1:0-3502 GCA_039816955.1 Bacteroidota bacterium
TTTACAGCGCCGCAGATTCCGCAGCAGCCCATACCAGAACAGTATTAATTTCGCCAGATAACTAAATCAATTAAGACAAGATGCAGCACAAAAAGAAAATCCTGGTAGTCGAAGATGAGGTGGCCATTGCCCAAGACCTCCAGGATATTCTACTGGCGGCTGGTTTTGACGTTCCCAAAATAGCATACACCTATAATCAAGCTATTACTCATCTGGCGGGCGTGGCGCCCGATTTAGTTTTCCTGGATATTGCCTTACGAGGAAATAAAAGTGGCTTGCAAGTAGCCGATGTCATCAACGCTATTTACAAGATCCCTTTTATTTTCCTCACCTCCTTTAGTGACCAACATACGGTGCAGGAGGTAGTAGCTCGCAACCCCAGTGGCTACCTGGTCAAACCTTACAAAGAGAAGGACATTGCGCCAGCAGTAGCCCTGGCTTTCGCCAATAATCGTTTTCAGAAAAAGAGCGTCTTTCCGGCCTACGAGTATATCAATCAATTTCTGGACAAAGCACTCAGCCCGCAAGAATACGTTGTGTTGCATGCCGCCTGGGAGGGCAAGAAGAATACGGAGATCGCCACGGCGCTTTTTGTATCCGTCAATACCATTAAGACTCACTTGATCCGGATTTACCAAAAACTTCAGGTAAATTCACGGGCCAGCGCCATTCATAAGATTATGAATTTGTAAGCGCATTACGCGTAAAATATGATGCTACTCAAGCCTTATCAAATTATTGGTCGTCCCTTCAGACGCCCCCTCGCCCCCAGCCGAATTCTACCCCCAATTCCCATTCTAATTCCCATTCCCATTCTAATTCTTACTCTAATTCTAATTCTAACCCTACCCCCTCCCAGTCTAAACGCTCAAACACCCCTACCTGAAAACCCCTCTGTGGATGAACTCTTAGAATTAGCGGCTTCCAGCAGTGATACGCTGGATGCGGATTTTCTTTACGCTGAAGCTCGTAAATGGCTTGCCCGTGATCACAAGGTCACCTATACCCTGATGCAGGCCAGCCAGCATTTGAGTGAGCGTTTGTCTTATCCAACTGGCCAATTGAACGCTTATCGAGCTTTGTCCGCTCTGAATTCTTTTAGTAGCAGACTAGATTCTGCTTTGCATTACGTGGAACAAGGGATGAAAGTCCTTCCCCTTATTGCGAATGCACAGGAAGAAGAAATAAACCTGCTCATCAATAAAGGGAGCGCTTACACCCAGGTAGATCAAGCAACCAACGCTCTTGAGGCTAACTTGGAGGCGTACGAAGTAGCTAGTGAATATGGTTTTCCTGCGAAAGCCAGCATGGTCCTCAATAACATGGGGATCCTCTATCGCAAACAAAGGCGTTATACAGAAGCACTAGAGGCTTACCAAAAATCGCTTGCCATTAAATTTCAATTGCAAGACTCTTTGGGACAAGCCAATACCTATCTTAACATTGGTGCGGTTTACGCAAAAATTGATAGCCTCCCGCAGGCCATTGAAGCCATAAAACAGGCCAAGCAGCGTTACTTGGCACTTCAACAATTAACTTCAATCACCGAATGTGACCTCGCATTGGGACATGCCTATTTTGATAGTGAAGAATTTACCAAGGCCTATGATCTATTGGTACCCTTGGAGCGTAATGACGCAGTAGTTTTTACCCAAGACAAGGTGTACATTTTGCACCTTCTGTTGGCTGAGCTAGCCCTGAATCGCGAGGAGTATAGCGAAGCCAATCGCCTATTGGGAGATATCAAAGATATTACCACCTCTGATCTGGAAGAAGAAAAAAGTGCCTATTACCAATTCAGGAGCGAACTGGCCGAGAAAAGAGGGCAACCTAAGGAGGCCTTAGAGATGTACCAGCTGCACATTGCTCACCAGGAGGCCTTACAAGCGCGGGAGAATAGCCGCTACCGCGAAACCTTGGTACAACAATTTCAGGCCCGGGAAAAGGACATGGAGATCCGTAATCTAAATAAAGTAAATCAGGCCCAGGAGCAAGCCCTTACGGTAAGGAATACCGCCTTGATTTGGGGTAGTATTGCCCTTTTGATAATGGCTGTATTACTGTACGCACTCTACAATTTGTACCAAAAAAATCGTAAAAACCGACAGCAGCTTTACGAGCAAAACCAGAAAATATCTGAAGCACTGGACCAAAATGAGTTGCTTCTGCGTGAAATTCATCATCGTGTCAAAAACAACTTGCAGGTTATCACTTCGCTGCTCAGTATTCAAGAACGCAAAATGGTAAATGCAGATACCAGGGACGCCCTGCGCTCTAGTAAATTTAGGATACAGTCGATGAGTATCCTTCATAAAATTCTTTACCAGGGAGATGATCTCAAGGAGGTAGCCGCCAGTGAATACCTAGCGGAACTGGCCCATCATGTACTAGATAGCTTTCAGCCCGATGCCGAAATTAGTCTGCAAGTCAATGCCGCTCCGCTTAGCTTGGATGTGGATACGTTGGTTTCCTTGGGCTTAATTACCAATGAGCTAATGACCAATGCCCTCAAACATGCTTTTTCTGGGCGTACAAAAGGCCATATTAAACTCGATCTTTACGAAGAGGATAGCAATCTAGTCCTCTCTGTTTCCGACGATGGTATCAGTTTTAGCGGGACAGATTTTCCCGTGCAGGAAGGCTCCTTAGGTACGCGCTTGATTCATGCCTTTACTAAACGACTCGATGGACAATTAAGCATTGATCAAGAAAAAGGAACCCGTGTAGAGATCATTTTTCCCTTACCAGAAATGCTGGCCGAAGTAGATTAGCATAATTACAGGTACATCCAAATAGTATAGATCGTTACAAAATTTGAGCCGTACGTAATACTCAAATCCATTCCCCACTTCTTACTTTTTCCGCTTCACCTTGTCCACTGTTCACTTTTAACTAGCTACTGACCACTGACCACTGACTACCCCCGATTTCCCACTCTAAACTTAACATAGGTGCAGTACATCTGCTTGCACAGGGCAGAACTTTACATTGTAAAATCAAATACGATGAAAGTTCTAACCATAGCAACATTAATGATGATTACTATGAGTGCTACTGCCCAAGATTCCGAACCGACCAATAAGCATTTCTGGTACAGCCTTCCGACTACCGCCTCCGCGGAACAAATCTGGCAGGTTTGGACGGATGTTCCCAACTGGAAAAATTGGGATTCCGGCTTGCAAGATGCCACCCTCGACGGCGATTTTGCACTAGCTGCCAAAGGCACCATTTTGTCTCTGGAAGGGCGTACCTCAAAATTCAAGATTGTCGATATTGAACCCGGCCGAAGCTACACGATGAAAACGAATTTACCCCTAGGTGGCCTGTACGTAGAACGTTACCTGGATTCTTCCGGCGATCAACTCACCTTCACCCACGAAGTATGGTTTACCGGCCTAACCAAAGGCATCTTTGCCAAGGCTTTCGGTGAAAAATTCCGTGCTATGCTCCCTGAGGTGTTGGAGAATGTAAAAGCGATTGCGGAAGCGAAACGGTAGGGAGG
>JBCBWU010000396.1:0-3484 GCA_039816955.1 Bacteroidota bacterium
CTGGACGCAGATAGTGAAGGAGAAGAAGGAAAATTCTACGTGTGGCATACTGCGGAAATTGACACTTTGCTCAGTGACGATGAAGCAGACTTGGTGAAGTCTTACTACCAACTTAAGAAAGCTGGCAACTGGGAAGAAGGAAAAAATATTCTTCATCGTGACCCCAATGCGGAGCCGCTGCAAAGTGGTGAAAAAGCGATGCTGATGGGTGCGCAGGAAAAACTTTTGCAAGCGCGCAACAAGCGAGTACGTCCGGGGCTGGATGATAAATTACTGACTTCTTGGAATGCGCTCATGATCAAAGGTTATGCAGATGCCGCCGCCGCTTTGCGTAATCCAGAATACATAGCACGGGCGCTTAAGGCAGCGCAATTCTTACAGGATAATGCGCGCCGAGATGACGGTGGGCTTTGGCGTAACCATAAAGATGGCAAGTCATCAATCAATGCTTTTCTGGATGATTATGCCCAAACTATTCAAGCCTTTGTGCGCCTCTACGAATTGACGTTTGACGAACAATGGCTACGCGAAGGAGAAACGCTAGCGAATTATGCTTTGGAGCATTTTGACAATCCGGAAAGCAATCTATTGTTTTATACCTCGGATTTAGATCCTCCGTTGGTCAGCCGACGAATGGAGGTTAAGGACAATGTGGTTGCGGGTTCTAATAGTGCTTTTGCAGAAGCTTTGTGGCAGTTAGGTTTGTATCTTGACCAAGAGGAATTCAGCACTAAGAGTGATCAAATGCTCAGCGCTGTAATGCAGGGAGATGAATTCATGAGCGCGCCGAATTTCTACGCCAATTGGGGACAACTCTTACTACGGCGGGTTTATCCACCCTACGAAGTGGCGGTAGTCGGCGACGACTGGAAGCAAGTAAACGCAGAGCTGCAAGCCCACTATTTACCGAACGCCATTTTTCTTGGCGGCTCTAGTGAAGGTAGTCTTTCGTTGCTGGAGAATAAGTTGGTTGAGGGAGAGACCTTTATCTACGTATGCCGCAACAAAATTTGTAAGCTGCCAGTGCAATCTGCCGATGATGCAATGGCCTTGATGGATTAATTAACAGTAGAGTTAGGTCGAGGTATGAAATTTGGTAAACTTTTGGATATCAGTGGCGTAGATTTTAGCCTGCCAGCTAACCCTGAGGTTAACTAAACCTTACTCGAACCTTTTCGGGCAAAACAAGCTGATTTTGCTTTTTATACCGGCTGCACGGGTTGGAGTATGACCGAATGGGTTGGGCGTTGGTATCCTAAAGGCACCAAAAGCAAGGATTTTCTCTACCACTATTCGCGGCAGTTCAATACCATTGAGTTTAATACTACGCATTACCGTATACCCAGCCTGGAGCAAGTACGGAAGTGGTGCGAGCAAGTACCAGATGATTTTCGCTTTTGTCCCAAAATCCCCCAACGGATCAGCCACAGCCGTAATCTCGGACTAGGCACCGATCAACTGCCTTTGTTTTGGGAGGCACTTGAACACTTTGGCACCTCGCTCGGTGCGTGCTTCATGCAGTTGCCCCCATATTTTGGCTTTGATCGTTTAGCAGAACTGGAACGATTTCTGATGACTTGGCCTAAGGAATTTCCATTGGCCATGGAAATGCGGCACGAAAGCTGGTTTGCCGATGCGGATTTACAGGATGAATGGTCGGCCCTATTCGCCGCCCATGGCGTTGCTACGGTTATCACAGATGTCTCTGGACGACGGGATGTACTGCACCAACGGTTGACGAATAAGCTGACAATGATTAGATTTGTTGGTAATGGCCTACATCCCAGCGATTATGACCGTATTCGAGAGTGGAGCCGCCAGCTGGTGGAATGGCGGAAGCAAGGTTTACAGACAGTTTACTTTTTTCCACATCAACCGGATAACCTTCTGGCTCCAGACATGACAGCATTTTTAGTACAGCATTTACTTGAGACCACAACTATCAAAACTCGCGGACCTGTTCCGATCCCTTCTAAAACCGAAGGAGGGGAACAGATCTCACTCTTCTAGCCGTATGGATATATTGGACAATGACATTCCCTTTATCGCCCGAGACATCAGTTGGTTGTCCTTTAATTATCGTGTCCTCCAAGAGGCTAAGGACCCTTCTGTGCCACTATTCGAACGTATCAAGTTCTTAGCAATTTATAGCTCGAATCTGGATGAATTCTTTCGGGTACGAATGGCTAACCACCGCAATCTTATTCGGATTGGTAAAAAGACCAAACGTGAACTGCACATTAGTCCGAAACAAACAGTACGGACGATTCAGAAGATCGTAGACGAGCAACAAGAAGAATTTGCGGAAATCTTCGCGAAGCAAATTATCCCAGAGTTGCGGAAACACCATATCAATATCAAACGTCGCCTGGCGTTGAATGAGGAGGAGCGCGAGTTTGTAGAAAATTACTTTCGCGATCACATGTTGCCTTTTGTGCAGCCGGTACTATTGGTGAAAGAAAGGATTCGCCCGTTTCTCAACAACGCTCAGCTCTATTTATCTATCCTTTTGAAACCAAAAGGAGAACCAGATGCTGAACAGCAGTTTGCACTAGTAAAAATTCCCTCCGATCACCTTCCGCGTTTCATTCAGTTGCCCAGCCCCAGCGGGGAATATCACCTTATCATTCTGGACGATATTGTTCGGCACAGTGTCAGTTGGATGTTCCCAGGCTATGATATTCAGGATACCTATTCTATCAAATTAACTCGGGATGCTGAACTGTACATTGATGATGAATTCTCTGGGGATCTTATTGCTAAGATTAGACACAGTTTAACCAAACGTCATGTGGGTCCGGCTTCTCGATTTGTGTACGATGCCGAAATGCCTAAAGCATTCCTGGAGTTTCTCAAGGATGTCTTCGAATTGGAAACATTTGACACCCTGAAAGAGGGGCGTTACCACAATAACTTCGATTTCTTCCAGTTCCCGGACTTCGGCATGAAGAGCTTGAAGAACCCTGAGTTGCCACCGCTGCCGTATCAACCCTTGGAGCGGACACCAGACTATTTTGGTGCTATTGCCCAACGCGACCACCTCATTCATGTTCCTTACCAGAGCTATGAGTCGGCCGTGCGATTTTTCGAAGAGGCTGCGGCTGACCCCAATGTTACGCACATTAAGATCGTCCAGTATCGGGTAGCCAAGAAGTCGCGGATTATGCAGGCGCTAATGCGAGCAGTGGAGGCGGGCAAGCAGGTCTCCGTTTTCATTGAAGTCAAAGCTCGTTTTGACGAAGCGGCCAACTTGCGTTGGGGTGAAAAACTGGAAAAGGCGGGTGTGACCGTGCACTATAGTTTTCCGGGAGTAAAAGTGCATTCAAAGCTGGCCCTAGTACGTCGCTTGGAAGGTGCACAAGCTAAACTCTATACTTATTTGTCTACGGGTAACTTTCACGAAGATACAGCTAAAGTGTACGCTGACTTTGGTCTATTCACTGCTGATCCTCGCCTTGCTAATGAGGTGGCCCGGGTCTTTTCT
>JBCBWU010000397.1:0-3456 GCA_039816955.1 Bacteroidota bacterium
AAACATATTAAATTACTAGACTATCAGCTATTCCCTGAGCATTTTTCAGATTTTCGAATCAATGCATCCTCCTGGTGGGTTATTTCTGATGTCGGAAATATTGAATTTGATTACGAAGGGCGCGTACTGCGACGCCTGACCTGGACTGACACAGAAAGGGACTGGTCGCTGCTCACTACCTATACCGACCGCGAAGGAAATATCTGGCAAGGAACCCGCAATGCTGGCCTACTCATGATACCATTGGCTTACCAGGGGGTCCAGCGCCGCATTTTGCCGGATAATGCTAGCTCCTCTATTGAGCGACTGTTACAGACTCCTGATAACAGGATTTTGGCCCTGGCATCCAGTGGAGAAGTCTATGAAGTTCGAGAGGATACTACCATCACACTTTTTCAACATACTACTCGATCGCGTTTCCGATCAGCAGCATTGCATGGTAACAATTTGGTGCTTTCATTGGATTATGCTCTGCTTTACCTTGATTTGAGTGGTACTGAAGTGAAAGTAGAGAACCTAAGGGAGAAGTTTGATTGTCAACCTGACCCTGCTAGCCCCAACCCATTTAAGAGTTATCCTTATTTAATTAATCACGCAAAGAGTTTGGTGATAACTCATCAGGGAACCCTTTTACATATGGTTGATCCTCATCGGCGAGGTATTTATCAGTGGGAGTTGTCAGCTGAAAAGCAGCCTAGTTGCCGGGTAAGTAAATTAACTGCAACAAGTCGTTCACTTTTTGCTGATCCGGAATCCGATCAACTCTACGCTGGTGAATTAGATGGCCTCTACAGGCTAGCCAATGATGAGCTTACTCCCTATTTACGACACGAAGAAGAACTCAAGGATGTATCTGCGGTCTACGCTACTGCCGATCGTCTCTGGATTGGGACCGAAAGTAATGGCTTGTTTTGCTATCACACTGAAACACAAGTTTTAGAAAAAGTTGCTGCGGTCAATTACGTGCACGCCATCCGTCCTGACGGTTCTAAAGGCGTACTTGTGGCTACTAATGAGGGTATTTTACTTGTTCCATCTAAAACTCCACACAACTATACCGTTTTGGGGGCAAAGGACGGCCTACCCACAGATAAAATTGAGGACGTACTGGCCTTAGGGGATAGCTCACTTTTAGTAGCTACAAATTATGGTCTGCACGAAATTCAACGGGCTCCGGTCGTTCTGCCTCCAGTACAGCAGGATGTGCTGCAACTCCTGTCGCTAAACGCAAATGAAGAGTACATTCCTGTTGAAAATTTTGAAAAACTCCCTTATACGACGCAGCAACTACGGTTTGACTTTCATCTCCGGTCTTACGCCAGCCGGGGCAATATCCGCTATCGCACAAGACTGGACCCATTAGAATTAGAATGGAGTGAAGGAACGGAGCGTTCCAGATCTTACTTTGGTCTACTACCCGGTCGTTATACTTTTTACCTCCAGGCGGAGGATGCTTACGGACGAGTGATTGAACACCTGCCAACCACAGTAGTTATCCAAGCGGCCCTTTGGCAAAAACGCTGGTTCCAAATCCTGATCGCTAGTGGATTGATTGCGTTGATCATCGCCTACGCCCGGCGCCGAATTCGACGGACTAAGCGGGAGTTAGCCCAGGAGAAAGCACTGAATCGCCGCCTGGCGAAAATGGAAATGCAAGCATTGAAGGCCCAGATGAACCCTCATTTTATCTTCAATGCGCTAGGCTCCATCCAGTACTTTATCCAAACGCAAGAAGTGGATTTGGCCGATGATTATCTCACGCGCTTCGCGAGGCTGATGCGTTTGTATTTGGACAGTTCGCGGGAAACACTGCTCCCCTTGGAACAGGAGATTGCTCTACTGAGAAACTATACTGATCTGGAGATGATGCGATTTGAGGAACAGTTCCAAGTAGGGATAAGTGTTGCTAATAACATCCCTGTTGCTTCCACTATTGTTCCTTCAATGATTCTACAGCCTTTTGTGGAGAATGCCATCATGCACGGCTTAAGCGAACGTCGGGATAAGCAAGGGAGGCTGTCGATCCGTTTCGAGCAAGCTACCGCGGATACCCTTCGTTGTACAATCAGTGATAATGGTGTCGGCCGGGTCCGTGCGGGCCAGCGTGGTAAACCAGGACATCGCAGTCGGGGAATGCAGATTGTCCAGGACAAAATAGATACACTCAGTGCGGCCGATCTTTTACAGGTCGATTATACGATAGAAGATGCCGAGCCCGCTCATCCTACCTTTCCTGGTACCATAGTGACGATAAACTTCAAACAGCAAGAAGATGGATACGATTAAGGCCATTCTGGTAGACGACGAACCGAAATTGCAACGCGTACTCGAAGTGAAACTCAAGCGTTATTGCCCCGGAGTGGAGGTGGTGGCCACTGCCCGCGATGTGACCGAGGCCATGACTGTCATTGCCCGACACCAGCCTGATCTGGTCTTCTTGGATATTGCCATGCCTGGGGGTAGTGGTTTTGACCTCCTACGGCGTCTTCCGCGCATTAACTTTGAAGTGATCTTTGTGACTGGCTTTAACGACTATGCATTGGATGCCCTCAAAATCAGTGCCGTCGACTACCTGCTTAAACCGGTCAATACAGAGGATCTAATTTCGGCAGTAGAGAAAGCCCTCACTCGCGTTTCGGATCGCCAAAAGATTCAACGCTACGATAATCTTCAACACAACCTCCGTCACCTGAATGATCAGGAAACCAAGGTAGCCATCCCCGGTGCCAAGGCCTACGATTTTGTACCGGTCAAAAGTATCATCCGTTGTGAGGGGTGGCAGAAGTACACCAAGATCTATCTTACGGATGGTACCTGTCTGATTAGCTCCTACAATATTGGGGTATTTGTAAACCTGCTTAAAAGCTATGGTTTCTACGGAGTCCACAAATCGCATTTCATCAATATCCAAACGATTCGGCAGTACCAAAATGACGGTATCGTGATCATGCGCGACGGTTCAGAAGTACCGGTAGCCCGGCGCAAGCGGGAAGCTTTTGTGCAGGATGTGGTGAGGACGCGTTTGGCGTAGTACGGAAGTTTTAGGAGGTGTTAGTCCTTATTTTTTCTCAGCAGGAACTGATACCCTAACCCAACGCCCCAATTCCGGTTCTTGGAAGTATTCTTTTGATCTACATCGCAGAAGCCGTAGTAGAATTCTCCGGAGACTGCTAGCTTTCCTTTGCCAAGTGGGTAGGTTAAACCTAGACTGCCTTGCCAACCGAAGTCAAAGCGATTGAGCTCTTGGTCTCTTCCATCAAAATCGAGCTCAAGTCGACTGGTTGGAAAACCGGAAGTTTGAGCGGTTGCTTGACGATAACCACCTAGTAGATAAGAGAAGCCTACGCCAGATTGGAAATAAACCCCTAGCCCTCTTAATACCGGAGTTTCTGCTCTAAGCAGTACCGGGAGCTGTACGTAATTAAGGAAAAGTTGAGATCGGAACCGGGGAGGACC
>JBCBWU010000398.1:0-3392 GCA_039816955.1 Bacteroidota bacterium
CTATTAAACTGGCTCCAGTTTAATAGGTTCTTGCAAGCGGAAAGTAACGGTAACGTGAATGCTGATCCCGCCGAAATGGGTAGGTCAGAGCGGTGGATTATCCTAAACGGTGACGATCTATCCGACCGAAGTCCGCTTGACTTGGCAAAACCAGTAAGTTTTCGGTCTGTCCAAAATAGGTACTTGCTGGGGCGTCCAGATGGTTCCGCCAGTGCAGATGCTACAAAAGTGCAGGAATGGGAACGTTGGACGATTTTCCCGCAGTTATAAATTTCTACAGCAGGTAGCTATGAATGGGGTCATCTAAGAACCCATTCATAGCCCAGTCGGCCACGAATAATGTTCAATTGTAGAGTGTCACCGGGTTTGGCATCCGGGAAAAAGGGTTCATGATCCTGTAGGCGATAGAGCTGACCATCGCGATAGAAAAACAGTAAGTATTGATTGGCCTGTGGCTTTTGCAGGCGGCTACTTCCAAAGCGACTGCTAAACCGCGCCTGTTCTGATTCGAGCGTAACCGTTGTAGGAGGGACATCGGCAGTGGGAATGGCTAACCGATTGGTCCAGCTAATAAATAGGGGAGTGGTTAGTAAGAGTGCAAAAAAGACGGTGAAGAAAAGCTGCATCCGGGCAACGGAGTCCGCCAAGTCATCCCAGCGATAGTAAAGTGCAGCAACCGCAGCAATAATTCCCAAACCTAGCCCCAACAGAACGCTGGTCTTCCAAAAGCTGCGCACTTGCAAATAGTTCATACTGAAGGGCAGCTCTATTACTAAGCCACCCAGTATAAGCACTACCAGGCCTCCTAGCAGGAAGAGTTTGGTCTGATTGTGTTTCAAGTTAGTCCGTTACTTCAAATTGCAATTTAGCCAGATTATTGTAGAGTCCGTCTTCAATGAGGGAAAGCTCACTGTGCGTACCTTCTTCTACCACCTTTCCTTGATCCAATACATAGATACGATCTACCGCCCGGATGGTACTTAGGCGGTGCGCAATGATGATACTGGTTCGGCCTTCCATTAAGTGGTCCAGAGCAGACTGTACCAATCGCTCGCTTTCTGCGTCCAGGCTGGAGGTGGCTTCGTCTAATAGCAAGATCACGGGATCTTTAAGTATGGCACGGGCAATGGCTACCCTTTGGCGCTGGCCACCGGATAGTTTCACGCCGCGTTCACCTACAATGGTGTCTAAACCTTCTGGGAAAGCCTCGATAAATTCCCAGGCATTTGCTTGCTGCGCAGCAGTAATGATTTCTTCATCCGTAGCACCAGGCTTGCCGTAGCTGATATTCTCGCGTATGGTTCCACCAAAGAGGAGTACCTCCTGCGGTACAATGCCGATATTTTTCCGGTAGGCCGTAAGTGAGTAACTACTGCTGGGCTGACCATCTACCGTAATTTCACCACTATCTAAAGTATAGAAGCGCTGCAGCAAAGCCACAATAGTGGATTTACCGCTACCACTGGCACCTACCAAGGCCACCTTCGAGCCAGCGCTAATCTCTAGTTCAATTCCTTTCAGAACTTCCACATCGGGACGGGTAGGGTAGGAGAAGTGCACATCCTTGTAATGGATATTTCCTTCTATTGCCAAGGTTTCATGAGATTGAGAAGTCTCAGGGATCACTTCTGATTCTTCCTCCAAGATTTCGAAAATTCGCTCCGTTGCACCAATAGCCGAGACGATTTCGGTATAGAAACTACCCAGGCTAGCGATAGCCGCACCGATAGTCCCCGTCAATACGACGAAGTTGACCAGATCACCAGATTCCAAAGTTCCGGCTTGCACCATTAGGGCTGCTCGCCACATAATGAAGAAGAGCGAACCGAACATGACCAGAATGATAAAAGATGCAAACAGTCCCCGCATGCGGGCCGCCTTTAAAGCAATCTGTACCGCTGCGTTGAGCTTATTGGTATAGCGGCTTAGTTCAAACCACTCGTTGGTATATGCTTTTACCGTCTGGATAGTCTGCATAGTTTCTTCCACCACTACATTGGTTTCCGCCAGATGATCCTGCCGCTCTTTCATTAACCGACGAATAAATCGACCGAAAAACATTGCTCCGATAACGACCACCGGAAAAGTAAGTAGCATGGTTAAGGCCAAGCGCGGCATCGTGAAGATGATAATGCCAATACCACCAATCAGGATGATCACCTGCCTAATAAACTCAGCGATAGTGATGCTGATGACGTTTTGCACCTGAGCAACATCCGTAGTAATGCGGGAGGTAAGCTCCCCAATACGTCTTTGCTCAAAGAAGGGAATGCTTAATCCAATCAGTTTCTGATAAATGTCCGAACGTAAATTGGCCATTCCTTTTTCACTGACAATGGCGAACCAATGCACGCGAAAAAACGATAGAATACTTTGTACACCAAGTAAAATGATGACAAAGAGAAACAATTGATTAATCGAAAAGCTGCGTTCGCTTTGTCCGCTGAGCACGTTGAGCATTTCACCCGGTACCAGGGTGATAGCCAAGAACAAAAGGCTGCCTACTACAAGAGCCAGCATGCCCATTACAAAGTGCCATTTATAGGGAAGGACGTAGCGAAAGATGCGTAGTCCCTCCTTCAGGCGGTGTCCAGACATTTTTTTATCCTCAGACTCTGGTGTGATCGCGTCGTCTGCCATGTGTGTATTTTAATTACAGTTTTATCAACATTCCAACGGATGCTAGAGTTTCACCGGCAAAAATCTCTAATTTTGTGGAGGGTAACCCGAAGAGGGCCGTTTTTTTGACATTCTCGTGTTCTTTTACAGTTTTTAGACACGATTGGCACTCTTTCTGCCGTTACCCAAACATATATACATGACGCGAAGTGCTTTGAGCGAAGCTCTAACCATTTCGGTCAGTATATGCTGTACTCGAAGAAGGTTTGGATTCCCAAACTGCTTCAACGTCAGCATAATCCTAAAAATGGACAGTCAACAATGAAGTACATCTTATCTCTCTTATCCCTCTGTGTGTGCTTGTCATTTGTGAACGCTCAAAACCTGGAATTAGGTTTTTGGGGCGGTGGTTCTACCTACTCAGGTGACCTTGCTCCCGATGACATCGGCGTATACTTCGAAACGGTCAATCCTGCTGGAGGTATATTTCTACGCATGAACCCTGGCAAAGCACTTTCCCTTGAGTTTGGCCTAAATTTGGGTAAAGTTGATGGTGAAGACGGAGTTACCAACGATAAGGGTAGCCGAATGCTAAACTTTCGGACCAATATCACTGAATTGGCGCTCAAAGCTAATCTCCACCTATTTCGTTTGGGCGATGAACGTCGCACCCAGGTCGTTCCCTACTTGATGGGGGGCGCCGGCGTCTTTCGCTTTAATCCAGAAGCCAATTTCGACGGAAACTGGATCGAATTACAACCTCTAGGAACCGA
>JBCBWU010000399.1:0-3380 GCA_039816955.1 Bacteroidota bacterium
AGTGTATTGGGGTGTAGGACAAAGCCCTCTTCCGGAATCTCCACGTACTCAATTTGGTTGTGCTTGCGCGCATCCAGTACGTGTATATGCGGGTATGCCCATTGGGCAGTTGATCTATTTCCAGGTGGATGGTGAGATCGAGAACTATTACAACCGTAAAGCCAACGCCAAGTACAACACTCGCACCATCAAGCCGGTGGAAAGTATGATGTGGAAGAACAAGTTCTAAACGAGCCGTTTGTGCTCAAATTCCTCTATCATTAAAGTCATTTCTAGCTCCTTATTGAAAATTGCCCGCATGGCAAAGGGTTGCTCCCGCGCCATGTATTGGTAAATGTGCCAGTCCGTAGCTGGCGTAGGCAGCTCAGCCAAGTCCTCAAAAGCGATCCATTCTAAAAGGCCTTCGTCACAAAGGGGTGCCGGTTGCCACGGAATATCAGCCATATAAATACTACACCACCAGTTGTATTCCACGGGAGCAGTTTCAATGAGGCTACCCATGTAGCGCATCTCGCTTATCACAATCCCCGTTTCCTCTTGTACCTCCCGCAGTCCTGTCGCATAAGGATCTTCATAAGGTTCAATTTTTCCTCCCACGGGCACGTACAATCCCTGATTAGGTGGCTTGGCCCGCTTGAGTAATAAAAACTGTTCCTGGTGACGCAAGACAACCATTACAGCCGCGCGCTTTAAGCCTGGTGGGAAAGACATGGATGTTTGTTTTGACTGACAGCGAAGGTAAGAGAGAAGTTTGAGTGAAAATGGTCATTAAAGTGAAAATGAGGGTGAAGAGGTTTTATGGAGTTTTGTGGCGCGACGGATCGTGTTGCTACGGTTTTAGCTCATCAGTTAATTCCATTTTACCCGACGAACCTTTAGCGAAGGAGGATTACCTCAACAAAATTCATTTCATCCGCTGAAGCTTTAGCATAGGTGGACTAACCCAACCAAACCTGTCTGCCGGAGTTTTAACAAAGGTGGGTCAACTAAATTCACCAACAATCCCCCTAATCTTTGGCAATACCGGATTGGCGTTCTCTTTATTCCAAACCATGTACAGGATGGCTCTTTGTCGGATGTTAAGTAATTCTAGGAAGCGCACCTTAAGGTCATACCCTTTTTGTAGGGAACTGGGCACTAGAGAAATGCCAAAACCATTCTCCACTAAACGAAAAATCGTGTTGGCGTGCACCGTCTTGTGTCCCACATTGGGAGTGAAATTGTGATCGGCAAAAATACTCATCACGGTAGCATAATACGACGGACTGTAGCTTTCTTCAAACAGGATGAAGGACTCTTCTTGCAGCTGCGTAATATCTCGAAAATGCTGTGGTTGCAGATGGAAGTCCTCTGGCACCACTACGGCAAAGTTTTCTTGCCACACCGCTTGAGATGCTAAACTAGCCGGAACTTTCTGCAAGCGTACAAAACCCAGGTCGAGCTCCTTACTCAATAGTGCATCAATTTGCTTTTTGTTATCCAATTCCTGAAAAGAAAACTGGATGCCGGGAAGGTCTTGCTTGAAAATAGGTAACAGGTCAGGAAAAATATTTTGCATCGCTGAGCCCACGTAGCCAATACGTAAACTACCGGCAACACCATCCGAAATTTGCTGGGTTCTCAGAATCGCTTGATCAAGTTGTTGCAAGACGATCTGGAGTTCTCGTTGCAGGAATTGTCCGGCCGGAGTAAGGGTGACTTGCTTATTGTTGCGCGTAAATAATTGAACTCCGAGCAGTTTCTCCATCTGCTGAATCTGTCGACTGAGGCCGGGCTGCGAAATGAATAGCTTTTCCGCCGCCTTCCGAAAGTGCAGGCTTTCCGCTAGTGCGAGAAAGTAGCGAAAGTGCCGGAGTTCTGTTTGATTACTAGAAGTTATCATTACTTGCTTTATGTGAATTGTAAGTTATTAAAACTGCCGGTAATTTTGCAGTCAAACCACCTATCTATTTATGTTCCACTACGGTAAAGATGAAATGACGGTTGGTCAAGCATTAGCCATTGCTCGTGGGCACTTGCCGGCAACTATCGCGGCGGATACCCGCCAATTGGTAGAGCAATCGCAACAAGTAGTAGAACAGGTAGTGCAACAGGGCGGGGCTGTGTATGGTATTAATACAGGTTTTGGTCCCCTCTGTAGCACTGCCATTTCGCGAGAAGACACCGCTATCTTGCAGCGAAAGTTGTTGCTAAGCCATAGTGTTGGAGTAGGTAATCCTATCTCCGTCGAACTTTCTCGCCTTATGTTAGTGCTCAAAGTTCATGCGCTAGCCAAGGGCTATTCCGGCATCGCTATCGAGGTGTTGGATCGGATCTGCTGGCAGCTTGAAGCCAATATTATTCCGGTTGTACCCGAGCAAGGATCAGTGGGTGCTTCTGGAGATCTAGCTCCTCTTTCGCATTTGTTTTTGCCATTGATTGGCGAAGGTAAAGTTCACTATGAAGGTGAGATTGTAGCGACCAGAGAAGTCTTGCCGACGCTTGGTATCGCACCACTTGTTTTGGGTCCCAAGGCGGGTTTGGCGCTAATCAATGGTACTCAGTTTATTGCGGCACACGCCGTTTTGTTGGTCGAACGATTCCATAATTGCCTGCAGCAAGCCGATACGATAGCGGCCCTGATGATCGAGGGCTTGAAAGGTTCCAAATCACCCTTTGATCATAAGTTACACGAGGTGCGTCCTTATGCCGGTACTCAGCATGTGGCGAAGCGAGTAAACCAGTTTCTGGAAGCGAGTGAAATCCTCACCTCACACGAAAACTGTGATCGTGTTCAGGACCCCTATTCACTGCGTTGTGTTCCTCAGGTGCATGGTGCTTCACGGCAGGCGTGGCTACATTTAAAGGAGGCCGTTACAACGGAAATTAATTCGGTTACTGATAACCCAGTGGTCTTCTCAGCTGAAGAGGTGATCAGTGGGGGGAATTTTCATGGCCAACCCTTGGCCCTACCACTGGATTATGCCTGTCTGGCTATTTCTGAACTGGGAAATATCTCAGATCGCCGGTCTTATCTTTCGTTAGAGGGTAAGGCGCCGGGTGTACCTAAGCTGTTGATGGAAGATACTGGCGTGAATTCGGGCTTCATGATTGTGCAGTATACCTCTGCGGCTTTGGCCAGTGAAAATAAGTCACTCTGTTTTCCTGCCAGTGCTGATAGTATTCCAACCTCATTAGGGCAGGAAGACCACGTCAGCATGGGCTCGATCAGCGGGCGCAAAGCACTTCGCGTTTGTGCAAATGTTGAGAAAATATTGGCGGTAGAGCTACTTTGTGCGGCCCAGGCGCTTGACTTTCACCGTCCGCTTCGTTCCAGTGCCTTTTTAGAGGCGGTGCACCAGCGGATACGTGCGCAGATACCTACCGCTACTGAGGATCGC
>JBCBWU010000039.1:0-41465 GCA_039816955.1 Bacteroidota bacterium
GAAAAATAGTCCTAAAGGCAAACTACGGGTGAAACAGCGCCTTCAAGAAGTAACGCCCCTGATCGAACGCGCTTGGCTACTGCAGATAGTGGACGAGGTTTAGCGATCTTGCCAGTAGTTGCGAAAGCGTTCCTTTTTGGAGCGGAAGGGATGGGCTTGCAGTACAGCTAAGCCTTCTTCCTCGAGGATTGGACCTACTACCTGAATTTCACCTCCTCCGCTATTGATCAAGTCCCGACAATTGGGCTTGGGTTTGCCAGCACTCACTTTCTTCAGCGTGCTTTGATTTACGCCGTAAACTACTCTGCTTAATCGAGCCCAATGGATGGCGCCACTACACATAATGCAAGGTTCTACATTGCAATACAAAGTATAACTCTCCAAACTGATCAGCTGCTGTTCTTGGCAAAACGTACGGATCAAATGTAATTCCGCATGGGCCGTAGGATCTGCATTCAAGATGCAATGATCGGTGGTGGAGGCCACTTCTTTTCCATCTTTAACCAGTATAGCCGCAAAGGGATCGAAGCCGTTTTCGGCAGATTGGAGCGCTAGCGCATAGGTCCGTTGAATGAATTGCTCATCGAGGCTCATGTATTATTGTTTAGTTGGAGTGACGCTAACGCTCCGTTAAGAATCAAAATTCAAATGCTAATGAATCGTCCAAACCCAACCACTCCCGTTCCAGGATAAACTCCCTACGTAAGCTGGGTTTCCGAAAGTACCATCCAGCAAGAGTAGAACGAATATTCTGTCCTCATTAATAAATACTTCACTCGGACCACTCACTACTTTGTATTTCGTCAGCCCCACTTCAGGTTGTAGATGTATAAACGAACGCCAAGCTCCACCTGTATAATGATGTTCAGCTAGCGTTTCTTTGTTGAGCAGAGACACAAATAACTTACCATTGCGGAGGGTTTCAAGATGACTTGGCCAAGCTTCTTTCCGAAATAACTTGTCGTGCCGTACCCATTGCCATTCTGAACCGTTCCAATAGAATTCGTTCAGAAAGTTGTCCCGTGAAGCTACAAACAGTTTTTCTCCGTTCATACCTGCACCCAGTTTCTGCACATTCGATCGCCCTCCATTTGCATAATGGCCTGCTGCACTTCCGGCCGCTCCTCCAACAATTGCGCCAATCACTCCGCCAATAAGTGCTCCTAATGGACCTCCGATACTACCTCCAATGATTGCTCCAGCTACTGCGCCGCCAATTCCCCCGATCAAGCCCCCCGTTAATCCACCAGGTGAAGTTACCGAGTAAGGACTTCGGGGCTTACCATGATTTACCCAGGTCCAATCATTATTGTCTAAGAAGAGTTCCCAGAGGTTGTTCCTTTTTCCGATGACGAATAGCTTTCCATCAAAGAGGGTATAAGGTGGAGTGTCAGGCCTAAATCCTACTTTAACCGAAAAACCGGAAGCTGTAAGGGGGCGGCCCACGTTTTCCCAATTCCAGGTTCCGTTATCTTCAAAATGACGATATAAATTGTCATCGCTGCCAATTACGAAAATGGTGTTGTCCCACATTGCTGCTCCGCAAAGTTCGCAACTAACACCATCTGCCGGTTGCCTATGATTGATCCAAGCATTAGCAGCGATATTAAACTCCCATAGATCTCCTCCTACCGCAATCGTGAAAATCCGCTCATTGTTGAGAGCCGTTAAGTTGTCATAAATCTTAAGTTGTGCTTCTGGCGGACTACCATGGTCTGTAAAGCCAATCCATGATCCGGATACTTTTGTTCTTTCTTGTAGGGTTTGTCCCATTAGGTAAAAGAAGGAGGTGTTGTTGATGTTTACTCCGGCTTTTAGGGTGGTGTAATACATAGGTTGTTTTAGGTTTGGACCTGCTGGTTGATAGCAGGAATTGTAATGAAATAAGTGACTGTTTCCGTAGTTGGACACACAGGGAGGTACATCGTACCAGCTCCACTGGCCATGCAATTACCCTCCCTGCATACATCATTTTTTATTAAAACTTAGCCTGCTGAGTGATAAGCCTGGTTCAATGCCAGAATGACCTGCTTTTTATCAGCTCTTTTTTGCTCCGAGCTCAGATAGACTTGGTAGATATCAGGATAATCCTGCGAGAGCTCTCGGAGAAGGTTATTGGTTAGCACGGCAATCTTTCCGTTTGTGGTATCCAGAACAATACCCCGCGTGCCAGTTGTCACTAAGGCGGTTATTGGACTAGCTTCTGCTAAGGCACCGGCGCTAGATAGATAATCTTCAAAGTATAAAAACCTACCGTAGGCCTGCGCTTTAACGTAATAGCTATTGTAGCTATACCTAGATGCGTGCATGTAAATGTCTGTTCCATCAGAGATGTACATTACTCTGCTAGTTTCCTGACTCGCATCCTTGCTAGAGATATGCTCATATCGTTCGGCTTGCTTGTAGTCAATTGGGGTTAATGTATTGAGGTTGTAGTCGAGTGTATGTCCA
Organism: Bacteroidota bacterium; assembly: GCA_039816955.1. Classification (GTDB taxonomy): domain Bacteria; phylum Bacteroidota; class Bacteroidia; order Chitinophagales; family Saprospiraceae; genus Lewinella. The sequence goes on from JBCBWU010000039.1 coordinate 2,452, forward strand.
CTGCAAATTCTATTGAAAGAGGCGTAGAGCCCTGCTTTAGGCACAGTTGTGAGGTCGCAATTAGGAGAATTGCTTTCCAGATCAATTAGGTAGCCCTCTTGCTGCTTCCATTCACTATGCATGAACTGAGTGATGCAGTTGAGCAGTGCACTAGAAATTCTCTTATGATGACTTCCGGTTGCGTCTAATTTTCCCTCCTCTATCTCGGCGTAAAAGTTGCCAAGGGAGTAATATTCCGAACCGATCTTTCTGGCGATTTCGATGCTTATCCGGCAGATGCCTGATTCCTTCGTAAATGTGGTGAGCTCTGCCACATTGAATTCGTGAATGATACAGCTCAACTCCTCAGCATCACCTCTTGGATTGATCATCTCATTAATGAAATCAGAGACGGTCCGATTAAAACCTCCTTTAATATCTGCCACTACCTTCCGGTTGGTGAGCCCTTTTTGAACGTAACCTACATTATCGGTTATAAATCTTTTGTCGAGTATTTCATTAAAGGAAAAATCGGTAGAAATGGAGTGGCCTGGTTGCTTGAGACGGATTTCGTGTCGCTTGTTTTGGCCAAAAAGCGAAACAGCTGTGAGCACTAGGAACAATGAGAAAACTAAATTTTTCATGATGTCTGTTGGGTTGATGTAATGAATGCAAGTTGTTTGCTAGCTATTCGAGTCCGTTGGTCTTAGAATACTAGACTGTTCGAATTGCTTTACATGCTTTCATTACATCACCGACATCTTTCTTACCACTGCCGGAGTCGAAGCACTGTTATTATTATGTTAAGGCGTTCCAAAGAATCTCTACGGGATGGAAGGCCTCCTTCCCTGTTCCGTCCTTGATTTGGTGACGACAGCTAGTTCCAGGAGCCGCAATTAGCGCCGCGCTAGGGGCTTTGCGTACCGCTGGAAATAAGACCAGTTCCCCAATTTGCTGGCTTACTGAATAATGCTCAGCCTCGTAGCCAAAACTCCCCGCCATACCGCAGCAACCAGAAGGAATGTGTTGCACATGATAGTTTGCCGGTAGGGACAATAATTGAATGGTGTCCTCCATATTGGAAAGCGATTTCTGATGGCAGTGACCGTGCAAGAAGATCTGTTGTTCCTCTTGATGAAAATCTACACTGGTGATTCTCCCAGTACGAACTTCAGCCGCTAGAAATTCCTCGATGGTAAAGCTATGATCCGCTAGCGATTTTGCAGCTTCGCGTAAGTCTTCTCTAACCAGCCGGGGATATTCATCTCGAAAGCTTAGAATGGCAGAGGGCTCAATGCCAATTAAGGGAGACTCCGCTGAGATCAGTGTGGCAAACAATTCTACATTCTCTTCTGCATATCGCTTCGCCTGTTGTAGGAGACCCTTCGAAATTGCGGCTCGTCCACTCTCTGCGTGTGCGACCAATTTGACTTGGTAGCCTAATTTGTTGAGCAGTTGTATCGCTTTTATCCCAATAGGGCTGTCATTATAATTAGTAAACTCATCGCAGAATAAATAGACCGTTTGCTTGATCTTAGCTAGAGGTGTGGGTTGGTGTTTTTGAAACCAAGATCGTACACTTGTGGCATGAATCTTTGGCAGCTGTCTTTGCGAAGCAATACCTATTGCTCTTTTGGCTAAACCAGAGGTGACGCTGTTTTGCAATAGGAAATTGTAAAGCCCAGGCCAATAACTACCCAGTCGATTAAAGCGGTCCAAATTGGCAAATAAGCGTGCGCGGAAGGGTACACCATTACTTCGGTAGTACTGGTGCAGGAATTCCGCTTTTAGGCTGGCCATATCCACATTAGAGGGGCATTCAGAAGTACAGCCTTTGCAGGATAAACACAAATCCATGACCTCCTTGATTTCCGCATGGTCGAAGCGATTGGATTTTTCACTTTGTGTGAGAAATTCCCGTAGGGTATTTGCCCGTCCTCTGGTGGTATCTTGTTCGTTACGCGTTGCTTGGTAGCTGGGGCACATCGTTCCACCGGATAGTGGCAGTTTCCGGCAATCACCCGAACCGTTGCACTTTTCTGCTGCTCTTAGGATGCCGCCTGTTTGGGAAAAATCAAAGACAGTTTCAATTGCCGGCGTTTCCTGTTCTGCCTCGTAACGCAAGGAGCTATTCATTGGGGCCGGATTTACAATTTTCCCCGGATTGAAAATGCCCTTTGGATCCCACGTCTTCTTAATCTCCTGAAACAATTGATAATTCCGTTCCCCCACCATAAGAGGAATAAACTGGGCCCTAACTCGTCCGTCCCCGTGCTCACCACTCAATGAACCGCGGTATTTTTTAACCAACTTGGCGGTGGCCAGGCTGATGTCATAGAATTGCTGCACATCGCTGGCCTTTTTTAAGTTGAGAATTGGCCTCAGATGTAGTTCGCCTGCCCCAGCGTGGGCATAATAGACCGGGTTTTGACCGAAGCCAGCCATAAGCTCACTGAACTCCCTAATGTAGGCGGGCAGGTCAGCAAGATCAACCGCAGTATCTTCGATGCAGGCCACAGCCTTGGCATCTCCTGGAATATTGGCCAGTAAGCCAAGACCAGCACTACGCAGGGCCCAGACTTCCTTGCTGCGTTTGCCGGAGATGATGGGAAAAGCATAACCTAAACCCTCTTTTTGTAAGTCGGCAATGAGTTGCTTGGCTTTCTGCTGTACTTCTGTTGAACTCGCGGCACGAAGTTCTACCATTAGCACTGCTGTCGGATCGCCTTCGATGAAGAAGCGATTTTTCGCGTAGGCAATATTTTCTTTGGTGCAGTCTAGAATGATCTTGTCCATCAGCTCGCAGGCGCTTGGTCGCAAACGCATGGCTACCAGTGTTGCTTCCAGGCTTTCGGCAATGGTGTGGAAATGTGCAGCCACGACTAAGTGCTGAGGATGGGGTAGGGGATCTAGCTTCAGGGTTACGGCTGTGGTGAAGGCAAGGGTGCCCTCCGAACCGGTGAGTAACTTGCTGAAGTTGAATGCTTGCTGGCCTGGTTCAAAAATATCGGTTTCGAGTAATGCATCTACTGCATAACCGGTGTTGCGGCGATGTATACTTGGTTTGGGAAAGTGCTCCCTGATCGCTTCTTGCTGCTCGCGGTCGCTCAGACTTTGCTGGATGTGACGATAAATCTCCCCCTCTAAGTTCGGTAGTGCTAATTTTTCTTGAAACGCATTCGCATCAAGCTCGTTAAAAGTGACCCTGGTACCATCGGCCAAGATAGCCGCTATGGTTATGACTTTATCTCTTGTAGTACCGTATTCAATAGAGGTCGTGCCAGAGGAATTGTTACCTACCATGCCGCCAATCATCGCTCGGTTTGCGGTGGAGGTAATTGGTGAAAAGAACAGGCCGTGAGGTTTTAAAAAGACATTGAGTTCATCGCGGACTACGCCGGGTTGAACGGTCACCCATTTCTCCTCCGGGTTGAAGTCGATGATCTTGGTGAAGTGCTTGGAGATATCTACCACAATGCCAGTACCCACACACTGACCCGCCAGCGATGTACCTGCGGCACGCGGTATCAGTGAGACTTTGTGTTCGTTGGCAAAGTAGATCAACTGTTGTAGATCATCCTCGTTTTTGGGAATAGCTACCGCCAATGGCAAAGCGCGATATACGGAGGCGTCCGTAGCGTAGAGTGTGCGGAGCAGGCCATCGTAAAAAAGATCACCCTTGAGTTGTTGAGATAGTTCTTGGAGTGCCACTACAGAACGATTTACTCCTCGTCCCAATCGTCCCAGTTGTAGAACTGATCGTCCTTAAACTCGTCTATTTCACGGCGTTCTTTCTTGGTGGGGCGTCCCGTCCCTTTTTCGCGTGCTTCTACACCGCGTTTGCCAATAAACCAGTCGCTGAACTTGTTGAGTTCTTCTTCGGGGGTATGGTCGATGTAACACTTTTGGGCAATCGGTGCTCCCACTCTTTTCTGGATAAGATCAACCACCTCAAAGGTAAAGTTGAAGCCATTTTTACTGACGACCACTCTTTCGCCTCGCTGCACCTGGTAACTAGCTTTTACCGTTTTGTCATTGACTTTTACGCGGCCATTTTTGACGTGGGTACTGGCTAGGGTCCGGGTCTTAAAGATGCGTACACTCCAAAGCCATTTGTCAATTCTTACCTTTTCTAGCATAAATTCTGCGCTTACTATTATTCGTGTCGATCTTATTCTCTTTCTAATGGGGGGTAACCCATATTGAGCCCTTCTAATGCATCGACTACGATTCCGGTTACCAGATAGTCTCGGTACCAGCGCTGATCCACAGGAATTACGTGCCAGGGGATTTCGCTCCAGTTCAAGACGTCTTCGTAACAACGCATGTACTCATCCCAATGTTCCCGTTCTTGCCAGTCGCTTTCGTTGTGCTTCCAGTGTTTAGTGGGATCATCCAATCGTTCCTGAAGTTCTAGAGCCTGTTGAGCGTGGGAGATGTTGAGGAAGAACTTCAGAATGAGGGTGTTGTTGTCAAATTGCAGCAGCTTTTCGAAAGCGTTTATCGCTTCCATTCTATTTTTAACGTGCTCCTCATCAATCCAGCCGTGAACGCGTTGAATGAGAATGTCTTCGTAGTGGGAACGGTTGAAAATCACCAGTTCTCCCTTAGCTGGAGCCTGCTTGTGGACGCGCCAAAGAAAATCGTGCGCGAATTCTTCTTCCGTCGGTTTTTTGAAACTGTGATTGCGTATTCCGTAAGGTGCACATTTACCAAATGCATTGCGGGTGCCACCGTCCTTGCCACTACCATCCATCCCTTGGAAGATCACCATGACACTGTGCTTGCCCTCCGCAATCAATAGATGATGGAGCTCAGCGATCCGATCTCTGCGCTGACGCACAATTTCTCTAGCTTCTTTCTTATTTATCTCCTTGGGAGCACGAGTTGGGAGATCCGCGATTTTTATCCTTGCCATAGCTTATCGTTTAGACGAAAGGTAGCAAAGTCCCTGCGGATGACAAAACGACTTTAGACACGCATCTTGCTACGTTTCACCAGGTACTGCTGCAGAATGGGTTTAAAACCCTGGTTGATATCTGCTTCAACGAAGTCAATTCGGTATTGCAGGCAGCGTTCTTTGAGTTGGTCTAGATAGGTGTTAACCTGTTTGCGGTAGTATTCCTTCACCTGATTTGGCTGCACTTTTACGCTTTCGCCACTTTCCAGATCAACGAACTCGTAAGGGCGGTTCTCAAATTCGAAGTCAATTTCCTGTCGTTTGTCTACCGTGTGAAAAAGGACTACTTCGTGCTTATTGTATTTCAGGTGCTGAAGAGCGGAAAAGAGTTGCTCCGCATCCTCACCTGATTCAAACATGTCACTAAAGATGATCACTAGCGAACGACGATGGACGCTCTCCGCAATCTGGTGTAGGGCCTGAGCAGCATTAGTCTTCTGATCTAGTTTAGGCTCGTGCAGTAACTTATGCAGATAAGTCAGCATCAGTCGGTAATGAGTAGTGCTAGATTTAACGTGGGTGTGGGTTTGAACCTCTTCATTGAAAATACTTAAGCCAAAGGCATCGCGTTGCCGCATCAGTAAGTTCATGAGAGCGGCGCTAGCCAAAGCAGAAAAGCGAAACTTGTTGATAGCGGCCTCACTCGTAGCATTTACTTCGGGGAAATACATGGAGCTAGAGGCATCCAGAACAATCTGGCAACGCAGATTGGTTTCTTCCTCAAAGCGCTTGGTATACAGGCGATCAGTGCGGCCATACACTTTCCAGTCGATATTTCGGGTACTTTCTCCAGGATTGTAGATGCGGTGTTCCGCAAATTCAACGGAGAATCCGTGGAACGGACTTTTGTGCAATCCAATGATAAATCCTTCCACTACCTGGCGCGCGAGCAATTCCAGATTACTCATTTCCCGTACCGACTTATTATCCAAATCAAACATAGCCACTTGTTTTCCTTCTTGCTTTAACGCAGAAAGCCCTCGCTTGGGTTACAAACGAGGGCTCTAAAGTATTCAAAAAATCTAACCGGCTAGTGCCTTGTCGATTTTTTCTGCCAAAGCAGCCTTGGTGGTGACACCAACGTGCTTATCTACAACTTTTCCGTTCTTGATGATCAGGATCGTTGGGATACTACGAACGCCAAAGTCCATAGATGTTTTCGGATTGCTATCCACATTGACTTTGCCCACCGTTACCTTCTCGCCGTATTCTTCGGCTAGCTCTTCAATGATAGGGCCAATCATGCGGCAAGGGCCACACCACTCTGCCCAAAAGTCTACGACAGAAACATTACCTTCGGCCAGTGCCGTATCTTGAAAGTTGTCATCAGTGAATTCGAAAGCCATTATTGTGTGCTTTTGTTTTTTTACGTGAAAATATACTGTTAGGTAATAAAACCTTTCCAGATAACGCTTCAAATAATAAGCAAGTTCAAAGATAGAGAAAATCTATTATTGAGTCATGAATTTCATCCTATGCTAAAAAAGGGTTTTGTGCGCTGGGGAATCATTCTGGGCAGTTTAGCCCTGCTCATTAGGGCGCTCGCTGGGCCCGAATGGATTGAGCGTTATTATTCCCGTGGTTTCTTCCAGCTTTTCCGCATGTTTTGGGATACTATACTGTCTTCCTGGTTTCCAGTTGCCTTACTTTATTTGTTAGCATTGATTCTATTGGTTCGTTTTGCACGGGCGATATACCAATGGTGGCGCTTGCGCGGTATCAAACGGCTTTGGTCCTTGCTGGCGGGTGTATTAGGCTTTGCCGGCTGGCTGATTTTTACCTTTTTGGTAATCTGGGGGTATAACTATGGCCGTATTTCTGTTGAAGAAAAACTGGGTTTGAGTCTTCAGCCGCCAGCTTGGGAGGTGCTCCAAGCTCAGATTGAAAGAGAGGCTGAGATCCTATCACAACTACGGTCGAGCATTCCCGAATCCACAGATGCCGCCCTTGATGCAACTTACTTCCCCGAGGATATGGAAGGGCAGTTAAGAGATGCGCTAGAAGAGGTATTGTCTTACTACAACTATCCCGTGGTGGGCTCAGTAAGAGCGAGAGTGCTTTACCCAAAGGGTATATTCCTGCGCTTTAGTTCAGCTGGACTGTACTTACCCTGGACCGCCGAGGGGCATGTCGATGCCGGCTTGTTGCACGTGCAGCGGCCTTACATTATGGCGCACGAACTAGCGCACGGCTATGGTTTCGGTGATGAAGGTACCTGTAGTTTTTGGGGGTATTTAACAGCTTTTCGAGTAACTGACCCCAGTTTGCACTACGCCATTCGCCTTGGTTATTGGCGGAGTCTGGCGGCTAGGTGGCTACGTTTTGATCCAGATGGTTATCAGCGCTTTAGGGAGCAACTTCCAGCTGGTATTGTCGCTGACCTAGAGGCTATTAATGCCAATAACGCCAGCTACCCTGATATAATGCCGCGCTTTCGAGACGCAGCCTACGATTCGTACCTCAAAGCACAAGGTATTGCAGAGGGCATGCAAAACTATGGTAAAGTAATACTAATGGTGGAGGCTTGGCGGCCAGATGCTGGTCCTTTCATCGAAAACGAGTTTCAGATAAGAGCGGAATAGTACTTCATTTGTAGTCATCCGAATTGCGAATACCACTTGGGATTTGTTGATGATTGCAGATAGCGTTATCTTGTATGTCAAATTTGAAGTCGCTCCTAGTTTATGTTGAATTTCATTGCCAAAAGATTGAGGCCTATCGAGAACAGCACTGAAGGTGATACCGAGCAGCCCCGCTCGCAAGCGCTGAAAAGGTATTGGGGCTCGGTAAAGAAGTTACCTTGGGGTAAGTGGTTGCGCTTTTCTTGGGTGGCGCCCACCTTAGAACGTCTAACCAGTATCGTACTGAAATTAGGCACCCTTATGCTGGTGGGCTTCTTCATTATCTTCTTTTTGCGTTTATTCGGAGATCAAGGTTATGTGATTCAATCCATGAGTGTCCCCCAGCAATTGCTGGAACAGGGATATACTGGACAGGTCGTTGCTTTGCGTATCCAGGATCAAGTGACAGAACTGAAAGAGAAGGCAGGATCAGTCAAAGCAGATTCCTTACAAATAAAAGGAGGCCAACAAGACTTGAACCTATCCGTGTTGGGTGTAGGTTTATCACTAACGTCGCTCGCCTTTCAGCTCCGAGAGGTAATGGGGCGAGAAAACAAAACGGTTAGCGGCGAATTAACTCGGATTGGTAATCAGTACGATGCACAAATCCGGATGACGGGCTACAATAAGATTGATGTTTCGGTGGTCATTGATGATGGGGATGAAGTGGCCGCTCTGCAAAAGCTCTTCCGCTTGGTTGCTGAAGGTGTATTGTACGAAACGGATCCTTATCGTCTGGCACTAGTCCAACGGGAAGAAAAGAGATACGATGAGGCCATTGCCACAGTAAGGCACTACTTGCAGGAACGAGAGGATGAGGCGCATTGGGCCTATTTATGCTGGGGAACCTTACTACGCGAACTCAATGACCCAGAAGAAGCCGTTGAGAAGTTTGAACGTGCTATCGAATTGAAGCCTGATTTTGCCTTGCCCTACGTTAATATTGGTTACGCCTATGTCGAGCTGGACCGTTTGGAGGATGCCATTAGTGCTTTTCAAAAGGTGGTTGAATTGGAACCAGAAAATATTTGGCGGCGTAACAACTTGGCCTGGGTATATTACCGAAGTGATCTTGTTGAGCGGGCGGATAGTCTTTGTCAAGTTACCTTGGAGACCGTTGAAATGGAACCGGAAGACAAGCTTGGCTTTGCTGTGAATTGGGCAGAATTGAAATTGAATAATGAAGACTTTCCAGGTGCCAAAGAAATTCTGGATACTTATGTCGACTCTTACGATGAGACCGTGGCAAGCTACATGATTAGAGGTGTTTCATCCTTCGGAGAACAGGATACAATGCAGGCCTTGCTGCACCTGCAAAACGCCTTTGAGCTTGATCCTAGCGATCCGGCGGCGGCGCAAGCTAATATCAGCTTCAATATGATGCTGAAAGATTACGATACCGCCATTAAGTACTATCATGATACGGAATGGGAGTACTTCAACGAGTACGGGGAGATGAATTCTCGTAACCAGGCGGCCATGGCTTTTAATTATCTAGAGCAGTATGATTCTGCCTATGCCACTATCGAACGAGTCATTGCTATTAATCCAAATATTTCCTATCCGTATACCACCTTAGCAGAAACGCACTTTTTTACAGGACAGCGGGATAGCTGTTTCTTCTATTTAGAGAAAGCACTGGCAATGGGCTATAATCCGGAGGATTTTACGATGGATGAAGCTCCTTACGACTACCTAGCGGGAACATTGGAGTTTCAACAACTACTAGCACGCTATCAGGAAGACGAAGTCGCGTTGAAGAATTAATCGAACTGCAAGACCAAGCCCTTTAAATAGGCACCCTCCGGGTGGAAAAGATTGACCGGATGATCCGGTGATTGTGTGAGTTGGTGCAGTACGCGAGCAGAGCGCCCGGCCTCTAATCCCGCAGCAACAATTGTATCCTGAAACAGCTTCCGATCCACAACTTGCGAGCAGCTAAAAGTAAACAAGAGCCCGCCCGGTTTTACTCTTTTTATTGCTCCTGCGTTCAGTCGTTTGTAGCCTTGTACCGCTCGGTGCCGCTTGTTGTAGCTTTTAGCATAAGCCGGCGGATCTACCACCACGATATCAAACGACTCTTCCTCTTTTCGCAAAAACTGCAAGACATCCCCCGTGACTCCTCGATGCTGTTCGGCCGCAAAGCCATTGAGTTCCACATTATTCGAGGTCAACTCCATGGCTTTGCCAGAGATGTCTACACTAGTGACTTGCGCCGCACCCGCCTGTAAGGCATAGATGCTGAAGCCTCCGGTATAACAAAAGGTGTTCAGTACGGTCTTCCCTGGAGCATATTGGGCCAACAAAGATCGATTATCGCGTTGATCCAGAAAGAAGCCAGTCTTCTGCCCTGTGGCAGCATTGATGTTAAAGCGGTGTCCGTTTTCCGCTACCTCCACCTCGGCAGTATTCCCGTGTAGAAAACCATCAAAAACTTCCTCAGAAAAACGTTGTGGCAAGGTTTTTCGAGCGCGCAAATAAATGTGCTGAAGCTGCTCTCCGTATACTGCTTGCAGTGCTTCCGCTATCGCTTGACGCTCGTGATACATGCCCATGCTGTGACATTGCACTACTGCTAATTGGTTGTAGATATCGATCACCAAGCCCGGCAGTAGATCACCGGCTCCGTGCACCAATCGGTAGGTATTAGTAGCGGCCGTTAGGCTTTTGAGGATGATTTGGCGCGTGTCGTATGCCCGTTGAATAGCGGTTGACCAAAAGTCAGTTGGGCGATCATCTTGTCCGTGATAAAGGATACGCACCCGAATGCTGCCTTCCTGGTAGTGCCCGGTAGCTAGTTGAGCACCTTTGTTGTCCAACACGGCTACCATCATCCCTTCTTCTAGGCCCTCAGGGTACTCGCCTATAGCTCCGGAAAATACCCAAGGGTGCTTCCGCAGGACAAATACTTCTTTCTTAGACTTTAGCTTTACGTAGTGCTCCATGCCGCAAAAGTACTATTTCCTGCTCAGAGCAACTTAAGGTGATTTTTCGCGGGTAGAGTTTGGAATAGGGGGGCTCTTATGGAAGGGTAGTAATGCGTTCGAGCATTTTCACAATCAAGTTTTCTACGGCTGCTTTCGGGGCGTCACTGAAGGTATTGGCCTCGCGGTTAGCTAGCACCACATTACAGGATAATGCCTTGTGCCCCAGAATGCGACATAGTCCATAGATGGCCGAAGTTTCCATTTCTAGATTCGTGATAGCACAACCGTTACTCCTAAACGTACGAAGAGCATCCATTACTGCTGGGCTCAAACGGCTTTTTGCCCTCAGTTGACGCCCCTGCGGTGCGTAAAACCCGGGAGCGGTAATCGTTATGCCTTGGTGGTACCCTTCGCTCATATGTGCTAAAAGATCAGCTGAACCTTGAACCGAGTAGGGAGTCATGGGCAAGTCGTACTGCTGGTCTGAAACAAACGAATGCCAATCGGCGGTCATTTGCTGTTCTACAGCGTTGGGCTGCCAGTCGTAGAAGTTGAGTAAGTTGTCAAAACCCAAGCCAAAGGCCGAACAAATAATACTATCTACCGGTGTGACTTTGCTAAGGCCACCGGTAGTTCCCATGCGCATAAAAGTCAGCGTCCGGTGTTCTTTGAAGTTTTTTCGCTGCTCCAGATCAATATTGACCAGGGCGTCAATCTCGTTGATGACAATGTCAATGTTATCTGGACCAATGCCCGTGGAAATTACACTAATACGTCGATCCCCCAGGTAACCGGTATGGGTGACAAACTCACGTTTTTCGCGCTTCACTTCCAGGCGATCAAAGTGTTTGGAAACCATGGGTACACGATTTTGGTCACCAACGGTTATGATAAAATCCCCAATATCTTCCGGGCGTAGATTGAGATGGTAGATACTTCCGTCGGGATTCACAATGAGCTCGGAGGGAGGGTAGTGAGTAGGCATTGTATTGGTTTTTATTTGGTGCTAGGCCAAGGGCAATGTAAGACTATTCTGACGACTAGTTTACATAGTCCGAAGGCAAATACCGTACATTTGCGAAAAAACAAAAGCATGCCTAAAATTTATCATCTTTCTACTTGCAAAACCTGTCAGAAGGTGATTGCAGCTCTAAATGACGGTGAGGGCTTTGAAATGCAGGATATCAAGTTCGAAAAAATCACAGTGGAGCAATTGGACGGCATGAAGGAAGTAGTAGGTAGCTACGAAGCACTGTTCAGCCGCCGAGCAATGAAATACCGTTCTATGGGTTTGGGCGAAAAGGATTTGAGTGAGACTGACTATCGTCAACTTATCCTAGATGAGTACACTTTCCTAAAGCGTCCGGTGATTGTTATTGGTGACCAGGTTTTCATGGGAAGCAGCAAGAAGACATTGGCTAGTGTGCAAGAAGCGCTCAACAGCTAACACAAATTGATTTGCGCTATGACAAAGGAGCAAATAGCGGATGCCTTCCGGAACTTGCAAGATGATATCTGCCGGGCCATTGAGCAGGCTGATGGTGGTGGTGAATTTCTAGAAGATCGTTGGGAACGCCCCGGTGGCGGTGGTGGTCGCAGTAGAGTAATTAAGGGAGAGGCTATTGCCAAAGGAGGGGTGAATTTCTCGGCTGTGCACGGTGAACTAAACGCGGCGGCCGCTAAAGCTTTAAAACTAGGGGAGGGTGGTACCTTTTTCGCTACTGGCGTGTCAATTGTTCTACATCCAGAAAACCCGTGGGTACCGATCATACACATGAATGTGCGCTACTTCGAGATGGATGAAAATCGCTGGTGGTTTGGTGGCGGAATTGACTTAACGCCGCACTATATCTTTCCGGATGATGCCCAGTGGTTTCATCAACAGCTAGCCACGGTTTGTGATCAAGCCCATCTAGATTACTATCCTCGTTTCAAAAAGTGGGCAGATGATTATTTTTTCATCAAGCACCGCAATGAAACCCGCGGGGTAGGGGGTATCTTCTTTGATCGCCTGGGGCCAGACGCCGAATTAGAGAAGGATCAGTTATGGGACTTTACGATCAGCGTAGGACAAACTTTTGCTCCTACCTACATCGAACTGTTAAATCGCCACCGGGACGCCTCTTACACAGAACTGGAAACGAGTTGGCAGAAGTTGCGTAGAGGACGATATGTGGAGTTCAACCTAGTATGGGATCGTGGTACCAAGTTTGGCTTGGAGACCAACGGGCGCACCGAAAGCATATTAATGAGCTTACCCCCGTTGGCTGCTTGGGAATACAGTCATGAGCCTACTGTTGGTAGCGCCGAAGCATATACCCAGTCCTTGCTGAAGAAAGATGTGGATTGGTTGAATAACCCGCCGCTAGCGGCAACGAATTCCTAGTGTTTCCGTCCGGATTCGGTTGCTGAAATTACCAGCCCGGTCGCGGATCTGAATCTCGTAACTGAAGGTGTCGAGATCTATCGTTGGGTTTGGAGGGCAGGCAAAGCCGTTTTCAATGCAGCAGATGTTGAAAGCATTCTGAATGCGGACAGTAATATCCCCACGAATGCCATTTCCTGTACCTTCGTCAGGAATCAATGGAATTTTATAGGTATTAGGTACCTCCGGGAAGCGGCTATCGTAAAGAAATACGTCCGTAGAGTCTTCGCTACTCAAATCCCCATCTCCATCTGTAAAGGAAAAGAAAATGGCTAAAGTATCAGCAGGTAAGCTTGCGATAAACTGGTTGATTGTTGTTTTATTCACTCCTGTATACTCGATGACCGGCGCGTCTGGATAATCAGGCGGATTAACACAGGCAGTAATCATGGTAGTCAACAACAAACCAAAAAGGGAGACTCGCAAAGCTTTCATGCAGATAAATTTGAGGACAAAAGCGCCAAAACAGCGCTGATTTAAGCATCCAATATGAAACGTTCTGTACTACAAGAACGAATAAAAACGCTGAAAGATCAAGATTTTGAAGATTTAGCCTTGGCTGCTTTTCGGCTCCAGGCCAATCAAAATCCCGTCTATCGTCAATATCTGGACTTATTGGGTGTGAAGCAAACAGAAGTGAGCCGTCTGTCCGACATTCCCTTTCTACCGATCCAACTCTTCAAACAGCACCATATCCAAACTGGAGATTGGGAACCACAACAAGTATTTTCCAGTAGTGCTACTACCGGTAGTGTTTCCAGTAAACATTGGGTCAGAGATCTTGAATGGTATCGTCATAATGCCCGAAAAGGCTTTGAACATTTCTATGGTCCACTTGATCAATTTACTATTTTAGCTCTGCTACCTTCATACCTGGAACGCAGCGGCTCCAGCCTCATTTTGATGGCGGAGGATTTTATTCAACAGAGTGATCCGGAAAGAGGCGGTTTCTACTTGTACGAGCAAGAAGCCTTATTACAACAAATTGAAAAGGTGAGTCATGAGACGGACAAGCGAATTCTACTGCTAGGAGTCAGCTTCGCCCTATTAGATTTAGCGGAAGTGCACCCACAAGCTTTACCATCTGACACCATTGTCATGGAAACGGGGGGCATGAAAGGTCGCCGTAAGGAATTAACCAGGAGTGAACTGCATCAAACCATCAAAACGGCATTTCAACTCGCTGATATTCACTCCGAATACGGAATGACGGAGCTCTTTTCACAGGCTTATTCGCAGGGGAATGGCGTGTTTTATCCCGCTCCTAGTATGCGCGTATACACCAGAGAAATTACAGATCCGCTATGTTTACGAGAAGATGCCAAAACTGGCGTGCTGAATATCATCGACTTGGCAAATCTGGATACGATTAGCTTCATCGCTACCGAAGATCTCGGTAAGGTTTACCCGGATGGGAGTTTTGAAGTACTGGGACGCCTCGACGCCAGCGAAATTCGAGGGTGTAACCTAATGGTAGTCTAAGTTGCAGACGTTAGGCAAGTCAGACGTTAGACAACTTGGAGTTGCCTAACGTCTAGCTAAGGCTTACGAGTCTCCTTTGTCTTCTTCCAAGGTAATAGTCCGCGAAACTGGGTTCAGTGGAGCATCTACAGGATTGCCATCCGCATCAAGTAGGGTAAGTGTTACGGTGTGCTCACCCATACCCAATCCTTTAAGGAAATAAGGCTGCCACGTGTCGACCGTAAAGGTTTCTCCGGCAACTTCCACTTGTACTTGGTAGCCGTTACCCAATTCGGCGTTCACAGGATAGAAATCCAACATGATATTTTCTGTGTCCTTGCCAACGTAAGTACCCTTTGGACGGCTGTAGAACAGCATAGGGGTAGTTACTGGCGCCGATTTTTGCAGGCTGTTGCCCACAACACGACCTACAACTGCGCGACTTGCACCTTCGTGCTTGATACTTTCGTGGTAAGAGCGGCTGATGAACGAAAGAATATAGTGCTCTCCATCCGCAATCTCGTAGTCGAAGCTCGCTTCGTACTTAGCAGCGTAAGGTTCATTGTCTACGATCAAGTGTATATGTTGTCCTTTGGCAGAGTTGGCACACATTAGCGCTTCTGCATCCGGAGTTTGTCCACCAAGTTCGTAGCCGTCTTCTCCACCATCAATGGCAAAGTTGAAAGTGCCATTCTCATAACTCATATCAGTAATCATGGCACCCGGATAGTCAGGGGTTTCCGGCATGGGAGTCAAAGTAATCGAACTTGCTGTTTCTTCGCTGGTGGCTTCCTCACTAGCTACTTCGGTATCAGTAGCAGCTTCTTCGGTAGCTGTATTACCACCACAAGCGACTAGAAACAAGGCCAAAAGGAAATAGATTGGGAATGTTCTCATGAATATCGTGTTTTGAAATTGAGTTCGTCAAAAATAGCCCTAATTTAGCGGGACCTCAAGCCTTAAAACTACCATTAATCTAAAGATGTTCATGTAATTAGTATGGGAAAAGAACTTATCGAGTTGAAGGTTGATGGCATGGATTGCAATAATTGCGCCATGAGTGTTAGTCGCTATCTCGAGCGACGAGGCCTGGAGGATGTCTTTGTGAATTTTCAAACCAAAGAAGTCCGCTTTCGACCAGGCCCTGATACCCTCGATCTGGAAAAGATTAAGTCTGGTATTCACAAATTAGGATTCGTGGTAGTGGAGGAGGAAGCTCCTTCTCCCGTATGGACCTTGGAGCGTAAGTTAATCGTGAGTGCCATTTTTACGCTTCCACTACTTCTTGGTCACTTACTAATGATGACTGGTTCAGCGCTTTCTTGGTTAGCAAGCCCCGAAGTTCAATTTGCCTTAGCGCTTCCGGTCTTTCTAATTGGCGTTACGCATTTTGGCAGAAGTGCATTGCAGGGGCTATTACAGGCTGGTGTGCCTAATATGGATGTGCTCATCTTTGTCGGTAGTACTGCGGCCTTTGTGTACAGTACGATAGGTTGGTACTTACAAGATCCTACTTACTACTTCTTTGAAACAGCGGCTACTATCATTAGTCTAGTTCTGTTAGGTAATTGGATGGAAAAACGCGCCGTTGCCCAAACGACTACTGCTATCGGTGCGCTTACGGAATTACAGGTTCCGATGGCCAACCGTCTACTTCCCAGTGGCGAAGTCCTACCAGTAGCCAAGACCGAGTTAAAGCTGGGCATGCTGCTACAAATAAATGAGGGCGACTTGATTCCAACCGATGCAGTGGTGAGAGAAGGTGAAGGTCTTTTGGACGAGAGTATGCTTACCGGTGAAAGCATGCCGGTAATGCGAGAGAAAGGACAAGAGATCATCGGCGGTAGCACCTTGATTTCAGGAACTTTACAAGCGGAAGTCATTGCCGTTGGTAAAAATACAGTCTTGGAGCAAATGGTGGAGCTGGTTAAGACTGCGCAGCAGGATAAGCCCCCCATACAACAGCTTGCGGATCGCATTAGCGCCATTTTTGTCCCTGTTGTACTGTCCATTTCTATTCTAACTTTCTTAGTCAGCTATTTCGTGTTAGAGATTAGCAGCGGTCAAGCGTTGCTGCGGGCAATTGCGGTGCTGGTAGTGTCTTGCCCTTGTGCCATGGGCCTGGCCACGCCCACTGCTGTAATGGTAGGGGTAGGACGTTTAGCGCGCCTTGGTGTTTTGATCAAAGGGGGGCGAACAGTAGAGCAGTTGGCTAATATCCAACACCTGGTGTTTGATAAAACGGGCACTTTAACCACTGGTAAATTCCGCATTGAATCAGCAAAATACCCTAGTGGTGAGATGAAACTAGCCAATGCGTTGGTTTGGGAAATGGAGCGCCATTCAAGCCATCCTGTTGCGCAGTCTCTGCGCCAAGCACTAGATGGGGTGCCACGCAGCGAGGAGGTCCCTCAGTTAGAAATCAAAGAACAAAGAGGGATCGGAATGGTCGCTGTGGGAGCGGATGGACACACCTATCGCTTGGGCTCACGCCGCTTTTTAGACGACACTTATAATTGTGAAGGAGATATCTTCCTATTGCAAGACCAAGCAGTAATGGCTGTTTTTCGCCTAGGTGATGACGTAAAGCCAGGGGCAGCTGAGGCAATGAAGTCGCTGCAACAACAAGGCTTACAGACTCATATCCTGAGCGGTGATCAGGAAGGTAAAACGAAGCGCGTAGCGGAGTCCCTGGGAATTGGTCATTATTATGCCGAACAGCTGCCGGCACAGAAGCTCAATAAGATTCAAGAACTCTCCCAGCTTGGGCCAACTGCTATGGTTGGAGATGGTATCAATGATGCACCCGCCCTAACCCAGGCAGATTTGGGGATTTCACTGAGCGACGCTTCGCAAGTTGCTATTCAGTCCGCAAAAGTGGTGCTGCTAAATGGGCGGGTCGATGTACTGCCGGAAGCCTTTGGAATAGCGAATAAAACCGTGCAAACCATTCGCCAGAATCTGTTCTGGGCATTTGCCTATAACATCGTTGCTATTCCGGTCGCCGCCTTGGGTTTTCTCAATCCTATGCTTGGGGCTTTGTTTATGGCCGTTTCTGACGTAGTCGTTATTGGGAATTCCATCCGACTGAAATACAAAAAAGTGTAGTGGATTGGCTAGTTTTGCTCTATGCTGACACACGAATGCACTAAGCGGGTTCGCTATGGGGAAACCGACCAGATGGGCTACCTCTATTACGGCCACTATGCGCAATACTACGAGATAGGACGAGCTGAGATGATTCGTTCAATTGGTCTGAGTTACAAAGAAATGGAGGTAGATCACGGTGTTTTAATGCCCGTAATGTCCTTACAGTGTAGATACGTTCGCCCCGCGCGCTACGATGAGATCATCACTATCCGCACTACATTAAGGCATCTGCCAGAAAGCACTATCACCTTTCACATGGAGTTGTTTAACGAAAAAGGAAAACTAGTAAACGGTGGAAGTGTTAAATTATGTTTCGTAGACGAAAAAAGTGGAAAAAGTATCGCTGCTCCGTCTTATTTGATTGACAAATTACGCCCACATTTTGCGGAAGTTTAAACTGCCAACGGGAAAACAAATACAAGAGTGGTTCTGGGGACTGCCAGTAATCAATCGTGTACTCGATTGGTCAAAGCGGACGTCTCTGCCGGGTTTTTTCCGGGTGCCCATCTACGATGTGGTTGTTTTTGTAATCAATGAAATTCAGCGGTTCGACCTTTTTACGAGGGCTAATAGCATTGCGTACAGCTTTTTCCTTTCGCTCTTTCCGTCCATTCTGACCCTGTTTACCTTGGTTCCGTTTCTATTCAGTTTTCTGCTTCATCTCATCCCGGAGTTAGGAAATTTCAATACGATACTAGAACAGGAAATCAGCAAAGTAATGCCCGGACAGGCCGGTGGTCTGGTGTTTGAGTTTGTGCACGACGTGACTAGCAAACCCCGGGTGGGCTTACTTTCTTTTGGCTTTGTGTTGGCGATTTACTTTAGCTCCAACGGAATGCTGGCTATGATGCGCAGCTTCGAAAAGTCCTACAGCGATACCTTCCGGCGAAGAACGGGCTTTAAAAAGCGGATGGTGGCCATTGGCTTAACCCTCCTTGTAAGTTTATTGGTGATATCTTCTGTTGTTTTCATTATTTTGGGAAGTATGTTCATTGGTTGGATCACCGAGCTGGTTAACCTCACCACCTTTGGGACTTTTGCAGTGGGGCTGCTTCGGTGGGTAGCTATACTCATGCTCTTCTACTTTGGTATTGCGGTATTGTATCGTTATGGTTCAGCCACTCATCGTCGGTTTTCGCTCTTTTCGGCGGGTACAACGCTGGCTACCGTATTGTGTATGCTATCCTCGATCGCCTTTTCGTTTTACATTGATGAATTCAATCGCTACGATACCTACCACAAGTTCTACGGCTCTATTGGAACCTTCATCATTATAATGCTGTGGATACAGATCAATTCTCTTATCCTGCTCATAGGCTTTGAACTCAATGCTGCCATAGCAGTAAATCGGGATTTAAAGGCCGCTGCGACGGAGGATTAACTGAAAAAATGTCCTGCTCTGTCATTTCCTCGACTGAGGCTGTTAAATTTGTGCTCGAAACATAGCAAAAGCGCAGCCAGTTCGTTTCTTTTCCAGATGATTCAGAAGATTTACCTCATGACCACACATCGACTACTTTTAGCAACGCTCATTGTACTTGCGGCTACCTTTACAGCTACTGCTCAGAAATATTCCAATGAGTTTTTATCGATAGGGGTAGGGGCCCGGGCCCAAGCCATGGGCAATGCCGTTATTGCCAGTACCAATGATGTTTATGCTGGTGCTTGGAACCCTGCAGGCTTAGCAGCGCTACGGCCTGATGATGGACTACAACTGAGTGCCATGCACTCGGAGTGGTTCGGCGGGGTTGGTAATTTTGACTATCTCGCTTTCTCCTTACCGACTACGCAAGGAGGGAACCGCTTGGGCTTTAGCCTAATTCGTTTCGGTATCGATCAGATCCCTAACACCCTTTCCCTCTACGAAAGTGACGGTTCTATCAACTTCGATAATCTAAGTGAATTTTCTTCTGTCGATTATGCTTTCCTGGGGTCTTACGCCAAAGAGGTGAATAAAGGCAACGGCCCGATCCGTTTCGGTGGCTCGATCAAAGTAGTACATCGTCGCATTGGTCCATTCGCGACCTCTTGGGGCTTTGGTGCAGATATTGGGGTGCAAATTGTACGTGATCAATGGACCTGGGCGGTGCTGGCACGCGATATTACGACTACCTTCAATGCCTGGAGCTTCTCCTTTACGGAGGAAGAAAAGGATATACTAGAGTTGACAAATAATGAAGTCCCGATCAATTCTGTTGAGATCACACGGCCTCAGCTTATTCTGGGAGGTACTCGCCTGTTTGAGTTGAGCGAAAAAGTGAGCCTACAGTCGGAACTGAACTTAATCTTGACTACAGATGGTCAGCGCAACACCCTGCTGTCGGCTGACCCTATCAGCATCGATCCGGCACTGGGCCTCGAAGCTTCCTACCGTAATTTCTTGTACTTACGAGCTGGTGTAAATCAATTCCAACGGGAATTAGATTTTGGTGCGGAAGAAACCCTCACCTTCCGGCCTAGTATGGGACTTGGCCTACAATTAGGAAGCTTGCTGGTGGATTACGCTTATACCGATCTGGGCGATGATCGCAATACCTTCTCTCATGTGGTAAGCCTGCGACTTGGATTGAAGCCCAGGAACCGCTAATTTTGTAGTGCACAAACTAGAAAATACATCAGTTGTAGACCTGCCAGAAAGACTAGATTTAGTTTATAATGAAGCACTTAGCTTAGAATCCCTGGCGGCGCTGACGAAAACTTGTTTTTCTCCCTTGTTTAGAGGCAACTTTTTCTAAGCTAAATCGTTAATCATTGTGCTTGCACAAACAGCCGAAAGCGGCATGTTGGCAACGACAAAAACTAACCATGCAGGTGCCTTAAGCGTTTTGGCTCTACACTTATTAAATTAGGGCATGACTTCGTGTATGTCTAGGGCGGGCCTCAGCGGATTTATCCGTTTTCTTCGTGAAACAAGGGGATTACCGAACCATACCAGCGGCCCTATCCATGTTTTATTGAGGGTCCAAAACCACCTGGTACTTGTGTGGTTTTTTTCTTTGGTCTAACGAGCAAAAGCAGCTGCTTTGCTTACTAGTTAGATCTTCGGCGGAATTAGATTTTTGAAATGCCCGTTCAGCTTGGCACGATTCCGCATATTCTCCATTTCTTTTACTACTGGTAATACACGGTTGATTTGTTCCAAGAGCATCTCCTGGCGCGAGCGCGCGTCGAAGGTGAGGAGAAACTCGTATTCTTGCTCGGTGCTGAATCCTACGTAGTGGGCCACATCGTAGGTCCGAAAGTCGGCTACATGGGTAGGGAGTGTCCGCTTAATCCGCATGGCTTGAAATAGCTTTTTTACGGCCAGCATGATCTTACCGTTCACGGAGCGATCTTCTACTTCATCGTGAGGGTAATCACGTATCTGCCCTCCGGCGTAGAGCTTTTCGTTTAAAGTGGGAAAGAACTCTACCACCCGAAAAATACCCTTAGCTCTGGTTTTGATATCCATCTCGCCCCCCGGATAGCGTTTTTCGATACCTAAGAGTTCTACTTCGGTACCAAAGTCGAGTACCTTGCCATCCTGAAAAGAAGGAATGCCAAACGTAATACTCTGATCAATACAATCTTGTATCAATTGTCGGTATCGCGGCTCGAAGATGTGGAGATTCACCGCCTCGCCCGGAAAGACCACGATCTGAAGTGGAAAGAGTGCTAATTCGCGTGGCATACGGTATAGTATTGAAGAACAGCGTAGCTGCTCCGTACAAATTTTGAGGGTTAAGAAGTGTGTTTAACAGTTAAGTTTTAAAACTTCTTTGTTTATGCTTGTGCTAAATAACAGTATTTTTAGGCAGGAGTTCTCCTTTATGCCTGATAACGTACTAAAACCTGAAATATGAAGCGGCTCACCTGTCTGATAATCAGCCTAATCCTCTTTTCTTGCTTTTCTTGCAGTAAAAAAGACGCGCTTCGCCCCATGCCGGAAAGTGCCAAAGCATACCTCTATGCTTATACTCAAGGTACCATTTCCCGCACCTCAAGTATTGATATTCAGTTCGCTGGCTTAGTTGCTGCCGCGGAAGACATTGGCACGAAAATCCCCGCCGCATTGGTGCAGTTAAAGCCAAATGCCCCGGGAGAGTGGCAGTGGGCCGATCGTCAAACCATGCGCTTCACCCCTGACCCTAGTCTCGATTTTGCTACGACCTACACGGTCCAGGTTTCTCTAAAGGACCTATTTGACAATGTACCCAGCGAAGCAAATTTGTTTGAATTCAACGTACAAACTAGAGAGCCTTATGTCTCATTGCGTGTGGATGGACTGCAGACGCCCAATCTAGGGGAACGTACTCAGCAAGTTCTACAAGGAGAACTCTACACCTCGGATTATCTTGATAGCGAGACTGCAATCACATTGTTAGTAGCTGAGCAGGGGAGTCGACAACTAGACCTGACCTGGTCCCATGATGCAGAAGGTATCGTCCATTACTTTACGGCCAAAGGAATTGAAAGGGGCAATGACCCCTCGGCCATTTACCTGAATTTAAATGGTGCAGCACTAGGCTCCGATCAACGCGACCGAAAGGAAGTGGAAGTTCCTGCTCTGGGTGACTTCAAGGTGACGAGCGTGGAACCCCAAAACGGACAAGAACCGGTAGTTGATATTTACTTCTCGGACCCTGTGGATGAGAATCAGGATTTTACGGGCTTGGTCAGTATTAGCAATAGTAACGACCAGTTTCGTTACCAAGCAGAGGGCCATCGACTTCGAGTATTTCTCAATAGCGCCATTACCGGTGAACAGCAAGTAAGTGTATACACGGGTGTAAGGAATCACTTTCGGGAGAAGCTACCTCGTTCCAGTGTTTGGAGCGTCACCTTCACTGCAGCAGAACCACAGGTACGACTAGTGGGCCATGGTAATATCTTACCTACGTCTACCAATTTGATTGTACCCTTTGAGGCCATTGGCTTGCACAGCGTAGAAGTGGAGGTTTTTAAAATTTATCACAACAACATCTTACAGTTCTTGCAAAACAACCGCTTTAACGGGCAAAGCGGTCTAGAGCAAGTGGGGCAAGTGATCTTGCGCGAGGAAGTACCATTACGCAATATCAATCCTGGTGCCAGCCAACAGGAATGGAACCGCTATGCCCTGGACCTGGAATCATTTTTTGAGGCGGACCCACAAGCCTTTTATCAGGTGCGCATCGGTTTTCAGCGCTCGCACAGCCTTTATCGCTGCGGAGATGAACAGCAATTTACCTTCCAGGATGAAGGCTACGGCAGGGAGGATGAAAATCTTCTCAATAGTTGGTATGGCTTGGAGGGGTATTACACGGAATACCGGTGGAGACAACGTGAAGATCCCTGCTATCCGGCTTACTACAATTCTGATCGCTTCGTTCAGCGAACGATTCTTACCTCCAATCTTGGTCTAATTGTCAAAGGAGAGGGAAGCAATAGCTATCGTGCCATTGTTACAAGCTTGCAAACTACGCAGGCAGTAAGTGGAACAACGCTAGAGTTCTACAATTTCCAACAGCAGCTACTGGGTTCTGCTACTTCGGATGAGGATGGAATGGTGAGTGTTGACCTACCGGAAAAAGCCTTCTTTGCGGTAGCACGCAATGGCAATGATCAAACCTACCTGCGCCTGCACGATAACGAAGTGCTGAGTACCAACCGCTTTGATGTGGCGGGTACACAAATACAGGACGGCCTGAAGGGCTTTTTGTACGGTGAAAGAGGTGTTTGGCGCCCCGGAGATTCGATCTTCCTGAATTTTGTCCTGGAGGATGAGATAGGAACTTTACCGCCCGATTATCCAGTGCGCTTTGAGTTTCGTGACCCTAGAGGGCAAGTGGTTGAGAACCGTAGCGGCGTACTTCCGGTAGGGCAAGTTTATCCGCTTCATTTAAAAACAACTGCGGATGCAGCAACGGGTTTATGGCAAATAAAAGTGGTGGCGGGTGAAGCTACTTTTCGCAAAAGTATCCGCATTGAGACGGTAAAGCCCAATCGAATAAAAATGGAAATCGCTGGCGGCGACGAGCCACTTCGCTTGGCTGGCGGCCGCAAGCAATTGACCCTTAACGCGGCCTGGCTACACGGTGCGCCCGCAGCGAATCTATCCGCCAATGTAGAGGCTTCGATTCGAACTGATAACAGTGGGTTTGAGTCCTTTAAGAACTATACTTTCTTGGACCGGGACAAGCCCAGTGAATTGGTGCGGAGCAAGGTGTTGTTTAATGATCAATTAAATGCTCAGGGGGCAGGATCTTTCTATCTGGACCTGCCTACCCAGCAACAAGCCGCAGGGCCACTATCTGTCCGCTTGCGCAACCGGGTAATTGAACGTGGTGGTAATTTTAGTACAGAATTCCGGAACCTCACGGTCCATCCGTTTGATTACTACGCTGGTCTGCAATTACCAAAGAACCGTTACGGTAGTCCACAATTAAACGTCGGTGAACCAGCCGTGATAGAACTAGCTGGGGTTAATTACAAAGGCCAAGCCGCTGCGAACCGGCGTTTGAGTGCGTCCGTATTCAGGGTAGAATGGCGCTGGTGGTGGGACGATGAAGACAACAATGGTCGATACGTTCGCAATCGTACCAGTGAACCCGTTACAACAACTACTGTAACGACCGATGCGCAAGGACGTGCAGCTTGGACCGTAGAACTGGAACGTTGGGGTAGATACCTGGTCAAAGTTTGTGATCAAGGCACTAACCACTGTACCAGCGGCTACGTATACGCAGGTTCACCTTGGTATAATGAAGGCACCTTCTCCGAGGAAGCCAGTATGCTCACCTTCCAATCAGATAAAGAGCAGTATGCGCTAGGAGACGATGTAAGCATTACTTTCCCCGCTGGGGAGGGTGGGCGCGCTTTGCTAAGCCTGGAAACTGGCGATGGCGTATTGGAAGAAATCTGGATAGATACCAAGGCCGGAGACAATACCTACACTTTTGCCGCGACACCGGAGATGGCTCCTTCCGTCTATGCTTTCTTGACCGTCTTACAACCTTATGAGCAGGAGAAAAATGACCTGCCGATTCGTTCTTACGGGGTTATTCCCATAATTGTAGAAGATCCTGCTACCCGTCTTGAACCCGAGATCAAAGTAGCTGCTGAGCTCCAGCCAGAGGAAGAATTTACGGTAGAGGTCAAAGAAGCTAAAGGTAAAGCAATGACCTACACCTTGGCGGTAGTGGACGAAGGCCTGTTGAGCTTAACCAATTTTGGTACCCCAAACCCTCATGATGCCTTCTTTGCCCGTGAGGCGCTCGGCGTAAAGAGCTGGGACCTGTTTAACTACGTGTTGGGCAAAGAAAGTGTGGCCATGAATCAGGTACTGAGCATTGGTGGTGATGCCGCCGGCGACGGCCCACGTGAGGCCAGTAGAGCCAATCGCTTTGAGCCAGTAGTGATGCATCTTGGACCTTTTCAATTAGATCGTCGTGGCCGAGCAAGTCATAAACTGCGTATGCCGAATTATGTGGGAGCGGTACGAGTTATGGTTGTAGCTTCGGGGGATCAGGCCTACGGCGCTGCCGAAGAAAGTGTGCCAGTTCGGAAACCGCTGATGGTTTTGGGTACGCTTCCGCGGGTGCTCAGCGTTGGCGACCAACTACAGGTACCGGTGAATGTATTTGCGATGCAAGATGGATTAGGTGATGTTTCTGTTCGTGTGACCGAGCAGTCTGGCCTGGTCGATGTGGTGAGCGCCAATAAGTCGATGCGCTTCAGCAGTGCGGGTGATGGTGTACTTTACTTCCCGGTTAATGTAGGCGAACGCACCGGTATAGCTCGGTTTACCATCATTGCCGAGGGAGGCGGAGAAAAAGCTACTCAAGAAATTGAAATTGATGTTCGTAACCCGAATCCTTTCCAGACCCAAACAGAAGATTTTGTCTTGAATGCGGGCGAAGAAAAGAACCTTCAGTTTGTGCCCCTGGGGGTAGCGGGTGGACGAACTGCTACTTTGGAAATGACCAATTTACCACCCCTGAACCTGGAGAAACGACTCAGCTATTTAATTGGTTACCCCTATGGTTGTATTGAGCAAACGACTTCGGCTGCTTTTCCTCAATTGCATTTAGCCCAGTTTATTCAGCTCGATGATAAAAAGCGGGAAGAGGTTCGGGGAAATATTGAGGCGGCCATCACCCGACTCCAACGGTTTCAGCGTAGCGATGGTGGATTCAGTTATTGGCCCGGCGGGAATGATGTGTCAAGCTGGAATACATCCTATGTAGGGCACTTTCTGGTAGCGGCTAAAGCAGCTGGTTATGCGGTTCCCGATGGTATGATCCGAACTTGGAAGCAATTTCAAAAGGCTGCTGCCCGAGCTTGGAATGGCCGTTTTGCCGATTATGGTTGGTACAATAGCAGCAGTTTCGAACTGGATCAGGCTTATCGACTGTACACCTTGGCTTTAGCTGAACAGCCTGCCATGGGAGCTATGAATCGTTTGCGCGAACGCGATGGTCTTAGCCGAAATGTCCGTTGGCAACTAGCCGCAGCCTATGCTTTGGCTGGTCAAACCAAGGCAGCTACGGAACTCACCCGTTCACTGGGTACTGACATTGACAATTATCGGGAATTAGATTACACTTTTGGTTCCACTCTGCGCGATCGTTCTATGATGTTAAATGCGCTACTGACCATTGGTGAAGATCAACAATCGGCTGCACTGGCCAGGCAAATTGCAGATGAACTTCGTTCTAGGCAATGGCTTAGTACACAAGAAATAGCATATGCCTTATTGGCCTTCAGCAAGTACTTGGATGATGATGAGACCTTGTCTAAGTCTTATACGTTCCGTTTCCAGCAAAACCAAGCTACAGCCGTAGATGTAGGCGCAGACCATCCGTATATGCAATTAAGTCTGCGTGATCAAGCCGGTCCGATTATGGTATCCAATACCGGTCAACAGAAACTATTTGGTAGCTTAATCCGCACGGGACAGCCATTGCCCGGACAAGAGCAAGCAGCTAGCAAGCAACTGCTCCTGGAAGTGCGCTATCTCGACACTCAAGGGGAACCTCTGGACGTCACAGAACTAGCGCAAGGAACTAACTTTACTGCTGAGGTCAAGGTAAGTCATCCCGGAAATTTGAGTTATACCTACCGGCAAATGGCACTGGAACAGATATTTCCCAGTGGCTGGGAGATTGTCAATGCGCGTTTTGAGGAAATGGATCGCAACGATGATTCAGATTATACCTACCGCGATTATCGCGATGATCGGGTCCATACCTTCTTTCATTTATATCCAGGTAGATCAAAAACCTTCCGAGTGGGTCTGACCGCTACCTACAATGGCCGTTTTTATCTACCTGCCACAGCCTGTGAGACCATGTATAGCAACGCCGTATCGGCAAATACAGCTGGCTACTGGGTGGAGGTGAAAAGTGAAGACTTAGAATAGAAACCACCTCTTTTTAGCAAGGATACTGCGTAGTGAATTCCGGGAAACTAATCTTGGTGTAGACCAAAATTGGTTTCCCGGAGAGCAATGACATTTGTGACAAAACAATCACAATGAAATCATTCCTCATCATTTTACTAACAGTTATGCTTGTACAAAATTCTCAAACTCAGAGCTGGTTAGACCAGCAATTGTATCCATTTGAAAGCCATTTCCTAGAGCTGGAAAGTGGCAGTTTACACTACGTGGACGAGGGCGCCGGAGAAGTGCTCCTCTTTGTTCACGGTACACCAACCTGGTCGTTTCTGTATCGTGATTTTATTAGCGAGTTATCTAAAGACTACCGCTGTATCGCTGTCGACCATCTAGGGTTCGGGCTTTCCGATCCGCAAGGCAGTAATTTTGCGGGCACTCCACAAGCTCACGCTGCTAATTTAAGCGCCTTAATACAAAAGTTAGACCTGCAGGATATCACCTTAGTGGTACACGATTTTGGTGGTCCCATAGGCCTAGGTGCAGCTTTGGAGAACGAAGATCGGATTAAGCAAGTGGTCGCGTTCAACACCTGGCTCTGGTCGACTAAGGAAAATGTGGTGGCTCAAGAAATAGACCAACTCCTGAATAGCGAAGTAGGGGAGGACCTTTACCTGAATCAGAACTTTTCTCCGATAGTGCTGCTAAAGCAAGCTTTCTCCGATACGAGTCGCCTCTTGCCAGCAGTTCACCAGCAGTACATTGCGCCATTTCCATCTCCCACCAGGCGTCAGTCTTTATTGAAGATTGGTAAGTCTTTCACAGGAGCTTCTGACTGGTACCAGCAGCAATGGGAACGTCTTGATCAGTTGCAGGAGAAAGACTGGTTGGTGTTATGGGGTGCAAAAGATCCATTCCTGGATGTATCATTCCGCGATCGCTGGGCGCAGCGCTTTCCACAAGCTAAAGTAGTTTCTTTTGACAGTGGCCACTTCGTGCAGGAAGAGAAGGCAGCCGAAGCAATACAAGTGCTACAAGACTGGCTAAGGCGATAAAGCCTCACTACTAGAAAATCACCCGTCTTTATACTGGGAGTTGGAACGCCTTGGTGCTTTCGACTCCCTACCGCTTTTAAGTTCTTTGTTTTCCTTCTACGCTGTCTTTAATCCATTGCTCATAGGCGGCATTGGCGCGAACTTCCATGCGCAGGATGCAGGGGGTGGTGTAGGGATGTACTTTTTGTACGTATTCCTCGACCTTATTTTCATTGGCCAAGGTTGTTTTTACTAAACTCACCCATTCTCCTTCCTGAGCAATAGCACCTTCCCACCAGTATGCACTTTCAATGGAAAAGCAATTGGCGCAAGCCACCAGCTTTTGAGTGATTAACTCACCGCTGATCCGTTCCGCAGTAGCTTGATCAGGATGAGTGATGTAGAAAAGAAGAAAGGACATAGGGAGTTGTTTTTCGACGGCTCAGCTTTTGTTGAGAGCGGAGTTTCGACCAGGAGGAAACGCGGTAAATAAGGAGAGTCCAGGATAGGTTAGCGGTTCAATTCCCACACCCAATTTCCCTGGCTATCGAAGTAGCCAACCTTATCTCCTTGCTCCACACGGAAGAGACCCTCACCGGCGTAGGAAATAAACTCATAGTTGGGTTGGACGATCAATTCACCATCTAAGTTACTCAGTCCGTTGTAGCCTTCGATCTTTACTTTGGCGTATCCATTCTCGAAGTCGTCAATGTGATCATACTTTGGGGGGATGATCTCAATTCCTTTTTGGTTGATGATTCCCCACTTACCATCAATTTGCACGACTGCCACACCGTGATGGAAGGCACTAGCCTGCTGGTAATAGCCGTCGTATAAATTGGTCTGCTCGGTAATGTAATAGAAGCGGTATTTATCATCGCGCATTAAGCCCCGACCTTCTTGAAACTCCAGCAGACGATCCAGACTAGGCTTTACAATTATTTCGCCGTCTACGCCAACGATACCCGCATTTTTGATGCCCTGATAAACAACAGCTCGGCCACCATTGAAATCTAAACAGCGTGAGTATTCACAAGGAATCATAAGCGTTCCTTCCTGGTCGATATAGCCACAGCGGTTATTGAGCTGGACCATGGCGCGGCCTTCACTGAAGGCACCAACCTTGGCATATTTAGCTGGAATGACGAGTTTACCATCCGTATTGATGAAGCCAGTGCCTTGACGTGTTTTGGCGGAAGCCAATCCTTCCGAAAACGGTCCGATTGCCCGGTAATCAACAGTTGTGATGAGCTGTCCATCTATATTGATCTGGCCGTAGCGATCTTGGTCCTTACCGTAGCGAACCACGGCTAGTTTGTACTGGTCAAAAGTGGAAATATCCGCAAAACGAGGCTTTACGATATAGCGACCTTCGCGGTCAATGAGTCCGTATTCATGGTCAACTACTACGCGGGCAACGCCTTCCTGGAAATCAAAGGCATGATTGTAGTTGGGGGAGATGATAAACGCTTGACGGTCGTTAATAAACCCAACTCCCTCACCATTATCTACCCAGGCGAGGCCATCACGGAAATTACCTGCCTCTTCGTATTGGAAAGGAATTACGGGATCACCGTCACTGTCGATGAAGCCCCAGCGATTGCCAATTTTAGCAGCCGCTTTCCCTTCACTGAAATCTTTGACCGCCTTAAAGCGACAAGAAATGACTTCGTTTCCGTTCCGGTCAACAAATCCCCATAGCCCCTTGCGTTTCACCGCCAAGCGTCCGCCACTGAAGGAGCCAATTTCCTCGTATATCGCACTCACTGTTAATTGACCGAGTGTATCGATTAGGCCATATTTGGGTTGCTCCAGGTAGACCCGCACCATGCGATTATCCGTGTTTTCCAAAAACTCGATCTGATCGTATTGGCAATCGATTAGGTTGGTGCCGTTCATATCTACCATGCCCCATTTACCCTCGCAGTTGACTAGACCGGCTCCATTTAGCATGGGCTCTACATAGGTGTAGGCGGGTTTGATGCGAACTTGTCCTAAAGTATCGATATAGCCCCACTCGCAGTCTTCACAAGTCAGCGAGGCATTCTGCTGAAAAAGCTGGTCGTATTGGGTATAGTCCAGCATGTAGTTGGGCGATTGGATGTCATCCAAATAGTGGCGCAGTAAACCCAGGTTTAAATCCTGGTTGCGCTTACCGGAAAGACGTCCCGTAAAACTCACACGCGCAAGCCCGTTTTGGAAAGAACCAATATAGGTGATATCCTGCCGAATAGTTCTGCCCAGGCGATCGATTAGTCCGTGGCGCCCATTAGAGAAGACGACTCGCGCAGTAGGAAGTCCCTGGCGAAAATCATCAATGCGGACGTCCAGGAAGTCAACTTCGGTCACTAGGATACCTAAGTCATTGAGGACCAAGCCGAGGATCATGTCAAAGCGAAAGCTAGTACGCTCGAACTCATAGTCGTTAGACTTCCAAATACCCACTAATGTGTATCCCAGCTGTTGATCTACTTTAATGAAATCAAAGGTGGGCTCAATTTGCACCTGACCGTTGAAGATATTACGCAGGCCCCAGCGATCTTCAGCGGGATCGTAGAACCATTCAAAGTTCTTCAACTGATAATTGCTGGGCTCTCCTTGTTTTTCCTCTGAGGTGTTGGAAGTGTTACCCCGGACGGTTATTTTCCAGTGCTGTGAGAACTGGCTGTTGTTGGTAAGCTGCCCATTTTGATCGAAGGTGAAAACGGAGAGATCCTCCTGTCCAGAGGCAGTGTCATTGATGGCCTTGGCCTGAAAGCCGTCAAGTTCAATCCGATCGTAGGTGATTGGAACCAAGGTGTCGCCCTGGCTATTGATGAGGCCAAATTTGTGGTTTTGCTTAACTACGCAAACCGCGCCGTGCATAGGTGAGATAAACTGGAAAGCCAAAGGAAGAATGACCCGGTTTTGCTGATTTACAACCCCCCAACTCCCGTCGAAATTCACTCGGAATAATCCTGGACCGTAGGCTTGTATTTCTTGATAAAGCGGAGGCAAAACTTGTATGCCACAGGCATCTACTAGGCCAAGGCGCTGTTCTTTTTTGACCACCAGGTATTTCTCAGAGAAGGCATAAAAGTCGTCGTATTCATCTTGCTTGATCAGTGAACTACAGCTCAGGGCGTAGAAGTGCCGCTGGTTGCCAGCGAACAGTTTGACATAACCATTACCTAGGTCTTGAAATGAGTCATAGGTGGGCCTAATTACGAGCAGACCGTAATTATCGACGGCTCCCCAGAAACGTCCTTGGCGGAAACAGATTAATTCCGGAGAAATAATCTTTATCTCAGCCACCTGGTTTTTAACCAGTACCAGACCAGTGCTATCGACTAAACCTATTTGATCCCCTTCCTGGGTCAGGAAATAGTGCTCGTCCTGGATGTCAATTTTATCATAACGGGCGGGGATGATTTGGGCTCCATCGTTCTTAATCAAACCCCATTTCCCTTTGTACTTGTAGGTGAGATACCCAGGGCGGAGAATCTGTACGCGTTGGTAGCCCTCATTGAGGACAGTGACTCCTTGGTGATTAACTACCCGCCAGGCATTGTTCTCCATGACGGCCACCAAGTGTTGATCAAGTACTTTTATATCATCGTAGCGGGGCGGGAAACTCTCCTTGCCGTTCGGACCGAATAGACCAACGAGGCCATTGCGCTGCATGACTGCGTAGCCATAGTGTTTAAACTCACCTATGGCATCGTAAACGGCTGGTTGTACCAAATCTCCTGCTGTGTTGATTAACCCCCACTTCTTATTCAGCTTAACCGGGAAGAACTGTTGTGCTTCTAGAGAAGTAGTTGCCACTAAGAGCAGTACCAAGATCAGATGAAAAATGACTTGCTGCATACGTCGCATTAAACGGTAAAAAGGCCGCCTAAATTATCCAATTTCTGTCTTTGCAACCCTAATTGTCAGTGATGATTTAGGGAAAGGACTGATTTGGATTTTAATGGCTGTTTGACTGGTGTAATTTGAAGTGTAACGTCCATATTTAACACAAGTTTACACCCATTAGCGATCAAAGTGCAAGCGCTGCCCCCACTGGTTTTCGTTTAAAACACCCTGGTGGTACGCCAGGTGACCACTAACAATAGTGGTGTTTACTTTGCCTTTAAAGGTGTGCCCTTCGAAGGGCGACCAGCCGCACTTGTACAGAATATTGTCTTTAGCTACCGTCCAGCTGTGGTTTTCGTCAAAGAGTACAATGTCGGCAAAAAAGCCTTCGTCCAGGTAGCCTCGTTCCGCTAATTGGTAGCATTCGGCTGGTGCATGACACATTTTCTCCACAATTTTTTCCAAGCTGATCTTCCCTTCGTGATAGAAACCTAACATCACGTTCAGCGCATGCTGTACTAGCGGACCACCTGATGGGCAGCTTAGGTACTTATTGGCTTTCTCGGAAGGTAAGTGTGGTGCATGGTCCGTAGCGATAACATCCAGCTTATCGGCTAATAGCGCAGGGAGTAAGGCTTCTTGGTGCTCTTGGCCTTTAACGGCGGGGTTCCATTTAATCCTCACTCCTTTATCGGCATAATCGCTGCTATTAAAGAACAGGTGATGGACACACACTTCGGCCGTAATGCGTTTTTCCGAAAGGGGAATATCGTTGCGGAACAACTCCAGCTCGTCCTTAGTGGAGATGTGCAAGATGTGTAGTCGAGTACCGTGCTTTTTGGCCAGTTCTACTGCCATAGAAGACGATTTATAACAACCCGCTACATCACGTATAATAGGGTGCATCTCAATCGGAACATCCTCTCCGTAGGCCGCTTTGGCTTTCTCTAAATTTTGTCTGATGGTCGCTTCGTCCTCACAATGGGTTGCGATGAGCATTGGTACCTTAGAGAACAAATTGTCCAGCGTCTTCTCATTATCTACCAACATATTGCCGGTACTGGAACCCATGAAAATCTTCAGACCACAAACTGTTTTAGGGTCTGTCTTAAGTACTTCCTCTACATTGTCGTTGGAGGCCCCCATATAAAAGGAGTAGTTGGCAAGGGAGCACTGCGCCGCACGTTGGTATTTAGCTTCTAAAAGTTCCTGGGATAGGGTAGGGGGCTTTACATTGGGCATCTCCATGAAACTGGTCGTGCCACCGGCCACTGCTGCTCTGGCCTCCGTGTATATTTCTCCCTTGTGGGTCAATCCAGGTTCGCGAAAGTGTACTTGGTCATCAACAATACCGGGGATGGCTAGTTGACCTTTAGCATCAATGATTTCGGCCTCGGGGTGGGAAATGTTAGGGCCGATTTTCTCAATTCGTTGTCCTTTGATGAGGATATCTCCTTCGGTAATCCTACCTCGATTGACAATGCGGGCATTCTTAATTAACAGCATGTATGGTGGTTAATCGGTTGAATTAGTGAATTTAGTTGGTTTAGAGCTTTATGCTTCTAATGGTGTGGCGGCTTTCACTTTTATCTCCACTGTTACTATCACTACTACAACCCGTATTTCTCGATCTTTCGATAAAGTGTCCGCTCAGAAATACCGAGGTCAAGGGCCGCCTCACGCCGGTGACCCTGGTGCTTTTGTAAGGCCTTGTTGATGAGCTCTCGCTCGTTATCTTCTAGGCTTAGATTTTCCTCTACAACTTCGCTAGCATCATATTCGCGCCGCTGATCATCGTTTAGAATAATGGGCTCGTAGTTGGAGTCTGAAAAATCTTCAGCAGGATAAGCTTTTTCCTCTCTTCTGGGCTCCGTCTGGAATCTACCATCTGTTGGGGCCGGCATTCCAGGTGCACGCCTGTCGGGTAGTGGTAAGGCACTAATTGCTCCTCCCTTTGGCATTTCTAAGTCATTGGTACTGATCAATTCAAAAACCAGCGATTTCAAGTCGTTTAGGTCCTTCTTCATGTCAAAGAGGAGCTTGTAGAGGATCTCGCGTTCCTGGAAACTCTCTGAGCTGCCTTGTGGACTTAAACTTGGTAAGTTGCGCTGATTGAGTTGCGGCATCATACGGCGCAATGTCTCCGCATCCATTGTTCTTTCTTCGGAGAGAATACTGAGCTGATCCGCAATGTTTTTGAGTTCGCGGATATTTCCTGGCCAGTTGTAATTCTCCAGTATGTTCCGGGCATCCGGCGTCAGTTGCAATGCTTCTAAGCGATACTTTTCTGCGAAATCAAGGGCAAATCGGCGGAATAGTAAGTAGATGTCATCTCGTCGTTCACGTAGCGGCGGCAGGTGAATAGGAACGGTATTGAGGCGATAGTAGAGATCTTCTCTGAATTTACCTTTTTTGACGTTCTCTAATAGATTTACGTTAGTGGCAGCAATGATGCGCACATTGGTCCGCTGAACCTGATTGCTTCCCATACGAACAAACTCACCTGATTCCAGCACTCTAAGCAGGAAAGTTTGCGTATTAAGTGGCATTTCTCCAATTTCGTCTAGGAAAATGGTGCCACCGTTGTAGGTTTCAAAGTACCCTTTACGTTCACCTGCAGCTCCAGTAAAAGCTCCTTTTTCGTGACCGAAAAGCTCGGAGTTAATGGTGCCTTCGGGAATGGCTCCGGTGTTGATTGCAATAAAGCCCTCGTGCTTGCGCGGACTATTATCATGAATAACCCTGGAAAAAACCTCCTTACCTACACCACTTTCACCGGTGATCAATACGCTCAAATCCGTACTTGCCACCCTAAGGGCTGTATCCAACGCTCGGTCTAAAGCATCAGTGCGACCGATGATTCCGTAACGTTGCTTTATTCTCTGTAGGTTATTGGCCATGGAGCGGCATTTCTAGGTTTATTCAACTTTACAGCCAGCTACTTACAACTGTTCACTAATCACTGACTATTGTCTACTGAACACTGACAACTTTTAACTGTCTACTGATCATCCACCATATCACCGAGCAAAGTTGCACTTGTGGCATCCTTCGCTTGCACATATACGTAATCCCCAGGTTTATGATCACCCTTTTTCGGGAATACCATCATCTTGTTCTGAGAATTACGTCCTTTCCAGTCTTGATCAGATTTTTTCGACTCTCCTTCAATTAGTACTTTGAAGGTCTTACCTATATCATTCTGGTTGTGACGGAAGCTTTTCTGGGTCTGCAAGCGAATGATCTCCTGCAAGCGGCGCTTTTTCACTTCCAATGGAATGTCATCTTCATACTTGCGGGCTGCCAGTGTACCAGGACGCTCTGAGTAGAAAAACATGTAAGACATGCTATAATTCGCAAATTCAATCACACTGAGCGTATCCTGATGCTCTTCCTCTGTTTCGGTACAGAAGCCGGCAATAATGTCTGAACTAATCGCACAGTCAGGCATGATTTCGTAAATGCGACGCACCTTGTCTTCATACCACTCCCGGGTGTAAGTACGGTTCATGAGCTCCAGTACACGCGTATTACCCGACTGCACCGGCAGGTGAATGTATTTGCAGATATTCTCGTATTTGGCCATCGTAAACAGTACCTCGTCGGTAATGTCCTTCGGGTGACTGGTACTGAAGCGGATGCGTAAATCAGGTGAAACCTGGGCGGTCATCTCTAGCAAATTAGCAAAACTGACTACTTCGCCATTCTCCGGGTTTTCCCATTTGTAGCTATCCACGTTTTGGCCTAGTAAGGTCACTTCGCGAAAGCCCTTCTCGTAAAGATCGGTAGCTTCAGCAATGATACTAAACGCATTGCGTGAACGTTCACGGCCACGAGTAAACGGTACCACACAAAAGGAGCACATATTGTCACAACCACGCATGATAGAGATGAAAGCAGTTACGCCATTGCTGTTCAAGCGAAGCGGACTAATATCGGCGTAGGTCTCTTCTCGACTTAGAAAGACATTAACACCTTTCTCACCTTCCTCGGCACCTGCCACTAGGTTTGGTAAATCGCGGTAGGCATCAGGCCCTACCACCAGGTCCACTAGTCGTTCTTCCTCTAAAAACTTGCTTTTTAGGCGTTCGGCCATGCAGCCCAATACACCAACCATCGTTCCGGGACGCTCTTGCTTTATAGCATCGAATACACGTAAGCGCTTGCGCACGGTGTCTTCCGCTTTTTCGCGTATGGAGCATGTGTTGATCAAAATCAGATCAGCAATTTCCATGTTGCGAGTGGGCTGAAAACCAGCTTCACCGAGTATAGAAGCGACGATTTCACTGTCGCTAAAGTTCATCTGGCAACCGTAGCTTTCAATATAGAAATGCTTGTCACCAGGCTGAATATTCTCCTTAAAAAACACTTCCCCCTGCTTGGCTTCGTCCATGGTTTTACCCAAGTTCTCCAGGGTGGGATTGTCGTTATACATGCTTCCTCATTTTGCGGGCACAAAGATAGGTGAATTAACTGACATTTTGTCATTACTGACTATGACAATAATGAAAACACTGTGGAATAATGCAGCTGCGGGAAGAAGGTTTTGGGAGCGAATTAAGTTCCAATTCCCGGCTAGGTAGCCTGCGGATCAATTGGAGGAAGCTAGCACTACTTAAGCAAGAAGTTACTATTTCTAAAATAAGTTTTACTCATTTAAAGATTTCTTTTTAATGATATCCTAATCTAACATCTGCCCATGCTAAGGAGAAATGAGATACCTATAGCTGTATCTGCCTTGCAAAAACATCACATAAGGCCCAAACTTCATCTTTTTTGACTAAAGCTTCTCGCCAGGGTAGGGGGATACCCTCCAAACCATAATGTGCTCCAGCTAAACCACCGACAATAGCAGCCGTCGTATCCGTATCCTCACCCAAATTGATGGCAGTGAGAATAGTCTCCTCGTAAGTGCGACTCCGCAAGAAACACCAAATACTTGCTTCCAGGCTGTTGATGACGTATCCATCAGAGGCAATTTCCTCGGCTGGGAGACGATGGAACCGAGTGTCGAGCACGCGTGTGAACTCCGCACGTTCTTGCGGAGCGATATCTCGCAACTCCAATAGTTCCCGAAAATCATTTCTAGCGCTTTCAACCGCAGTGATGGGTTGTGATTTATTCACTAAATAGTGATAGATACGCAAATAAAAGAAACAAGCTAGGGCGGAACGTATATGTGGGTGCGTAAGTGCAGAGACGGCCCAAACTTGTTCGAACTGTTCTTTCAACGATTTATCCTTGATCACGAAGTACAAAGGCAGTATCCGCATCAAAGAGCCATTGCCATTGGTATACTCATCACCTTCCAAATAGAGCAACTGCAAGGCTTGGCGATCACCTCTGCGAAGTATTTCTTCTAGAATCCCAATCGACCGGTGAGTAGTCATTCCGATATCAAAGACTTCTCCGTGGGGAGTCCATATCTCGGCTTTGCGCCAAGCAACAAACCTAGTGGCAATATCCGCAAGATTATATCCATTGCAAAGACTATCGGCCAAGCAGAAGGTAAGCGAAGAATCGTCAGACCAAGTGCCAGGCGGCTGATTATAGGTCCCATAGCCGCGGATGCCGATAACCGGATCTTCTGCGAGTTCTCCTCTATACTTGAATTCCACCGGTACACCTAGGGCATCTCCAATGGCTAAACCGAAAAGAGAATCATGGATAATGGTACTCAAGGGCGTTGTTTTACTTGTTCTACCAGATTAACAATGCGTTCCATTCCTGCCTGAGGACGATCCCACCATTCGTGAGCAGTAGTCATTTTAGATTTAGGCTGTGAACTGGTGAGGCCAATTACGTACATCCCTGCTCTACGTGCTGCTAGTGAACCAGCGGGAGAATCTTCCATGACCAAACATGCTTCGGGACGAACACCCAGATGACGGGCTGCCAAAAGGTACATTTCCGGTGCGGGTTTTAGTTCTTGCACATCATCCGCTGTGAATACGGCTTGCATGTAAGTCCTGATCGGAGTGGACTGAAATACGAAGAAGGTATCACGCTCCGCACTGTTGGTTGCGATAGCTAGCGGGAGGTGAGCCTGTAGGCTTTGCAAACCAGCTTCAATACCGGGAAAGGCTTGGTTTTCATTGACCACAAGCTCATGAAAGAGCATTTCCTTTTCCTTCTGTAGGGTTCTTGGTGGAATCGTCAATTTATGTTCGTCGATTACACTTTGAGCTAAGAAGCGGTCGGCAGTGCCGATCCACTGTTCGAACCATTCTTCATCGTACTGAAATCCTCGGCGTGCAAGTATTTGTAGCCAAGCCTCGCAATGGACAGGCTCCGTGCGTACCAAGGTGCCATCCAGGTCAAAAATTACCGCTTCAATAGGGTGGGGTATTTGCATGCGGCAAAGATAAAAAGCTCACCTACAATGAAAATGGGCACCAGAATAATTCTGACACCCATTTTTCCAATTCCTTAATGGTGGCTTAGGTTTTAGTACTGAAGCAGTACTTTCTTCACCATGCTAGTACCGCCTTGGCGA
Organism: Bacteroidota bacterium; assembly: GCA_039816955.1. GTDB lineage: Bacteria > Bacteroidota > Bacteroidia > Chitinophagales > Saprospiraceae > Lewinella. The sequence goes on from JBCBWU010000039.1 coordinate 40,697, forward strand.
ACTTCTAGGAAGTAGGCGCCTGGTCCATTTTGTGAAATGTCAATATCATCACTGAAGGTGCCCTGGTACTGACCCAGGTCAAAGGAATAGATCAAACGAGCCTCACTGTTAAATACTCGGATACTCGTTTCCCCTTGCTGTGGCAAGTCAAACTCCAAGCGGAACATGCCACGATTAGGGTTAGGGAACAGCTGAATATTTTCAATGGTCAAGTTGTTGATCAAAGGCATGTCAACGCCACGGCGAGCCATTTCTTCGGCTTCTCCCTGGTCCATGTCTTCCATTTCAACCTGAATGCGGTCCATATCTACGGCCGGCTCTGCGTCAACAGCACGATCTGCATCAGCATCAAAGTCATTGTCATAGTTGTAATCGTACCAGTTACTTTCGTTGCGATTGTCACCATTTTCGTTACACTCGGATCCCATCACGGCGATAGCACTTTGCGTCTGACCGTCGCGTACATATCCTACGGCAATCTCCTTACCCACGTTAGTCCCATTGATCACAGCACTCAAATCGCCCCAGTCAAGGATAGGCTTACCAGCCAAACTAGTAATGATATCACCGCTTTGTAAGCCAGCAGCTTTGGCGGAGGAATTACGTACGATGTTTACTGGTACGCCATTGTCTCTGTTGCGTACATTATGGTTTGCGCTTACGCCAAAGAAAGGCTCCTCTTTGCAAGGGCGCGATAGGTTGTCGTCGCTTGCCTCACCCAAAACTGCATTGGCGCGTTGGGTCTGGCCATTACGGATGTAAGTAACTA
>JBCBWU010000003.1:0-75935 GCA_039816955.1 Bacteroidota bacterium
CAGTTACTTCCGGCCCTGTGATTGTCCGCAGCAGTTGGACTGCTTCAAGGACTTAGACGAAGGATTAGCTTACGCAAAAGAGAATAACAAGCCTGTGATGCTTGACTTCACTGGTTACGCTTGTGTGAACTGCCGTAGGATGGAAGAAAACGTCTGGCCAGAATCCGAAGTCTATCCCTATCTAAAGGACGACTATGTAGTGATCAGCCTTTATGTGGACGATAAGAAGAAACTGGACGAACCCATTATGGTAACTACCACTACTGGGCGTGAACGTGAACTGGATGAAATAGGGGAGAAGTGGGCGCATTTCCAACAGGTTTACTTCAACCAGAATTCTCAGCCGCAATACGTTTTAATGAGTCCGGACGGTAAACGCTTAAACAACCCGGTTAACTATACACCGGATGTGGATGAATATGCTGATTTCCTCCGCTGCGGTCTGGAAAACTTCCGCCGCTTGTCAGAAATTGAAAAGCAGCAAGATCGCCAGTTGGGAAGCCTAGATGGGCAAATAAAGCACTAAGGAATTAGGACAAATAAGTTCTAAGTCAGAGGGTAAGCCTTATCTTTAAGCAAGTTCGAATAATAATGACTTGTCATGAAGCTAAGCCTTACCCTCTCTCTATTTAGTCTTTTTGCTTTTGCGACCATGCTCTCTGCGCAAATTGAAGGTTACGAATACCGTTCTATTGAAGGCTATGATGTGTACATTCAGCAGGAAGCCTGGGATAACAACGAAAGCCTGACCAACAATGCGATTACCCTACTTACGAATAACCTAGCCGAGATCAACGCGCTAGGCTTACGGTCCGATATTGTTGATTCCCTTCAGGCCGTACAAATCTTTGTCGATTGGGATACCAATGAAAATGGTGCCGCCGTCTATCACCCTAGCGAAGCTTGGTTACTGGCCAATGGCTACATTCCTGAAAAGGCGAAATCAGTGGAGCTTGGTAATGTGCGGAATTTCTACAATTGGGTACTCCAAAATCAACCTTTCATGGTCTTGCACGAATTAGCTCACGGCTACCATGATCGGGTCCTGGGTTTTGGCTACGCTCCAATTGATGAGACTTATACTAACGGCCTAGCCAACGATTTGTACGGCGAGGTTTCCTACCACGTTGGTAACGGTATTTATATAGATCGCTTGGCCTACGCCAGCACCAATTCCATCGAGTATTTCGCCGAACTCACCGAGGCCTATCTGGGAGAAAACGATTTTTTTCCCTTTGACCGCGAAGACCTGGCGGAATATGATACCCTAGGCTATCAGGTCGTTGCCGAAGTCTGGCAGTTTGAGGCGACCAGTACGCAAGAACTGCTGGCTGGCGATATGCAGGTTTTCCCAAACCCCAGCCCCGGCCCCATTAAAGTGACTTGGACCGATGCGCAACCCGCGCAAAAACTCCAACTATTCGATGCCTCCGGACAACGACTACTGATCAAACCGGTTGATCATAACACCTTGCAGGAAGACTTAGATCTAAGTCACCTTCCTGCTGGTACCTACTATCTGGGCCTTGATCAGCGCGAGGCCATACCCATCATCAAAATCGAATAATACACTTACGATAGCTACCTAATATTATACACTTCAACCGTCGAAGCTTTAGCGCAGGCGGTTTGTACACCTAAACACCGTACACCGTACATCCAACACCGTACATCCAACACCGTACACCGTACATCCAACACCGTACATCAAAATATGCTTCGTTTCTTCCTACACTACGGCGGTCATTTCCTCTTCCCGGGCTTATTGGCTGGGCTGTTCTTCCGTTCTGATTGGAAACGGGCTTGGCTCATCATGGCAGCCACCATACTAGTAGATTTGGATCACCTCTTGGCGGATCCGCTGTTTGATCCCAACCGTTGTAGTATTGGTTTTCATCCACTGCACACTTCTTACGCCATTGTGGGCTATATTATCATGTTGGCCTTCCCCCGTTTACGCATCATTGCCGTCGGCCTCCTCTTCCACATGCTGGTAGATTGGCAGGATTGCTGGTGGATGTGAGTAGTAGGGTGAGATTAGAATGAAGCTATTGGGCAAATCTAAGATGGATGCATTATTTTTAGCAGCTAGAAAAACGAACACTTAATGCCCAGCGCTTCAACAACAGGAGGGAATCAACGTGCCGGCCGCAGTAAGCGGCAGGAAAGCGCTAGTACAGTAACCGGACATTTACACTTTCTAGGTATCGGTATTAACGAATATGGGAGTGATGATTGGCCCAATCTCAATAATGCGGTACGTGACGTACGGGCTATTGCTCAAAAATTACAGACCGATTACGGCTTAAGCGAAGCAAATACGCATCTATTAGAAGACGCCAATGCTTCCCGAGCTAGAATATTAAGAGAGTTAGACGAGTTATCGGGGCGTGTAAAGCCCGTCGATAGCCTCATTATCTACTATGCTGGCCATGGCCACCTTATCACCAAGAACAAGAACAAACGCGGTTTCTGGGTGCCAGTTGATGGTACGGCTAAGGGTGTTCATAGCTTTATTCGCAACTCGGCAGTAAAGGAACTACTGGCAGATATCGACTCTTTGCACACGCTGCTCATCTCTGATTCTTGCTTCTCTGGGTCCCTTTTTGTGCGTAGTCAGCGCAGTAGTAAACTTACAGCCACCGAATTACATCAACTTCCTAGCCGCTGGGCCATCTGCTCTGGTCGACATGATGAGACAGTGGCGGACGGACCACTTGGTGGCCATAGTCCCTTTGCCGAGAGTATCCTGGATGTGTTGAGTAACACGGAACGAGAATATATTACCACCAACTTCCTCTACGAGCAAGTGCGTGATCAGACACGCTCTAACTATGATCAGATACCCGATGGTGGCCCCCTCGCCAGTGTAGGGCACAAACGCGGTGAGTTCGTTTTTCAGCGTCGAGCAGAAGAAGCCCCTGATGCTGAAAAAACTGCCGAATTGGAAGCGGAACTTGCCAAGTGTGATGAACTATTACTGCAAAAAGAGTTTCGCAAGGCTAAACGTCGCTTGCGGGTGTTGAAGGAAGAAATCCACGAAGAATTACAAACGGAGCTAGCTGAAACTCGCCTATTGGCTGCGGTGGAGGAGCGTATTGGTTTTTGTGAGAGTTATCGTCAATACAGTGAATGGTATGAACGACTTGAGCAAAGGGCATTACTCCTTTCGGAGCAGCGGTACGAGGAACGACTCATTAAACTCAGGCAGCAAGAAGAAGAATCAATAAAAAAGTTATCGATCGAAGAGCGATGGACGGCCATTACGGATGGCTCATCTGAAGAACTGACTCAAGCACAGGAGCTACAGGAGCGGAACCCGGTTAAGCAACAATCATCCGAATCAGTACTCAATGTTCCGGGTATGACGGAAAAGATGGTCTTGGTAGAGGGGGGGGCTTTCGAAATGGGGGATGTACTTGGAGAGGGCGAGAAGAATGAAAAGCCAGTACATACGGTCACCTTACGGGACTTCTATATTGGAATCCATGCAGTAACCTTTGCGGAGTATGACCTCTACTGTAAAGCTGCTGGAGCTGAATTACCACCAGACGAAGGTTGGGGTAGAGGCCAGCGACCAGTGATCCGTGTCAATTGGTTTGAGGCGGTAAAGTACTGCAATTGGCTCAGTGAGCAGGCAGGGAGGAAACCCGTTTACACGATCAATGAGGAAGGAGTAAGTGCTGATTGGGATGTAGCTGGCTTCCGCTTACCCACCGAAGCTGAATGGGAGTTTGCTGCCCGTGGAAGTGGGCAAAAAATCCGTTTTGGAAATGGAAAAGATGAGGCTAATTCTGCTGAAATTAACTACAATGCCTCTAGTGCTAGCATATTTAATCATAAAGGATCGTATCGACGAAAGACCGTACCAGTAGGAAGCTTAAGTAGCCCTAATTCGCTGGGACTACACGATATGAGTGGTAATGTATGGGAGTGGTGTTGGGATTGGTGGGGAGAATATCTTGATTTTGCACAAGAACAGCCTGTTGGACCAGCATCTGGTTCGCGGCGAGTGTTGCGTGGTGGATCATGGTTTAGCGGCTCATCTAGTTGTCGATTAGTGTATCGCTACCAACTTCCTCCAGCCTCTAAAGATATCAGCATTGGCTTCCGAGTAGTTTTGAGTACTAGTAGTGACGAAGCAAATGAGTAAAAGTGATGTCAGTGACAGCTGACCTAAAAGGTGTTGGTGAGACTGGTGCTCCAGTGAATGGAATAGCCGTTGGTAGCCCGCCCGCTTGCAGCTCCGTTTCGCGGAGTTCATTGCGTACTAAAAACATAGTGGAATGAATTTTGCTAAACCAAGAAACGATACCCCACTCATCCCCAAAAGAAGTAGCCTACCCATCAAACCTCCCACGGCTATCACACAGAATTATAATTAGTCCCACCCACAAACATCATTTCCGTATCTTTGTTGTCTGCATTAGTAAACGTAAACTTTCAATTCCGGCTTAGCCGAGTACTATCATGTTAGACGATACCCGCCCCTTAACGGATTGGTTGCCCATCACGAAGAAGGAAGTAGAGATGCGAGGCTGGGAAGAACTAGATGTCGTTCTAGTCTCCGGTGATAGCTATGTAGACCACCCGGCATTTGGTACCGCAGTGATCGGTCGTATCATGGAAAGTGAAGGTTTACGCGTAGGCGTTATCCCACAGCCCAACTGGCGCGATGACCTGCGTGATTTCAAAAAGTTTGGTCGTCCGCGCTTGTTCTTTGGCGTTACCTCCGGCTGCATGGATTCTATGGTGAATCACTATACCGCTGCCAAGCGCCGCCGTTCTACGGATGCTTATACGGCGGGCGGTTCTTCTGGCTTTCGCCCAGATTATGCCACCATTGTTTATACCCAAAAATTAAAGGAGCTTTATCCAGATGTACCAGTACTCATCGGTGGTATCGAGGCTTCCCTACGGCGCGTAACTCACTATGATTACTGGGAGGACGAGCTATTCCCGAATATTCTTTCTCTCAGTGGAGCAGATTTACTGGTTTACGGTATGGGAGAACAGCCGTTGCGTGAGCTCATTCGCTTGGTGAGCAAAGGTGTACCTTTTGACCGCCTCCGTACCATTCCGCAGACCGCTTTCCTACAGGAGCGCGATGCGGAACCACCCAAGAATAAAAATTGGCAGACACTGGAGTTGAGTTCGCACGAAAAGTGTTTGCGCGATAAACGGGCCTTTGCGGCCAACTTTAAGCACATTGAGCAAGAGTCTAACAAGGTGCGCGCTCGGCGTTTAACACAAAAGGTAAAGGATCACTTGCTAGTTATCAACCCTCCTTATCCTCCAATGGAAGAGAACGAGATTGATGCTTCCTTTGATTTGCCATACACGCGCCTGCCGCACCCCAAGTACAAGAAGCGTGGTACACCACCGGCCTATGAGATGATTCGCTTTTCCGTGAATATGCACCGTGGCTGTTTTGGAGGCTGTAGCTTTTGTACCATCTCCGCCCACCAAGGTAAGTTTATTGCTAGCCGCTCAGAAGAGTCCATCATGAAGGAAGTGGACCAGGTGACTCAGATGCCAGACTTCAAGGGCTATATCAGTGACTTAGGTGGCCCTTCGGCCAATATGTATAAGATGAAAGGTAAGGTGCAGGAAATTTGCGACCGCTGTGTTGCTCCTTCTTGTATTCATCCGGTGGTTTGCAGTAATCTGGATACCAGCCACAAACCCATGACCGAACTTTACCGTAAGGTAGACGCGCATCCGGAAGTGAAAAAAGCTTTTGTCGGTAGTGGTATTCGTTACGACCTGTTGGTGGATGATTACAACAAGAAGAACGACGGTAGCCTGGACGAATACTTAGAGCAAGTAGTCACTTGCCACGTAAGTGGTCGCCTTAAGGTTGCTCCTGAGCATACCAGTGATGCAACCCTGCGCATGATGCGAAAGCCGTCTTTCAAACACTTCCACGCCTTTAAGAAGAAGTACGACGAGATCAATAAAAAGAATGGCCTGGATCAGCCCCTAATTCCGTATTTCATCTCCAGCCACCCCGCTTCCACGGCGGAAGAAATGGCTAACCTGGCAGCAGAGACCAAGGATATGGGCTTCCGTCTGGAACAAGTACAGGATTTCACGCCTACGCCGATGACGGTAGCTACCGTCGCTTATTACACGGGGCTACATCCCTATACACTACGCCCCGTCTACACCGCACGTACTGCCAAGGAGAAGAAGCAGCAACACATGTTTTTCTTCTGGCACAAACGCGAGAACTACCAGCAAATCAAGGATAAACTCACGGGCCTTGGCCGCGAAGATCTCATCGAAAAGCTACTTGAGGATAAAAAGCGCCACGCCAAACGCGAGAAGATCAAAGGGCGCGTACAAGCCCGCCGTAAGGGCAAACCCGGGCGTAAGAAACGGCGCTAACGGGCTTTATTACGTGGACGCGATGAATCGCGTCCCTACGTAGCTTCGAGTTTAGTGAATTCCGAAGTCGTACAATCCAACCCCGGCCGCCGCAGCCAAAGGCGCAGGCGGCCCAACTAACTCAACCAACCAGGGCCACAGGCCCAACTAAATTCACCAACTCAACTAATTCAACCGCCGAAGCTTAGCGTAGGAGGTCATTTCACCGCCTCATACATCATCTCCGCCTCCTCTTGCGTGAAGAGCTGATTCATGCCCGATTGGAAGTTCAATTCTAAATCACCCTGAAGTTTGACAAAGTTGAAGCCGTAAGAAGGGACGGTATCAATGACGGACTGGTAAATAAAACCAGCGACTTCCTCTTTTACCACCTTTGAGAAATACCGGTTGTCGCGCACAATCTGCAATTGGTCATTCTTAAGTCGGGCAATATCGTTGGTTATGGCCGGGCTGTAGAAGAGTTGTACATTATAATTGTCCCCGCCCAGAATGGTCAGGTCTTTCAAGAGTACAGATTCTATTTTCCCTTGTTTTACCTTGGCATCAGCTGGTGCCATAATAGAAACAGGAACACCATGCGGCAATAAATCCAATGGCTGCCAGCCCTTTTCGTGCCCATCAGGTGTACAAGCGGAACAAATCAAAAAGATGCTTAGGGATAACAACAAACCTGTCCGGAGACTGATTTTTTTGTGCATATCAGTTTTACTTTTGGCGTGGGGAATAGGGATTGCGCTAGTGTTAATTTGCTTCTATACCGAAGCCGAAGTGGTTTGGGAATCCAAACCATCTTCGCTACGAGTATATACTCGCGTGAAGTCGTTTGGCGAAGCCCAAACCACTTCGTGAGCGGTATAATTGGCAAGAAAAGACAATTCGAGCAAAACGCCAACAAATTATTTTAAGAACGAACGAAAAAGTGTATAAATGTCTTAAAACCTTTACTTTTGCTGGCGAATGCTAACTAAGCCAGTTGCAGACCATGATTCAGAGTCTACAAATCAAAAATTACGCCTTGATCGAGGCCCTGGATATTCACTTTCCCGATGGCCTGACCATCATTACCGGGGAAACTGGGGCGGGTAAGTCCATCATATTGGGCGCATTAGGCCTGATTATGGGGGATCGCGCTGATACGAAATCCCTCTATGATCCCACTACCAAGTGCGTTATCGAGGGGCGCTTTCAGGTAGGTAATTATGGCTTACGCTCCTTTTTTGAAGAAAACGATCTGGACTACGAAGAGGAGTTGATTATTCGCCGGGAGATTACACCTAGCGGAAAATCTCGAGCATTCGTCAACGATACGCCTGCCAACTTGAAGATTCTGCAACGACTCAGCGCAGTACTCATCGATTTGCACCAGCAGTTTGATACCCTTGATATTCATCAGATGGGTTTTCAGCTTCGTCTTCTGGATGCATTGGCGGAAAATGGTAATCGACTTAGTCGTTATCAAACAGAGTTTCGGGTCTACACTAAAAATCGCCAGGAACTGGAGCGACTACAGCAGCAAAACGCCACGGCCAACCAAGAACTGGACTTCAAACGTTTCCAACTGACGGAGCTGGAAGAGGCCATGCTACTGCCGGATGAACAAACAGCCCTGGAGCGCGAATTCGCCAGTCTCAGCCACGCCGAAGATACCAAGCGCACCACCGCGGAGGCCTACCAGTTTTTGTGCGAAGATGAGCAAGCAATCATTGAGCAGCTACAGACGCTTACCCTGTCCCTGCAATCGGCGGCAAAGGTAGATCCTAAGGTGGAAGAGTTACAACAACGTTTGCTGGGGATTACGGAAGAACTCAACGATATCGGCAATGCGCTCGAACGGCACGCCGAGTCAACGGACTTTGATCCAGAACGGATTCAAGAGCTACAAGCTAGACTAGATCAGTTGTACAGTCTCCAGAAGAAGCATCAAGTAGCCAGCAATGCTGAATTACTAGAAATTCAAGAGCAGCTTCGCTACGAGGTCAACCAGTACGAAAATATTGACGGCGAAATAGCCCGCCTAACCGAGGCGGTGCAGGAAGCAGAGATGCAGTTGCGTGAACAAGCAACTACTATTAGTAAACATCGCCAAAGCGTAGCACCAGAATTTGCCGAGCGTGTGGCTACTGTGTTAGCTGATCTGGCTATGCCCTCTGCCGTGCTCGAAGTAGATTTTCAACCACTATCCCAGCTGAGTATCACCGGCTCCGACGAGGTGCAATTCCTATTCTCCGCCAACCGTGGTAGTGCACCCAAGCCGATTAAGAATGTCGCCTCCGGTGGTGAACTTTCTCGTCTTACGCTGGTCACTAAGTCCTTGGTAGCAAGCGCTATGGCACTTCCTACACTCATTTTTGATGAGATTGATTCCGGCGTGTCTGGTGACGTCGCCCTAAAAATGGGCCACATCCTACGCGACCTCAGTGCTCACCATCAGATCGTGGTGATTACCCACTCACCCCAGGTAGCCGCACGGGCGGATGAACACCTCTTCGTCTACAAAAAAGACAATGACGACCGTACCCAAACCAAGGTGCGTGTCCTGCAAAAAGAAGAACGTATTCGTGCCATCGCTACGATGCTTAGCCAAAACCCACCCAGCGATTCTGCCCTGGAAAATGCGCGTGAGTTGATTGGAGCTTGATAGGGCTTATTACACTCGCGGGGTTAGCTTACTAGCGTTCGCGTTTGAAGTTCGCTATCGCTCACTGGGGATAGCTCGCAAAGCTCGCGGTTGAGGTCCCTTTCATTTATGGTTTAGGTTTATTGCGCCTCCTAGGGCGCAGTTGCGATTTGTCCCTAGCTTTTGTTGATTTGAAAAAGATGGTTGAGCCATGCATCTTTAGGGTCTCGAATCCTAAAAAAGATGATAGACCCAACCATCCATACAAAGGTAGCAGCCTTTTTGTAGACGACCATCGTTGACTGTCTTCCTGATCTTTATGAAATGCTGTTAAAGGGAAATCTTCGTACGGTAGAACAGTTACTGGCAGATCGTACTGTAGATTTGCATTCAGTGATTATGGAACTGCTTCTACCAGCGGCGGCCAAGTCATTTAGCCGCAATCACCAAGCGCCTCTAGGCGTGAAAAGTACGATAAGATCGCATCGGATTCGGATTTCGACGGGGCAGCAAATAGAAGTGTCAAGTCCGTATTACAAAAGACTGGAGGATTTACACCCAGCCATTCAGCAGGTCTTTGGTTTCGACAATGACCACCTCTACGCTTTCTTCTTAAATGGTACTACCAACTATAAGGCCGGCAACGTTTACGGTGATCCACGGGGGATGGGGGAACTACCAGAATATCCCGCCGATGAATTCACGCTGCGGGAGATTGGCCTACGCTTAGGAAAAGAATTATGGTACCTATTCGACTTCGGTGACAACTGGATGTTTCTCATCCAGGTTGTGGCTATTGAAGATCAAACCATGAGCACCAAGAGGGCTTTTGAATTAATCGAAAGCAAAGGAGAAGCACCCGAACAATATCCAGACTGGAAAGAATAATCAAGCGGGCGACAGTCGGGAAGGTAGGTGGTTGGTGGTGCAGTGATTACCCAAGAATAGTTGTGGCTGTCCCCTCTTCAAAAATCACGCTGCGTCAATAGCCCTACCAGAGCGCCGTTCTCCAAAACCGGTAGGCTACCGATCTTATGAATGTTGAGCATTTGTTCGGCTTCTTCTACACGGGTGGCCGGACTTACGGTAACTACCTCCTTTACCATCATAGCACGTACAGGATCTTCGGGTTGGTAATCGGTTTGGGCCAGCAGATTGGAGGATACCATGCCCACGAGCTCGCCCTGCTCGTTTTCAATTGGCAAGTGATTAATCTTGCGCCATTCCAGAATCTGTTCTACTACCTCCAGGGAGACATTCTCCCGAACGGAGATCACATCACGGTGCATGAGGTCTTCTACTAGTTTATCTTTAGTATCCTGCTCTACTACCTGTGGATGCACATTTCCAAATTCCATTATTTCCCACTCGTGTACAGGCAGGTCTTCTTTTTGGTATTCTAGCATTTGTTGCACCAAGTAACGAGCGGCTACCGAAGGCTTAAGCTGTTTGCGCAAGTGCCGGAAGCTATTCCGTTGCCATTGCGCTCCCGTCTTTTCGCTACTAACCCGCCGCTCAATCACCGATAGATAGCGCCGTATATCATCGTCTGCAATGCCTACACTCTTCAGGCTTTGTTCGGCCATTGGTGAAAAAGTCGATAAGAGCAAGTCTTTGGCGGCGTAGTTTTGGCCGTTCCAGTGGAGCACCGTATGAATGCCCGTACGAGCAGCCTTAACGAAATTGCTCTTCGCTACCCGGAAGTCGGTACGTTCCCAGAAATTCTCCATTTCAGGCGACATACCCTTCATCAGACTAATCCAAAAGGCAAAATTGGCGATCTCATCTTGCACTGAAGTCCCAGCAGGTAAATAGCGACACTCAATACGGATATGCGGGGAATTGTTAGCCACGCCGTAGCAAAGACGATTCCACGTATAAGTGGTACCGTTGTGCAGACGGATGGACTTAAGCTTAGGCATGACGCCTTGCTGCAATAAAGCAAATGGATTATCATCATAAAGTGATGATGCACTCGTAGAGAGTCTTAGCTTGGCACGACAAGATTTATCAGTCCAAACTCAGAACTCTGGCCTTAAACCCCCCTTTATAAATGCAAAATGCGTAATTATTTCGTTTTTTTTCGAAAAACGGAAAGGTTTGATAGGATGTAACTACATGCAAGTTGAACAGGTATAAAAAACACCAAACTTATATATCTCTAATAATCAAATACTTACAAGACCACATATTGCTTTTCGGAATAATATTTCATTTCTGGTCCGATTTTTCCAATATATAAGATGTACTGCCAAAGGGTAGTTCAAGAAATTTTGCCTTTTTCCGCATGTTGAAGAACATGCTTTGAGAAAACATAGAATCCAATCTATCCCAGTGTACTTTTCAGTTTTTTGATTTAGCTAATAGCTAAATCTTAATCCCGTTTGAAGTCAAAAGCTAACAAGCTTAGCTAGCGAGGACACCAAAGGTGTCCTCTTTTTTTGCCCTAAACTAACGTAAAATGCGGATTTAAATTGCTGAAAATCAATGATATGTAATCTCCAGAGCTCATATTGAACTGAAGGTTTAGGCATATAGCTACCGCCACTGAGGTATTCGCTAAAAACAAAAAAGTTCTCGGAGATCTTGAAGACCTCCGAGAACTAGTTCAATATGAAACTGTCGGCTCTTTTCAGAAGTCCAACAACTCATTAGTATTCTTTTCTACTACGCCTCTTCTTCCTGCTGACCAAAGTTCAACTGGAACCCAATGCGCTGATGCGGCTCATCATCATCGTAGTCTTCCCACAAGGTGATTTCCTGCATCAACTCCTCTACGTGACGGATAAAGTACGGATCCTTTAATTCTTCTGGCCGGTAGATGGCAATGGTCTTCGGTGGACGAGGCTCTCCGTATCCCTCTATATATGGATACTGAATCAACACCATTACTTTACCGTTGAATAACTGCTGATAGACCAAGACTCCATTGTGCTTGATCAAATCTCGGCTGAAAGTCTCGTTTACGCGATGTGACATCCCTGAGCGCACTGTGCCCAAGGTCAGGTCAATCGCCTCCAGGTTCTCCAGTTGAGCTCGTACTTCCACTTTACCGTCCAGGCCAACTTGGCCGATGATAAAATTGAGTTGATCCAATATTTTCTGACTTAAAGAATCCACCCAAACTTGGCGATAAGCCTGCGTATTGGCCAAAACTTCATTGTAGCGATCGACTTTTCGCTTTAGATTATGCAATTCTCTATCCACTTGGTTAGGGGTTTACTAGAGTTTAACAATGCGCCGGTAGGACTGGCTAATCGTTGGGAAGTTAGCAAAAAGATGTGGATGCTTATCAAAATGCTTCTTGATCCGGTACCGAAGGTTGTCCGTATTCTCTAAACCAATTGCGATAGCCACGTCTTTCTTTACCTTATTCTTCTGGATCAGTAGCTTTTCAATCCGGTCCAAATCAATCAGCGCATGCTCCTCATCAATATTCTTAGGTGTAGTCACCAAAGTACTGGTCGATGGGCCGGGCTCACCGCTGGCAGCAGCAGGCTGAGAGGGGATGGGAATGATCGTTTCACTATTGAGAATTTCTGCCGGGAGGCAACGCTCATCAATCAGCTTCTTATCTTGAATTCGTGCCCGCAGCTGCGCGTAGCTTACGGCATTTTTCAACTCCCGTACGTTGCCAATCCAGTTGTACTCCAGCATTGCGTCAAGCGCTTCCTCGGTCATCACCCGAGAAAGATCTGGCTCCTGGAAATAATGACCGAGTAGCAGTGGAATATCATCACGACGAGCCCGCAGTGGTGGCAACTCGATCACCATGGCTTTGAGGCGCTGAAAAAGGTCAGCTCTAAAGCGCCCTTCCTGTACTGCACCAGCCAAGTCGCGGTGTGTTGCGGTTACCACCTGGACATCCAATAAAACATCCTGATCGGAACCTACGGGACGGATCAACTTAGTCTCTAGAAAGCGGAGGAGTTTAATCTGAATATTATGGTCAATATCACCGATTTCATCCAGCATTAGAATGCCATGATTGGCCTGGCTAAAGTAGCCTTCCATATCACGAGAAGCGCCGGTGAAGGCTCCCTTCTTGTGCCCAAAAAGTGTGCTTTCCAGTAGGGTATCTTGGATGGCGGACAGGTTAACGGCCTGGAATGGTCCTTTCTGGCGTGCGCCGTGTGCGTGTAGATAACGAGCAGCCACCTCTTTGCCAGTTCCCGTTTCACCAGTGATCAAAACGGTTACATCTGGTTCTTCCGAAACCAGTTTCAAGATGCGTTTGATCTCTTGAATTTGCGGAGACTCCCCAATAAATGGATAAGCTTCATTCTCTTCGGCACGCCGCCGGTCTACTTCCGCCCGTAACTCGCGATTTTCTTGCTTGAGTTTACTGCCTTCAACAACCTCGGTAAACCGCTGTTCCCAATAGTCAAAATCAAAGTCATCTTTGACTAGAAAATTCTTAGCACCAAGTTTCATGGCAGTAACTACAGTATCAATAGAGCGATCACCAGTAACAATAATTACCGGCAGTTCTGGATACTGACTTACAATTTGGGGAATAAGATCGAGGCCCTTCTTTGCTTCGGATTCATCCAAAACCAGGTCCAATAGCAACAAGTCGAAATTGGAACTCTCTCCCAATTTCTGCAGTAATTGCTCTTCATTTACGGCTCCGGAAAAAAGAAACTGTCGCCGGAACGCGTATCGTATCTGTTGATGAAACTCGGTGTCATCATCAACGATAAGTATGTGATAATTTTTGGACGACATACTGGTTTTCAATCTGTTGGAGTTGTTCTCTGACCCGGTTTAGAATTTCAAGTATGCTGCCATCATGCAAGGGAGCGGCATCTTGTCCTCCGGCTGCCATCCAAGGTTCTACTCCATCCGTCTGTTTAGCAATCTGTTTTAAGCTTGAGGCAATGGGTGTATGTTCAAATAGTGGATAGTAGTTAATCCAGCGGTTACGCCACTCTCGCCATTTCTGTCCCAACTCGGCTGGCTCTACCAGGTCACTATAAATTTCCTCGTAGGGCGTTTGCATTTTGCGTAGTTCGCGGCTGGCCATCTGCACCACCAAACGTATGCGAGACAGCACCGCTACGATACTATCCTGACCATGCCCCGCAAAGAATCGCTGCAGCTTTTCTGACAAGTCCACACCAACTACTGGCGGTAGCTCTTGCATGTGATCGATAGGCTGACAGTCTTCCCACCACTGGGCAGAATAGTCAGTAAGGCGAAGAAGATCCAGGTGATTGGCATGTTGGAAGCTAGACTCAAAGCTCGCCAGAATCAAGCGTTTACTGGGAGCTTCCATCTGCAGATATTGCTGCCATAAGGTTACTGGCGAAAGATAGGCGTTAGCTCCCCAAGTGGGAACCAACAGCATGACTGCGTAGGCATCTTCTAACGCAGTTTTCCAATCTGTACCAGCAACTGGAGTAGGCCTCAATTCAACCCCCCATTGCTCGCTCTGCGAAAAGAGCGCTGTGGGAGCTTTACGTCCGCCTTCTACCAATAAGACGATCTTCATGAATGATAGGTTAATCCAGATATCTGCAACAACAGTTCCTCAAACTTTTCACGAAGTTCAAGCAGTGAAACATCTCCGCCGCGGGCCAATATGTTTCTTAAAACATAAGCTGCCAATAGCGCGTACTGTTCTGCTGCGGCTGTTCCGTGAGCTGTCTCTAACTGGATTCCACAGTCATCAAAGGTGAGTGTTCTATTGTTCTCTTGTTCAAAGGTACGAATTTCCCGGGCTAAATCCGAACGCTTACGAATGCGTCCCACAAAGCTCAGCAAGCGCAGGAGCAGCATCCGATGCTCTGGCTTATTCAGTACCTGATACACTTCTCCAGGCGCGAACACGGTGGTGGGTAAAGCCTGTGCCAAGCAGCCCAGTAAGTCCTCTTTTAACTCATAGATACGGCGGCGTAGTGCCTGGCGGTAAACCTGCCAAACATGGTTAAAATGAGCAGACTTCAGCTCTCGACGTTCAGGATCAGCAACGGCCGAGAGGCCAACCTGCTGCCCCTCAAACATCATATTAGCCGTAAACGTACCAGAGGTACCCAACAGACCACGGGCGTTGGTGGTGAGATAGATCTCGTCAGCCCCCTCACCAAAGAGGAAGCAACGCACCAAACCGTGGGAGTCATCTAATGGCAAATGAAGGAAATCCTTGAGATGATCCTGAAAATAGCCGTGATGACGATGCAGGAATAGCATTACCTCCCCCTCGTCTCGAGAGTAGTCAGTAAGTACTTTCTTAAGCGTTTCCACAGCGGCCGGCGAAGCCGGACGGTCCAAACACACCAAACGATCTTCCAGGTGACTGCTCCCTGCTACTTTCCACTCCCCTTCACCCAGGCCCGAGCGCTGCCAGGACCAAATAATGACGATTGTTCTTGCTTTAATCATAATTCAATAGGGACGATTGCAACGTGTATTACTGACATCAGAGAGGCGTCAAACGATCCCTCACTTCCTTCAGCATCCTTCTGGCAGTCCAGTATACGCATTAGTCCTACAACTGAACTCACCAGATTAAATTCTCTCTCAATATTTCTCGTGGGAACAATAATACGATATGCTCTAGTAACAAGCGACAACTACCGTAAAATTGCCCAGCGGTCAACTCATTACGAGCCAAACATGACCTTAACTAAATTGTACTTCACCTCAATATCATCACGGCGATTAACCGCATCTTCAATAGCCGAGATGATAGATTCTACCGGGCGGAAATTCGTAAACCGCCGATATGCACTGTAATGCTCCTCTTCCGAAAGCTTGGTCCACCACTTTGTTCGGCCACGACCCGTCGTAATTACCAGTACGAAGTTATCTCTCACCGTACCGTTTTCTTCCTGCGCGTAAGGCATGATTTCCTCTTGAATAAACAGACCGATATTTTCATCCGAAAAGTCGGCATGATCGGAATATTTAGTCAGCAGAATCTTTTCTATGAAAGAAAGGTGTAGTACCAGGAAGTGACTCTTGGCGATGATCCATTCTTTGTGTGCCTCCCAGTGCCCTAACCAATCATTACCTCCTTCGGCGCCCATGTTACTCTCATCGTATACGTGGAGCAACAGTTGTTCCGCCAGCGTCTCGCGGCGCTTAGGATCACCAAGACGATAGTATACGCGGCTATCGAAAATAGCAATACGAGTAGCCAAGACCTCAAAGAACTCTGCCATCCTGGCATTGGCCTTGAGGGAAAGGGCTTGATTAGGAATCAGTTCAGAAGTAAAATACTTCATATAGATTCCGTGGTTGCGGTAGCGCAACAGGCGGTAATTTTCACTATCCCCACCGTGAGCAATGTGCAAATCTTGTACTGTATCGTCAGCTTCTTCTGGTTGCGCAGCTTCGTCAAGTTCCCACACTGGTAAATAGTGCATGCAATCTTTGGCGGTCGGTTCGTAGAAGAACTTACCCACTACTGCATTATCCACAAACAAGCGGATCGTGCTTGCGCGATCTCCCATCCACTCTCGCAACCAACATTGGTAAGCGCGCAGTATAGCCGCATCTCCTTGCAGATTTGGTTCCAGATCACGAGAAATCACTCGCAAAACACCTTTGGAACGAATCCGCTCAAACAGCAGCTGCTGCAGTTGATCATTATTGGCAAATAAACCCACAAAACGGAAACGAGCCAGATTGTCCCACACAAAATCGGTATCTTCCAAACTCCGCACCCAGTGAATATCTGCGGCCTTCCAAATGTGGAAGTACTTTTTCATGAAACCGTGCTCCAACTTAAAATTGCGGTCAACGCGGGCCAACTCGGCCTCGGTTTTAGTTTTAAACTCAATGTCCGCGTGCATATCTTCAGCCGGACTGGCTGCGGGTGTAATCCACGGATAGAAGGCTTCATCACGCTCCGTGTCCTCGCTGCGGTCACGAAGTTCGTTATGATCACCGTTTTGTACATCAAGGAAGAAATTATTGAAAAGCATGCTCGCACAGAGCTTGTCTTGCGAGCTGCCACCCAAACGTGGGGCAAAAGTATCCTCATCCATGATACCCTTACTGAGGTTGTTAAAACGAGTAGCAGGCAGCAAGGTGCCGTCTTTTACCCTAAACTTCACCAAGCCATTTAGCCAGATACCTACCGAATACAAAGCGCGCCCTTCGCTTTGCGATTGCCGCACCGAACGCTCCTGGAAACTGATACACAACTCCAACCCATCTTGTTGCATTTGCCGTAAGGCTGCTCCTTTGAAGTGCTTAACGTTGCGAATCTTGTTTTCAATTAGTGTAAAAAAAGCATGGCGCCCAACCACTTCTCCGGGGAAGAACAATAGACATTCTTCTAACGCATCTCTTACTGCAACATAGTCTCGCCCAGGAGCAACGAAGTCGCTCATTTCCTCCAGCTCCGGATAATCATCAATGGATAAGTTATTGTCCTCCGAAATTGGATAACCGCGCGTTCCATTACCATTAGTGACAATCCCGGGGCGTTTATGCTTGAGGTCTACTTCAACAAAAACACCATCGACCACCGGTTTCTTGGGACGAAATTCTGGACGGGTTGCGTCTAAAATTTCATCCGTATCCGGTTCGTAAATAATTACGCGGAAGCGCAAGCGGTGAATATCTTCCGACTTGGCAATCGTACCCAGATAAAGCGGGTTATTGATAAAGTCGTTCCACAGCACATCAAAGGCGGTAGCTGATTCTCCACCAAAGTTATTATCGCGCGAGATACCACTCCAGAAGGCTCCTTTTTGCATCAAAAATTTCAGCAAAGGCTGAATTTCTCGTGCCAAGGGGCCCGAAAAATTGACCAGATCATAATCAGGGTCGGCGTCGCGAACAAACAAACCGGTAATCCAGGGCTTAAGTAAGGAATGCATGCG
The DNA here is from genome assembly GCA_039816955.1 of Bacteroidota bacterium. Taxonomy (GTDB): domain Bacteria; phylum Bacteroidota; class Bacteroidia; order Chitinophagales; family Saprospiraceae; genus Lewinella. Next base: position 17,845 of record JBCBWU010000003.1, read on the forward strand.
ATCACGATCGTATCCCTCTGGCAGGTACGAGGCTACCAGCTCTTCCACTTCCGCTACTTCTTCGTGATGCGTACGCTGGAAACTACGAATGTTCTCTGCCCGCTGCTTGAACCACCAGTTGAGTGCGACCAAACTGTGCGCACTCACATTGTGCGCGAAGGAATCAATCATAATGGCAGTAATCGCGGCCTTCAGGTAAGGGCGATAAACCTTACTGTGGATTACGTCATCATTGAAACGAATCCGTTTCTGGTAAAAACCAAGATACTTCCGATAATATTCGCGGAAGCCTAACTCCCGTAAAATGGGATTCCGGTTTACATTTTTATAAAAGTCCTCCTCCAAAGGCATGAGGATCACTTTCGTTTTTTCTGGGTTGCGTCCCACCAAATCCCATTCCAGCACCTGTGTCTCGATCATCGCAGAAGACGAACGAATCAATCCGGCCAGTGCTCTATTACGCACCGTCAAGTCATCCTTGTGCGAATACACAAAGTGCATGATACCGTCAAACTCTCCAAACAGTACCAGGGGAATAGAAGCGTACAAATCACGCTCTACATCGAAAAATTCTTTTAGGATTTGGTATTCTGCACGCTGACGCGGAGTAGCCGGAAGGCCCTTATGATTAGGATCAAGGATAGGCGCAAAGTAGTTCTTCAAGCGCCCCATTCCTACTCGAGGAATATCCGTAAGCTTATAAGAACCATTACTGAAAGCCTGGTATAGCTGCGAACTTACTACCGCAGTATCACTATCCAAAGCAGTGTGGTCCAGGAAGTCCCAATAAGGATCCAGTTTTGGATTTGATTTCCGGAAAGTCAGCTCATTCAGCAATTTACGCTGACGGCGAATCCCGGCATAGATTAACTGCACATTAGAATAACGATCAATAAACGTTGTCCTTTCGCGAGGAAGTGCGTTAACGAAGATGGTAAAAGGCTGCTGAAAGATAAACCCACTCGATATCATATTCAGACGATACTGGAGCATATCGTAGAATTCGTCCACTTGAGGAAAGGCGATCACCTCCCGCGGAGCCAACTGTTCAGGACGAATAGCAGGCGCTTGCGTCATAAGGATGTAGTTTGTGATGTCACTAAAGGGCGTAAGAAGATCAGTGACGTATACCGCTGTCGAACTAAATTAGTTTCGCTGTTCATGACGCAACTGCTAAGCTTAGCAGTATCTGCGGTCTGGGTGGGCGAGTCCAAATCGTTGTTCAAGTGAGTAGCTAACCACCATACCGAAGTATTGCAGTGGGCGAGTATACCCGAAACCGAAAGGACTGGAATCGCCGCTTTGAATAAGCGGTGAAGCACTACCTTTTAGCCATCGGTATACCAACGTACATCTTTCCAATTCTATCCCTTACAAACAAATTTAAGCAATCCGATTGATAAAACGGTAGCAAATCACCAGAGAGTGGTAAGATTGCTTTAGGATTCCGCATATTATCACCCGTATTGCCTTCGTTAACATCCGGCAATAGAATAAATTGGCAATTGGATAAATGTTGTGATTGGCAGGCGAGCGATAACTCCATACAAATCATCTTAAGAAGTGTAATTTTAAACCCTTCTCTGACGCCTACTCCCTTGCAATATACTAAGATCCTACCTAAACTATAGCTTCTGGAAACCAACTCTTTAAGCAGCTTATAATGATTGAGTAGGGCTATTGAGCCCATTAATCTTTCTCCAGCTAGCTAGGCCAAGACGATAAATAGATGATTACCAGTTTACGATAATTTCAAACATCTTTTAATATGTTTGCCTCAGTAGTGCGTGTAATCTGGGAATAACGGGCTGTGATACTTGTGGAACACCCCCGAAACCCTCGCTTTTTTGTTGCCGAATAGCTTCGGATTGGTGGGTACGCTCGCGACGCAACTCCAAAATCAACTGGCGAGTACGTTTGCGATAAGTCTTTTTGCGGTAGCCTTGATAAGCTGGATGCTTGAGACAAGGTGCCAAAAACTTATTCCAATGGACGATCTCACATGAATCAGCTAAAAATTGAGCATCCAAATCATCCGCTGGTAGATAGGCCAGGGCCAGCTCCGCCAAAATTCGCGTATTCTGTACCGACTTAAAAAGGGCATCGGACTCCAATATCTCGTCAAAAACGGGATCTTCAAAAGCGGAGGACCAGCACATTTGGCGTTCTAGAAAGTAGTCGATCTTCCCTCCTTGCCCCTCTGCCAGATAGAAAAACAGTGGCAGCGTTAAAGTAGTATTACGCAAGTCACTGAAACTATCTGCAGCAGTCTTGGTCTTCGTCTCCAGGCCAAAGCGAGCGGGAATCCAATCAGCATTGTCATTCACTAATTGGCGCATCAGTCCGTAGCAGACACTGAATTGATGGACCGACTTTAGCCGCTGGGCGGGTACCCTGAGCAATTGCCCCAAAAGCTGAACCGCCTCCACAAACAAGCTGGCGCACGTGAGGTACATCCGGTGAAAATATACATCGAGCTGCTCGTGTAGCATCACTGGAAGGTCGTTCTTCAGTTTATCAAGAAATGGCTTAACTGCTGATAGATCAATACTATCCAGAATTGCCGCAGGCATATTTTGTCGCCAATTAGGCTGACCATCACGATATGCGGAATAGACATTTTGGGTTTGCTCCAGAAATTGTCCCTGATCCACCAACTCAAAACTCGTCCGCACTGCCTGTGCGATAATCGAGCGAGCCCACGGGGGAATCTCCTGGTCGATATAGCGATACAACTTCTCCTTGAGAAGGTTGGCCGCTAATAAGTTGCGCGAAATGCGCTCACGATTCGTTACACCAGATTTACCATCAAGAATTTGGTTGTGTAAATATTGCACGGTAATCACTACCTCGAAAATCAACGGCAGTTGAGCAGAGAAAAGACGGCCAGACCCTGGCAATAAACGGGTGCGAACTCGTTGCCAGGGTGTCTGCAATTGTACTAGCCAATTGGTAGTCTTGGCCAGGAAATAAGCACGGATAGGCCGCCCAGCAAGTTTACTTTCTAATAGGTCAATGACCCACTCTGCCCCTGCCGTAGCCTGCCCCTGTGCTAGGAAAGCAGGAAACTCGAGCTTCACTTGCTCGACTACTTGATACATGTCCCTGTACCTGTCTGCGGCCATAACATTCAAAAGGGTTTATAACGTGTTATTAACACGATAAGAGTAAAAAAGAGTCGGTCACTGCCGACACTCAAGTTTGGTGCGAAATCCCTTATTGAATGGATGAGGTTTCGGGGTGTTTACACGGTTTAGTTTTTGGGTAATTCTCACCGTAGCATATTTCGGCAGGGTTTCTCCGTATGTATAGTCAATTTAACAATTGCCATATCTGTGCCTAAGTTATTAACAGGGCAAAAAGAAGAGGCTTAACAACTGCTGTTCAGCTGATTATAAATTAGTAACATTAAAATCGCTGCCTTGTGAGGCGGACAAAAAGAATGGAACAAACCGTAGACTTCCGCTTAAAAACGAAATTTTTTCGTCTCTGTGCTAAGTTTTCGCTAGCGGGTAGAGCGTGCTTGCTTAAAGCCCACGACATCAATTACGGTAGGACAAATTTGGTAATCATCGGCCACATTCGAGGCAATGATCAGGAGTCGATCTCCCGCAAAATCTTGGAGTAATTGCTGGTACCAGGATATCCCCTGTTCGTCTAGGTTGGTAGTCGGTTCATCCAGCAGGAGATAATCAGCTGCGGTACAACAAGCCAGTGCTAACTTGACTCGCTGTTTCATACCACTGGAAAACTGAGCGATGGGTCGAGAGCGAGCTCGCTTCAGTCCTAACCGATCAATGAGTAATTCGATAGTTAGGCCCGGTAGCAGCGGACGAAAACGCTGATGGAAACGGATCGCCTCTTCTAACGTAAATTCTTCAATTAACTCAATATAAGGTGCGGCATAAGCCAAGTGATTATACACCTGCCCTATCTCAACAGCCTTAGCTTGATGGGTAAACTCAATCTTGCCTCTAGTAGGGGTGAGATGGCCACTTAGCATTTTAAGCAATGTGGACTTGCCAGAACCGTTAGGTCCGGTAATACCATAGCGGCCGCCTTCCTGAAAATCCAGATCGATTTGGCGTAGAATCCACTCCCGCCGGTACCGTTTCCCTACTCCGGAGAGCTTAATCCTCATACAATTCGCTGCCGTTGAGCTGATTGAAACCGCGCAGAATGCCCCGCTCCGTAGAGCGAACAAACTCGAGGATATAGTCCTTCTCTAATGATGGCTCAATAGAAGAGTCGACAATTTCCAGGGCGTTTGTAAGGTTATAGCCCTTGACAAACATAATCCGGTAGATATCGTGGATTTGGTTGATTTGTTCAGTGGTAAAATTGCGGCGGGTTAGACCTACCTTATTCACCCCTACGTAGCTCAGCGGCTCCCGAGCGGCACGAATATACGGTGGGACACTTTTGCGAACCAAAGACCCTCCTGCAATGAAGCTGTGCTGTCCAATACGGGTAAACTGCTGCACGGCAGCCAGCGCCTCCAGAATGGCCCAATCCTCAATGGTAACATGCCCCGCTAAGGCCACATTATTTGCCAGAATAACGTGATCACCCAGAATGCAATCGTGCGCTACGTGAGCATAAGCCATGATCAAGCAATTCTTACCAATGACGGTCTTATTAGCGTAGGAAGTTCCTCGATTGATGGTAACATATTCCCGGACGATGGTATTATCGCCAATTTCAGCGGTGGTCACCTCGCCTTTAAACTTTAGGTCTTGTGGCACGCCTGAGACTACGGCACCAGGGTGAATCTGTACGTTTTGACCAATGCGTGCGCCCGCAAAGATGGTTACATTGGGGCCAATCCAGGTGTTGTCGCCAATAACCACATCTTGGTCAATGTAGCAGAAGGGGCCAATAGTCACATTTTGCCCTATTTGCGCCTCAGGGTGTATAACGCTGTGTTCTCTGTAGTTGCTATTCATTATCAGGGCGCTTAACGATTTGAGCTGTCAATTCTGCTTCGGAAACGATTTTCTTACCCACGTAAGCGGTCCCCAGCATTTGACAAATGCCCCGACGGATTGGGGCCTTTAATTCCATTTTGAAGATAACCGTATCACCAGGTACTACCTTGTGCTTGAATTTAGCATTTTCGATCTTGAGGAAGTAAGTATCCCAGTTGCCGGGGTCTTCAACTGTTGAGAGGGCCAGAATTCCCCCGGTTTGTGCCATGGCTTCGATTTGCAAAACCCCTGGCATAACTGGGTTATTCGGAAAGTGCCCCTGGAAAAACTGTTCGTTAAAGGTAATATTTTTTACTCCAACCACCTTAGTCTCGGACAAACTGATGATCTTATCAATCAACAGAAAAGGGAAGCGGTGCGGTAGCCATTCCGCAATTTTAACGGCGTCAAAGACGGGCTCTTCATTGGGGTTATAGATCGGCCGTCCACGAAGTTTACGCTGCTCAATGAGCTGCTTTTTCAGCAGTTTAGTGAACGCCACATTGGCCGTGTGGCCAGGCTTGGTAGCTAAAATTCTTCCCTTTATTGGCCGCCCCAGCAGGTAGGTATCACCGATAACATCCAGCAACTTATGGCGGGCGGGTTCATTTTGGAAATGCAACTTCAGATTATTCAAGATGCCCTTACCATCAAAGGCGACCCTTGGACGCCCCAGTTTTTGCGCCAGGCGGTCAAGTTGCTCTTGTGGCACCTCATTATCAGCAATCACAATGGCGTTATTCAAGTCTCCTCCCTTAATGAGGTTATGCTCAAATAACATTTCTAGTTCCCGTAAGAAAACGAAGGTGCGGCAAGGGGCAATATCTTGTTCGTAGCCCTCCATATCCTGAAGAGTAGCATACTGCTGACCCAGCACTGGCGAACCGAAATCAATTAGGGTCACCAGCTCAAAACCATCGTGTGGAAGGGCCATGATTTCAGTACCCGTTTCTTCATCGCGATAGACAATTGGCTCCTCTACAATGAAATACTCTCGATCAGCGTCTTGCTCCTCAAGCCCCACCTTATTAATAGCACGCACAAACTCAATGGCGCTACCGTCAAGGATGGGAATCTCTGGTCCGTCGATTTGAATGAGTACGTTGTCCACACACAAGCCTGCCAAAGCAGACAAAACGTGCTCAACTGTACTGATACTTGCTTCACCAGACTTAATGGTTGTACTACGATCGGTACTCACAACGCGCCCGATGTCAGCGTGAACGACGGGTTCGCCTTCCAAGTCCAGGCGTTGAAATTTGATCCCATGATCTACACCTGCAGGCCGAAAGTTCATTTTGACTTGTGCCCCGGAATGCAGCCCTACACCTTCAAGACTAAAGGCTTGCTGTATTGTTTTTTGCTTCATAAAAGAGAATCCGCTGAAAATATCGCGCAAAGATAATTTATTTCGTCGGCTTGACTAGCCTAAGACTCAACACCACTCGCGTACTAGCCTACCCCTCGGAAATTACCGAACCCCAAGGAAGAGATAATAGAATAAAGAATCTATTCGTCTCGGCGGTGCAATGCTTTGATTTCCTGTTCCAGTCGGTGAATTTGCCGATACAGATCAGGCAATTTCTTGAAAACGGAGTAGGAACGAATATAATCGCGATAAGGAATCGCTGGGGATCCAAACCAGGCTTGGTTAGGTTCCTCGATGGCTCCGGCAATACCACTTTGGGCTTGAATTTGAGTTCCGTCCGCAATATTGACGTGCCCCACAAAACCTACTTGGCCACCAATACGGCAGTTTTTACCAATTTTGGTACTTCCCGCTACTCCGGTCTGAGCGGCAATCACGGTGTGCGCTCCCACTTCTACATTGTGCCCAATTTGGACCAGGTTATCGATCTTAACCCCTTCTCCGATCCGGGTAACCCCCATAGTCGCCCGGTCAATGGTAGAATTGGCCCCCACATCAACATGATCTTCCAGCACCACTCTGCCCACTTGAGGGACTTTTTGGTACACCCCTTGTTCATTAGGCGCGAATCCGAAGCCATCGCTACCAATGACAGCATTGGCGTGGATGATACAATTTTTGCCCAGCTCGCACTGATGCAATATACGTGCGCCAGGAAAGAGAATCGAGCCAGCACCCACCCGAGCATTGGCACCAATGTAGACATGATCAAAAACAACTACATTCTCTTCGAGAACCGCTCCCCGTTCGATGGTAGCAAAACGCCCTACCACGGCACTATCCGCCAATTGGGCCGTTTCATCTACCGCTGCGTGCTTAGAAACACCCTGAGGGCGAGCTTGTACGGCCTGGTCGTAAAAAGACAATAGACGTGCAAAGGATTCGTACACCTGATCTACGCGCAGAAGCGTAGCGGATACGGCATATTTAGGTTGAAAGTCATGACTCACCACTACGATGGAGGCCGTGGTTTCATAAAGATAATCTTCGTACTTGGGGTTAGCCAGAAAGCTGATAGCACCCGCACCTCCTTCTTCGATCTTGGCGGGTCGGTTGACCTTTACCGTTGGGTCTCCGTCTACCTCTGCACCTAATATATTTGCCAGTTCTTGAGCTGATAATTGCATGGAGCAAAGGTATAATCTTTTGTATATTTGTCCGAAAAATTGGAGGCTGTAGTTAAGATAGGAACACGGGGTAGTAAACTCGCCTTATGGCAAGCACACTTCTTACAGGACGAGCTAGAAAAAATTGGCGTCCAGTCCAGTATCAATATCATCAAAACCAAGGGCGATAAGATCCAGCATTTGAGCTTTGATAAGATCGAAGGCAAGGGGTTCTTTACCAAAGAAATAGAGGACGCTCTGCTAAACGAAGAAGTGGATTTAGCGGTGCATTCTATGAAAGATCTACCAACCACTTCCCCACCAGGCTTGGTTATTACGGCGGTCTCCTATCGGGAAGATCCCGCAGATTGGTTGCTGGTTCGGAAAGATCGGGCCGTCACCCAAAAAATGATGCGGCTACCAGAAGGGGCGCTTGTGGGTACCTCATCCGCGCGCCGGAAAGCTCAACTACAGCACTTTCGTCCCGATTTAGAGATGAAGGGTATCCGTGGCAACGTTCCAACCCGTATCAACAAACTTCGGGAAGGTCAGTTTGACGCTATTGTCCTGGCGGGAGCGGGCATTACACGTCTTGAGCTTGATCTCAGCGAATTTGAGGTCATTAAATTTGACCCAACGGAGTTTATTCCCGCGCCGGCCCAGGGGGTATTGGCGTTTCAAGTTCGGGTCAATGATAAGCCGCTACGTCGCAAACTAAAAGAACTCCATCAGCAAGCAGTTGCTGACTGTACCAATGTGGAACGTAAAGTATTGCAGTTGATGGAAGGAGGCTGCCAAATGCCTTTAGGTGTTTTTTGTCGCCGTGATTCCACCGGAAATTATCATCTTTGGGCAGCCTTTGCAGAATCGGCAGTCACCCCATTAAGAACCGTAAGTCTATCATCTAGTACCCGCTTTGAATTAGCAGAAAAGGCAGTCGCCGCCCTCAAAGACCAATAATTAAGATAGAGATGTTGTCTGCCTGAAACGGTGGGCCACTTCAGAGTTTAGACCGCTCCCCTGAAAGTGAAGTATTGAAAAATTGTTTTAAAGTTAGCCACTAGCATGAGCAAATTAATCAAGATTGGCGTCTTCTACGACGGCAATTATTTTCTACACGTTAGCAACTATTACAACTACGACCACCCCCGTCAGCGCAGGCTTAGTATCACTGGGCTGCACAAGTTTATCAAGCAAGAAGTAGCAGAAAGGGAAAGTACTAATGCCAACGTATGCCAGATTGTAGACGCCCACTATTTCCGGGGACGATTAAGTGCCCAGGAAGCCCACCAGCGAGGTGCGGTCCTCTATTGGGATCGGGTATTTGACGATATCCTAATGTCTGCTGGTGTTACTACGCATTACCTACCACTCAAGAATAGTAATGGCCGCCGAGAAGAAAAAGGTATCGACGTTTGGCTGGCACTGGAGGCTTACGAGAATGCGGTGTATAAACACTTTGATGTACTGGTATTGATTGCCAGCGACGGAGACTATCTGCCCCTGGTACGCAAGTTGAATACCCTCGGTACCAGAGTAATGATTTTATCCTGGGACTTTGAGTTTACCAACGACATGGGTAAAACGATGGTAACTCGGACCTCCCAAGACTTACTAGAGGAAGTGAGCTACCCCATCCCCATGCACGAGATCATTGATAATCGACTGCGCCGCAACGATCCTGTGATCAATAATATCTTCGTACCGGGAGAAAGTAAGCGCCGGAATCATCCCGTCTTCAACAGGGACAATAACGATGATAATAATGGTGAACCAGGAGAGCAATACGATGGAGACGAGGGAGAAGTGCACATCAGTGAAATTCTCAGCCTGAAAAATGGCTACGGTTTCGTCAAGTTTCCACCAAACAACCTCTTCTTCCATTACACTAGTGTAAAAGACCTGGACTTCAATGACCTTCTGGAAGGAGACAAGGTGGAATTTACATTGGCCAAAAATGAGGACAAGCAGTTTATTGCTACCAACATCCAGCTCATCGAAGCCGAAGATGCCTTGGAAGAAACGGTTGCCCCGGTAGTGGAGGAATCAGCCGAAGAATCAGTTGAAGAGTCAGCCGAAGAGTAAACATCGGTATATTGCCTAGTGTATTCATTTCTCGGGAATTGCAGCCGTCCAGTCCTTTTCATGAACTAGGTACTGGATGGCACCTCATAGCCGCATCTTTGCTAGAGTTCACTCCAGTATCGTTTCCTGAACTTCCCCCAGCTGATTGGTATTTCTTTTATTCTGGCAAGGGAGCACAATTCTTTCTGGAACAAAGTAGCCCGCCCAGCCCGGCACGCCTAGCTTGCCTCGGCAATGGCGCTGCCCGAGTGCTGACTAAACATGGTTACGCGCCCGACTTTGTGGGAGACGGTAATCCCGCTAATACTGCTATGCAATGGCTGGGGCTGGCTCAAGGCTGCCGAGTGGTATTTGTACAAGCACGGCGCTCCAGGGCCTCCGTACAGCAGCTATTAAAAAACCAAATCCACGCTCATTCGCTAGTGGTTTATGACAACCAAATCCGTACGGACATTAACCCGCCAGCAGCAGACTATCTTCTCTTCACCAGCCCCCTCAACTTTGCCGCTTACCAGCAACAAAAGGCGATCAGTGAGCAGCAAAGGGTAATTGGCATTGGATCAACAACAGCTGTAACTTTTTCGGATGCATCCGTTAAAGAGTATAGAATTGCTGATACCCCATCCGAAGCAGGCTTAGTTCAGTGCCTTCTGGATTGGGAGAAAGAACAACCGATAGAAGCAGTGTAATGATAAGGATTATGCAATGGTCAGGATTGATAGGAATAGCCTTGCTGTTAGCGGCTTGCCAGCCCGCCGACAGTGGCGCCGATTCTGTTATTGAGGGAGTGGACATCAAGCAAGAGTTTAAGAACTTTTACGCCGACTTCCATAGCGATAGCCTTTACCAAATTGAGCATATCCAATTTCCATTGCAAGGTGTTTCTTCTAATCCAACAGATCATCATGCCGGATTCCGGTGGGAACGTGCCGACTGGCGTATGCACCAACTATTTGACGAGGCTACTACGGGATTTAGTTCCCAATTTACCTGGTTAGGTGATGATTTTGTTATTGAACGCATTGATCATCGCAACGGGCAATACGGCATGGAACGCCGTTTTTCAAGACTGAGCGGCGATCGTTGGTATTTGATTTACTACGCAGCCTTGCATCCGTTGTAAATTAAAACTACATTCAAAATTAAAATTAGCCTTTTGCTCCGATGAAATCCAAGCTGCGTACCATTATTGACACTCTTCCCCAAACGGGCACCTTAGTATCGATCGCCATTCGCCCTATCAAGCGAGCGCCCTTGGTCTATCAGACGGAAGTGCAACTCAATCCAGAAGAAGGAATTATTGGTGACCACTATAGCGGCAAAAGCGGCAAAAGGCAAGTAACGCTCATCCAGGAGGAGCACCTCAAGGGCGTAGCTCAAATGCTGAACACCCCCGAAATTGATCCGCTATTGACACGACGTAATCTAGTGGTCAGCGGCATTAATCTCTTGGCCTTCAAGGGGCGTCAGTTTTACATTGGTGAAACGCTTCTGGAAATGACGGGGCCATGTGAACCATGCTCTAGAATGGAGGATAACTTTGGCCCTGGTGGCTACAATGCTATGCGTGGCCACGGAGGTATCTGCGCCCGCGTGTTGGCGGGTGGAATCATTCGCACTGGTGACCGAGTACGCCTTGCTCCAGTATCCGATTCCGATCCCGCCTAGTTTTCGGACTCAATTCTTTTATTCTTTTTTGGAACTATTTTTCTGCGCTTCCGTACCATCCATTAGTAAGAACCGTAAGGCTATAAGCATACTAATAGCAGCTTAGTACCCAAACATTACAGAAACAACTTAATAAGAGCAGAAGGTTACCCTGTTCTCGTTTAAACCGCAAGGGGATTACCCAAACACTCTAGCGGCTTAAGAATAACGAGAAGAGAAGGTGATTTTTTTGCGTTAATGAAAATCACATGAAAAATATTGACCACGAGGTGTGCTGCCCTAAGTGCGGATGGCAACACGACAACAAAGCCCATTGGCAGTGTTTATGTCAGAACCATTGGGATGCAATTAGTACCGGCGGGCGCTGCCCGCAATGCTTACATGATTGGGAAAAAATTGAATGTCCCAAAGATGCTGGTGGATGTGGAGAACGATCTCACTACATGGAATGGTACGGAGATTTAAACCATTGGTTGCTGCACGAACTAGAATCTTTGAATACATCGATAAATAAGGAAAAAGAACGGCGGGGAAGCCGTGGCCACTGAATAGTTGACTTAAAAATCTACTGTCAGGGCTCTAGTCCAGGCAGTTGGTAATACCAGTTGCCTTTTTGTTTAGCGTTATTTTCCACGAATATCCATGGATGAACATTCGTAACATCCAACACTCAATAAAAGAAGTGGGCGTACACCGTGATGTGCGCCCACTTTCGCTTTCCAAGAATCCGTCAAGTTTGTTCAGCAGGAACTGCTCGCTAGATAGTAACGATTCCTTGTACATTCGTCTGCGGTAATTCTCCCACTACGTTATCGACAAAGTTTAGTTTATCACCTTCGATGCGGTAGATACCGATCTTACCACCCAAGCCGTGTAATTGGTACAGATAGTTGCCATCATCTTGCAGCCAGTAGCCCATTATACTACCTTGCTGCTCTGGCTCACCCGTGCCCGCAAATTCGAGACGGGCAATATTAGCCACGTACACCAAACCGTTGCGACCATCGATGGCACTTGACGTGTAGGTAATACTGTTAGGACCAATACCATTAGTAGGTTCGATTGCGGAAACGGCTAGGTTAAAGTCGTCTTCAATGCGGAAGGAACTCCAACTTGAACAAATAAAGATGCTCCCCACTACTCATTCAAGGTAGTGGGAATTCGTGGCCACAACGGCCATAAGCGTAGGATAAGCGACAGTTTGAAAACGCCTTTCCTATTCTACCAATCCAATTAGGGCATCGTAATCGTCAAAAGGCGCATTGCCAGTTTTCATTTCCAGAACATCAAGGAGTAACTCGCCGTAGCGATCTTCCAGATCTAACTGCGTTTGTTCACAACGAATTTCTACTTCACCTGACTGAAGCTGTTGCAAACGCCACTCGTAGGTTTTGAGTAAACGGTCCAAGAGAATTTGGTAGACTTCACGATGGTCTACCTCGTCTTGCACGCTCTGCACATCCGTAAAGGCCTGCGTATTGCGCACCAGTAGGCGAGCTTTTTCAATGATAAAATAGGCGGTATGAGCAAAATCCTGTTCACCAGCCAAAAGCTGGGAATAGAGTGCCAGCTGGATATCTTCACCACTACTCAAGAGATTGGAGTATCGAGAAATACCTCGCCATTTTAGATCTACTACAGCACGTTCCGAGTCACGTTCAAGTACCAGATCTGCCCGTCCTCTCAGTGCTAAAGGTCCTACAGAGCCTTCCAGTTCATATTCGGTAGCTGCCACCGCCCAGTCATTTTTCTGTAGTAAAGTCAGCAGGCTCCAGGCGGCGTATTTCATTTGTTTGATAAAAGCAATCCGTTCTGGCTCCCGACCGTACAAGAGTAGTGTTGCCCCTTCGCGTTGCAGCAATTTTGGCATTTCTGTGGCTACCCAGCCGTCTACTGTCGCCTTGGTCCAAGAGGACTCGTAGGCTTGTAGCAGTTGCTCCAGGAGTCGGTGGGCCAAATTTCCCAATAGCCGGTTGTCCTGGATAACACTGAGGATGTTCAATTGCCGTAGTTTAATATGGTAGCGAAACACCCATTGGTAGGGATAGTACAGCAAGCTCTCCAGGCTGGTGGGTGTTTCCTTTTCTCTTGCCGTCAAGGCTCGCGGCACCTTAACTATAGGTTGGGGCGAAGCTAATGGTTTGGGTTCTACCTCCCCAAAGACCGGCAGTGCAAAGGGGGCATCCCAAGCCTTACCAAGCTCGTCCTTATCAATATGTAAACTGATCGCCGTCAAGTCTTCGCCGAAGGCCGCCATTAAATCTCCCAGCAAGGGGTGCGCTTGTACGGCTTGTCCTTCCGTGAAATCTGGCTGACAAAGGATTAATCGATTTTTAGTTTGTAGAACCGGCCGCTTACGCTGATGCAATAGTCGATCATTTTGCTGATCTGGGCTTTCGAGCTCAATGTCTGCCGTAGCTAGGGCTTTCCTTTCCTGTGGATACCAATGGGAGAAGAAATAATTCGGTTCTTGCTCAAAGAAGTCCCACCACAGCAAACTAGGAACGGATCCGATGATCGCACCGGGCTGATGAACGTAGGCTAAATGCCCAGCTTGCGCCGGCTGATATTGCAAAGGTGCTGGTTCGTAAATCGTTCTAACAATTCGCTCTAGTTCCAGATAGTTCAACTCTTCTTCGGTCAAGGCATCTAAAAGTTCCACAATGCGGCGGGCCTGTGCCGCTAATACGAGTAGGCTAGCTGCTTCTCCTTCTCTGCCCAATTCAGATGCCCACTCGTGCAAATGCGCATAAATGGTACGGATTTCCGATTTTGCCACCTTTTCCGTGCGGCTGTCCGCACGCTTGCGGTTGAACCAAAATTCATACTCCCGGCGTACCTCATCCACATTGAGCTTCCGTTTTCCATTGAAGCGTTGCGGTAGCTCTTCTTCAAAATAGGTCCGAATCATACCGTGCCAGCGGCCGGAGAATAGACCGGGTGTTTCTGCCAAGAAGGTAGCAATTCGTCGGGCCAGCCCTTCTTCCAGAGGTACCACCGCCAAGGAGACAAACTCCATGATCTTATACAAATCGAGCGGCTCCCAAAGAAAGGCTGGTGCTAGTTTTAACACTTGTAAACTGGGCCGAGCCAAAGAAGCTGCTGGCACGCCCAGACTAGATAAGCCTTCCAGCGTCAAAGCATTATCGAAAGTTCGATTGGCTTTTGGCAACAATACTGCAGGGCGATAATCATCATTTAAGCGTAGCAATTGTGCTAGGTAGGCGGCCAAGTGCGTTTCCCGAAAGGAGCGAATCAGGAGTAAGCTGCCATCACCCTGCAATTCGGGTTTCTCTTTGGTAGCGCCGCTCAGAAAAGCCTGCCACCGGCCTAGATCTGATTCTGGATTGGCCCCCGTACTTGAGAGTGATGTGTTGATTGATAGTCCTCCTGCCCTCAACAAGTGGAATAACCGCTGCCAGACAATGGGGTAAAGCGACTCCACATCACACAAGTGCAGCTCTTCCACAAAGCGTGGAATACGGTCCGCCTGCTCCAAAATAGCGACTATCCGGTCGGCCTGTCCAGGAAACAAGTGGACAGCTGCCTCAATCTCTGCCAGGACTACAAGCCGGGACGCTTTAATTGCTTGCGTAGAAAAATCCCAGCCAGCCATCAGCAACTCATCACGGCGCTGGAGCAGTGCAGTAGCTGTTCCGAGATCATCGGCCGTAAAGGAAGCTGCGTAGAAGCTATCTGGATGTTTTTCTAAATAGGACTTAAGCGCCTGGCGATACTGCTCAATACGCAAATGCGCAACATCTTCTTCCGGTACTGAAAGCCCTAGTTGCTGCTCTAGGTATTGCATCAACTGCCGTGGACCAAAATAGGCCTCGCCGATGAGCGTAGAATCAGGAAGAGGTAGAAATCCATCTTGTAGCGACAGCCCGAAATGGAGGCGCATAGGAGCAACTTAGTGATTGTAATTTCGGGTAAGATAAGGCTTTATACAGATGATTTTAGTCCAGCATCCGCCAACTTACCCCAAAGCGGACGGAGGACTCGGGCCAAGGGTAGAGTGCCGCAGTATAGAACCGCTCATCCGGCGCCCAAAAAGTGTTCATGTTTTCGAGCTTAATGAAGGCTCGAAAGCGTGAGACGCGCATGCTGAAATAGGTATCAACCGTTGGGAAGAAGTCCAGTTCCTGGATATTCTGCTGATGAAATTGCGCGACAATTGGATTGTAATAGTCTGGTTGATAAGCAGAAGTATAACGTAAATCCGCTCCCATTTGCACGTTGAGCACCTTAAACCATAGGCCGTTGTAGACTAAACTATGCTTTCCAAAAAGCTGAGGTAGGCGCAGTAAATCTTCATCCGTTTGCTGGAGCACCACTCGGTTGTGCAAGCTGAAGCTGCCAAATCGAAAGTCCTTCTGGGCGCTGAACTGCACGATACTTAAGGCAGGTACCGCCTGAGTAGGCAAGCCTGTTTCGTCAAAGTAGATGAAGTTATCAATCAGGTGATAATGTCCTCCGAGTTCCAGACCAATTTGTTCCAGTCGGTAGGTGGCCCCAAAGTTGGTCTCCAGGGTCTTAGCAAAATTCCTCCGGTATAGTTCTTGTTGGGTTAGGAGAAACCTTGACTGAAGTAAAGTCGGTGTATACAGCTGGTTGCGGAGGTTTAAGCGCAGCACGCCTGCTTTACCCAGGTCAACATCTAACTGGCCTTTTATCCGGTAGTCGCCGGCCTGATCCCATAATCCTAAGAGTCCATCTAATTGTAATCTTAGCCGTTCTCCCGGTCGCAGACCAATTTTCCCGGTAAGCATTAGATTATTGATGACCGTATCAACAGGTTCCTGAAAAATATCGTTGTAGCGATGAGTAAGCCCTACTTCTACTAGATCTTTTTGCTGGCGTTCTTCAGTACGGTTGCCACTAGCCAGGCGGAAAGTGCTCAAACGAAAACTGTTCTCAATGGAGCGTTGTTCGATGAAATACCTGGCGCCACGCAAGTCGATCAACAGTTCGGGGTATATCTGGTAGAAGCTATCGTCTGCACTGGTATAATCGTCACCAAAGCGGTAAATATTACGATCGTAATCAAGCTGGTGCGAGAGCGTAAAAGCTCGCCGCGTCCGACCGGTGGTATCGGTGGTTCCCCCAAATCGATAGTACTGGGTGTACATGATCTCGCGCAGCGCATGCCGGCTCTGGCCATCATCCAGAAATACCGTAGCTGATTGTGGGGTGGTGAATTCCCCCCCGGATTCCGGCAGGGTAATTACCCCTCCATTGTCCTCGGTATTAGTTGTATTCGCCGAATAGCTAAGGAAGCTATCGTAACGACCGTTCTTGCTATGATACCAAAGGCCATTGGCCAAGGCACGCGTCTGATTGCGTTGGTTAGGGTATTGGATATCCTGCGCCTCTTGTGTAATGGCTCGATAGTCCAAGGCGTAGTTGAGCCCATTGGCAAAATTTCGGCTGAACTTAGCAGAAACTATATTATCACGCTGCTCACCTCCTTGTGTAAAAAACAGGTCGGTATAAGGTCGTTCCAGACGATAGTAGGGCATGCTCCGCCCGTCTGTATAGTACAAGTCGTATTGGTGCCACCCGAGAGAGAAGCCACCGCGATCACGCCCTTCATAAACCAAGGGCTGGTGCGCGGAGCCTACCACCCCAAGGTGGGCGTAGTCGTTGGGTAGCAAACGAGTGGGATCGTACTGGTGAAAATTAGTCAATAAAGAGTCGTTGTAAGCCCGTTCTTCGTTTGGATTATCCACTTGAAAGAGGAAAATTCCAAAGGTATCTGGCATCACCTCCCGCTGCTCCCTACTCCCTTGTTGTCCTGCCCCACGATTACCACTGGCTCCGCCCGGAAAAGTGGACGATGGCCGTTGGCCCCACAAGGTCCCGAGCTGCACTACCAAAAGCAGGATCAGTAGTTGGCGAAAAGCGAACATTTTTGGCTTATCAACAGTCATCTGTGTTAGTTAACGCGCTGCACTGTACTTCATTTTCCTTTAACAATGAGCGAGGAGCGGCAAAGATAGTAGTTCTGCAAAACTTTGGGGGGTAAGCTCACTACGTTCGCGGTTGAGGCTCGCTAGCGCTCGCGGTATAAGCTCACTATGTTCGCAGAGGGAACTCGCTGACGCTCGTGGGGGAAGCTCGCGTTGCTCGCGGGGATAGCTCACTCCTGCCTTCACCGAAGGCCCAGAACGTAGGCCTAATGCAAAGATGGTGACTACTTCCGAATAGACTTAGCAAACACCCCCAAGAATACTAAGGAGGCGGGGCGCAGTTGCGATTTGTCCCCTCAATTTAAGTTGATTTAGAGAGGTTTTTCATGACTATATCCCATCGTCCTGCGACCAAGGCAGCTCGGAGAAAATATAGTTTTTCAACATTCTCCTGAAGCCAAAAAGTGGAAGCATTCTTGAATCGTAAGTTGATGATTCTGCGGATTGCTGACTCTATGATTCCACTGCCACGCATTAGTCCACTTGATTCATAATCAGAATATTGCATCCGGTCTGTGTGTTTGTCCAAATAGTCGATCCAACGTTTAACCAGCGCACTTGGCCGCAAGAAAATAGATTTTAGTTTTTCCACCAGTGGTTTGATTTGTCCCCCTTTGACTTGCTCCATAAACTTCTTTAGATGTTGTTTTCGCTCTTTTTTGCCTACACATTTGGGCATCGCTTGAACGAGGCTATGCACATACTGAGTGGCATGATATACCGAAGTCGAAGTCGTTTGGGAACCCAAACTACCTTCGCTTCGAGTATATACTCGCTCGAAATAGTTTGGCGAGGCCCAAACCATTTCGTTGGCGGTATAGAAGTCCAGTGTCTGGATCAATCGTTGTTTCTCAACGCCTACGTGGCGCAATAATGCGGGAAGACGGTTCCATATCCAGGGGGCTCCGTCAGCTATGAGTTGAACACGCTTAGCTTTTTGTATATCTAACTTTTTCAGGTAGCGCCCCAATAGCTTAATGACATCTTCTTCCTTAAACTGACAACCGTAAATCGGTAACTCCTGGTGGTCGGGACGGCCATCCTTAGCCAGCACATCGATAACAAAAAGCTTGGGCTCTCGCCAAGGCGTCTGATAAGTGGCTTGACCGTTTTCATTAAGCTGATCAGTGTACTTACGCATCCGACTACGACCACCATCTACGCTGATTACTATGGTTTTGTCTTCGACATCATATCGGGGCTCAATGATTAAGTTCTCGTGTCCTAATTCTTCACAACGCTCCGCTAAACGGTCCGTTATTTTCTGTACCGAGGACAAGCAAATATCCATGCCGAATTTTGTAACACCTTGATGGGCAAGACTATAGCATGGCTCAACCATCTTTTTCAAATCAACAAAAGCTAGGGACAAATCGCAACTGCGCCCGTCCCTCCGTCTACATTCTCAATATACTGTGTAGCATCCTTGTATGGCTTTTCCCGTACTTCTTTTTCCTTTTTGGTTAGACTATTCCACAATCGTTTCAGTAGAGATAGACCTTCTTCTTTCGTTAGTGGATCGTCCTGCGCCCAGCTTTCAGATTTCTCTAATCCGTCGCCTTGTGCCTGAATGCGTCCACGGTGTTTTTTTGACATAAGGGTGCTTTAGCAAAAGGGATCAATGAGTATGTTTTTCTAAATGGACATATGAGACCATAGCATGGATGAATAAAGTTAAAGGAATGCAAGGACAAATGCTAGAGGGAGATTTGAGGGATCACCACCAAACGCACTAAACCCATACCCATCCCGGGCATCATAAATATCCAATAGGGGGGCGGGGTATATTATTCGTAAACGGTAAAGGCTTGGGGGTATATAGAAGTAAGTCCGGGCGCGTGTATATCTCGTTTACTGAAAAAACAGCCTATAAGGATCAATCCACCTCATTGGAAGTAAGTAACGGAAGGATGGGGAGGCAGGAGGGGTGGTTACTAGTTGATCCGAACAATCAAATGGAGTGACTTTGGAGGGATAAGTTATTTGAAAACTTGCTGATTCATCAGGAGTCAAACTGGGTCGAAAATGACCGTTTTGAGGCAAAATTGTTACTCCTGTGTTACCCTAAAAAAGAGAAGCCCTGTAAATCAATGACTTACAAGGCTACTTTAGTAGCGGAGGCAGGACTTGAACCTGCGACCTTCGGGTTATGAGCCCGACGAGCTACCAACTGCTCCACTCCGCGATATATCACAACAACCAGCAATTGATCTTTTCAAAAGCAACCCTTTGTTGTTGGGTGTGCAAATATAGGCGTCTTGCACTTACCACGCAAGAGGTGGAGAAAAATAAATTACTTGATCACCACTACCCGTTGGCTAAGTGGTTGATGCACACCCGTTTCTAACTGTAAAAAATAAATACCGGCAGCAAGATCACTTGTGTCTAAGTCATCTGAAGCATAGCCAGCTAGAGCATTTAAATTACCCGTTTTTACAATTTGCCCGCCTGCATCAGCCAATTGCCAGCTTATACTTCCCTGATAAGCATCAGGGAGTCTTACTTGTAGCTTGCTTGCACCAGGGCTAGGATTAGGCATAACTTTGAGGCTGAAGCGATCGTTACCAATCGGCGTGGAGGTGCTTACCTCATTGCTGTTCCGCTCCAGAAGTTTGATGTCGTCAACATAAAATCCATCGGGGTTAACAAATTGGTCACTGACCATAAAGAACCGCAAGGAGAGTTCATCTCCAGGAGATAGGAACGAAGTCAGGTTTACTTCTTCCTGCACCCAATCCAGCTGTTCGCCCTCCCAAACCGGCTGGTCAGGATCTTGTACGTCAGAACCACTTACCGTGTAGAGGCCACAGGCGGGTATCCAAGGGCCATCATTTACTTGAAATTGCAACTGCGCCCAATCGTAGAAAGCTTCTATCTCCCACTTTGCCCAGAAGGTAAGCACATGTTCTTCGGCGGCGTTTACGCTCAGTGGCTCGTCTAAGGTGATGACCGCAAATCGGTTGTTGGGATAATCTTCGAAGGGGGAATCTGTTAATGAGGTTGGGCCAGAAACAAAGTCCTCAGTAGTGAGGTCCCATCCTTCATCGGGCTGCCAATTATCCAAAGTAGGAAAGTCTTCTACAAATACTTCTGTATTGATGTAATCGCCGAAGACCCGGCTCACAGTGTCTGTTCGTACAAAGCCACCGTTATCGATTTCCAGCACAAAGTTGAGTAGAGTGCCAGAGCTAATAGTGCCAGTGATCGTGAGCGGGAAGCTATCCATCTGTACTTGGTTCTCGCCCAGATCGAAGTTTAGTGGTTCACTGGCTACCTGAATGAGATCGTCTTGTAAACTCCGTAGGTTAACCGTAAGCGGACCTGCAGTGCGCCCAAAACGCTGCACAGAGAAGCGCAGGAAGGGAGCGCCTGGGGTAATCTCTACCTGACTTGGATCTGCTGTGGCTAGTCCCGCTACGTGGGGAACGTGCGCGTTGATAAGATTCATCCAGACTGAGGCTTGGCAGTTGGGAATAATATCTTCCTGTATCGGCCAAAAACCGCCACCACCCCCGCCGCGGCCTACTTCGGGGGTCATGGAGTAGATCGCTGGTTTCTCACCGGTTTCTCCGTACATCCAATCATCGGATACCCCATTGACCGTGTAGCCAACAGTTTCAGTTCCTGTGCCGGCGAGGTAGTTGTTTTCAAGGGTCATTATGGCAGCCAGGGTATTGAAGGTTTCTGATTCCGGTGTCGGACTATCACTCCAGCCCCACGGGTAAATCAGCAGATTGCCGAAGCTGTGATAGTTGAGTGCACTCACAAACTCATGGTTCTGACAAAAGGCGCGTACAGCTTGTGTTTCTGGTTCTGAAAAAGGCTCCGTACCGCGGTAGACAGCAGACTCTGGATTAGGTGAAGAGCCAATGTCATCGTAACCCCACTCGTAATCGTAGTTGCGGTTTAGGTCTACCCCGATAGATCCGTCTTCGTTATCTCGGATGTTTTTCCGCCAAAGGCCGCCGCCATCTGGCTCATTAAACTCATTGAGTAGATACCCGTCCGGATTTAAGCAGGGCATGAAGTACAACTCTGTATTATCCACCAGAAATCGTACCTCTGGATCAGTCTCGTAATTCTCTAGCAGGTACCACATGTAATAAATCATTTGGCTCAAGCTGTTGGGCTCACGGGCATGGTGTAACGCAGTATAGAGTACCTCGGGTTCCAATGACTCGTCGGTATCGGGGTTATCACTGATCCGCATCCAATAAATTGGGCGGCCGCCGTGAGTCACAATGCTGGGGGAGACAATCAATCGTGGACTGATCAGGTTGGGGTAGAGTAGACGCATGGAGTCCAAAATGTCTATCATCTCTTCGTAGCGGTAAAAACCAGCCATGTCCCCCAAGCGGAAATTAGTGGGAATAGGGTAGGAGTTTACATCTGGCCCTCCACCGGTTGGCGTTTCACAAGGGAAACCACCTCGTGCACCAGTCGATTCATTTAAACGACGTTCCGGGCTTTGGTAATAGTCGACTACATCATCGATCAGAATTTCGTAGTCAAAACCCGCAAGACTCAGTTTACGAAGTTCTGAGGTCGAAAAATCGTTTGTTAAATGGCGACCAGGAATATATTCTCCATGGTCCGTTTCCAGACCTAGCCGTGCCAGCTCCCAAATCGTATGCCCTTCTAGGCGAACGCGGGCACGATGGTATTGCTCGTCAACACCTTGGGCAGTCAGTTGGAAAACGCAGAAAAAGAGACCTAAACATATGAGATGTAATCGAGTAGTCATTGAGGTTGGATATTACATTGCAAGTAAGAGGAGCGAAAATAGGAGAGTTTGTGCAGTCGTAATAGCCAAATCTGCCTTCTGTCGGATAGTAAACGATAAGGACTTGATCAAGTGAGAAATATGAAGTAAGAAATTAGAAATGAAGGAAAGTTGCAGGTGTTTAATCCAGGCCAGTTGGAGCTGAGCCCAGTGTCCAGTTTTTAAAATAACATAACGCGATAAATCGCGTCGATATGTTCCAAAACCCATAAATTTCAACGAACCAACGAACCAACGAACCAACGAACCAACGAACCAACGAACCAACGAACCAACGAACCAACGAACCAACGAACCAACCCTAAGTTTCCTCATCCTCCGGTGCCAGCTTTATGACGAGCCCTTCCATATGATCTTCCAGTTGTAACTGGCAACCCAGTCGCGAGTTGTCTTCTACGAAGAAAGCCTGATCCAGCATATCCTCTTCATCATCAGTCATTTCCTTCAATTCATGGTCGCTCAAGACGTAACAGTGGCAAGTGGAACACAGCGCCATGCCACCACAAGTACCTTTTACTGGTAGCTCGTAAGCTTTACAGAGCTCCATGATATTCATATTCATATCCGTAGGCGCATCTAGCTCGTGTTTGGCGTCCTGACGGTCAATAACAGTTATCTTGATCATTCGATCTTATTTGAGCGGGCAAAAATACGGTAGTTTCCAGAATTGGACAGGTCTCTAATAGAAACATTATGGGATATTCTTTTCCTCAGTTTTGCCTCCAGTTGATGTACTTTCAGTAGGTAACGCTTAGACGGACCTCACAGTTGAGTGTTTGCTTACCCACTATACTACTAGCTGAGTACGAAGTAGATTTACGATGGAGCTTGTATAGGCTGTTTCTATGCACCAATTAGCCAGGACCAACTTTACTCGTCCCCAACAATGTTTAAGGGTCGGTCAATGCTTTCCTCTAGCGAAATGAAGGTTTCGGTACGCTGAATGCCCTGGATGGGTTGAATCTTATCGTGTAAAACGTCGCGTAAGTGAGTGGTGTCACGACAGATGATTTTAGCAAAAATGCTGTAAACGCCGGTCGTGTAGTGGGCTCCCACTACCTCTGGAATTTTGGCCAGTTCCTCTGCCACTTCATCGTAGAGGGAACTCTTGTCTAAATAGATCCCCAGGAAAGAAACAATATCGTAGCCTAGCTTTTCGTAATTCACATTCAGGTTGTAGCCCTGTACAATTCCTGCTTCTTCCAGCTTTTTCATGCGCACATGAATGGTACCGCCGGAAACATAAAGCTCCTTGGCAATCTCGGTAAACGGCTTCTTAGCATTGCGCATTAGGATAGAGAGAATCTTGCGGTCTAAGTCGTCTATTTCTTTCTCCTTACTCATACGTTATAGTTGTCTTGGCAGTGCTGTTGAAAGACAGCTAAATTGGTTCTGCAAGCTAATATTTTATTTGTGGATTTTGAAAGAGTAGATCGGATTCGATAGTAGTGTTTAATAAGGTGCGCGCTAACTAAAATGATACCACTTTGTCCGTGAGGATTTTGTCATGGAAAAGAATATTATTTGGCTAACACTCTTTGAGCCTAATGTAAGGTTGCAGTGCTAAGTTTTAATGAAATTATCTTCCATTTTTTATGAAAAAACTCAAATAAATGCTGTTTAGCGATTAGGCCTTAGCTAAGAAACCATTATCATTCACGCATTTTCCTTGTAAAATAACCTTCCGTTGGTTTGAACCGGATGCGTCAGTGGTCTTTAGCTGACCCTTAGATATAGCTCCAAATCAATCCGTTCAAATCACCTAATTCCACTTTGATGAAAACTGCTGGTTAGTTCGGGCATGCAGGCTCGTGTGTTTATACCCTTTTGCATTAAGTGACCATCCTTACAATGAAGCAACCACCCTGCCACCAGGGGAGAAAAACCCATGGTAAGATGTTACCAAAGGTGATTTCCTGGTTTCCAGCATTGGCCGTAGCCATCCTACCCAAATGTCCATTTTGTCTAATGGCATACTCTGGTGCTGTGTCGTTATGTAGCGGAAACATGCTCTTTCCCAATGCGGGTACCTGGGCTTCTTACCTTACTATGGGATTGGCCGTAGTTATTTTTCTCAGTATCATATCGAACCGCAAGGGCAGCAAAACCTGGTTTGCCCTAGGCTTAGTCACTATCGGCATTGTATTTCTTGTTGCCGGGCAATTCTTTCTCATTTCTGAATTCAACTACTACCTAGGAGTAGTATTCCTCTTTTTTGGTATTTGGCTTAACGGCAGCTTTCTCCACTACTACCACAAGACACGTGCTTTTTTGAGCACCGAAAAAATATCAACCATATCAAAACACTTAAATAAATGATTGCGGAAAATTTCATGTATGATTCGCCTGGTACCCTGGAAGAGGCCTTCCAGCTGTTGCACGAATATGGCGATGATGCAAAAATCTTAGCAGGAGGGCATAGCCTCATTCCCATGATGAAGCTGCGTTTTGCCGCGCCTACTCACCTCATCGACATCAACAATATTCCGGGCCTTTCTTACATCAAAGAAGAAGCTGGTTACCTGAAAATCGGGGCGATGACCCGAGAAGCAGATCTGGAGGAATCTGATCTCATTTCCTCTAAGTATCATGTCTTCATAGATGCTACTAAGCTCATTGCCGACCCTCAAGTCCGCAATTTTGGTACGGTAGGAGGTAACATTGCTCACGGTGACGCGGCTAATGATCATCCGGCGGTAATGTTTTCGCTTAATGCAGAAGTGGAAATTGCGGGTCAGGATGGTCGCCGTCTCGTTGGTATTGATGATTTCTTCTACGGTTTCTATATGACTGCAGTACAGCACGGCGAAATCCTCACTGAAATTCGCATTCCAGTGCCTACAGGCAAGTTTGGTACCGCCTACCACAAGGCAGAGCGCAAAGTAGGTGACTACGCAACTGCAGGGGTAGCTGCAATGGTGGAAATCGGAGCAGATGGTACTTGCACTAATGCGGGCATTGGACTCACCAATGTAAATGCATTACCGATGCGGGCAGCGCGCTCACAAGAAGTCCTCATCGGTAGCAAACTCACCGACGAGGATATCAACCTAGCCGCTAAGTACGCTTCCGAAGATTGTAATCCATCGGATGATCTGCGTGGTGATGAAGACTATAAGCGCCACCTCGTAAAGGTAATCACCAAGCGTATGCTAAAGCAAGCTATCTCTAGAGCCAAATAAAAAGCTGTCAAATAGTTAATTCCCGATTTCAGCATTTTTTAGTGCAGATATAAGCGAATGATAATGAGCGTATTCAAGCTAAAAGGCTGAAGTAAGAGAGGGAACTTAATTTTTGACGGAAACTAAAAGGATAAACGATGAAAAAAACTATCAACATAACTGTTAACGGTACAGCACATACCGTAGAGGTAGAACCTCGCACTTTACTTGTTCACCTGATCCGTGAGCAACTTTCTATGACGGGTACCCACATTGGTTGCGATACATCCAGCTGTGGTGCTTGCACCATTCTAATTAATGGCCGTTCGGCTAAGTCGTGTACCATTTTGGCTGTACAAGCCGACGGTAAGGAGATCGCCACGGTAGAGGGACTCGCTACTGCGGAAGGACTTCACCCTATTCAGGAAGGATTTCACTTAAACCATGCCCTACACTGTGGCTTCTGTACTCCCGGTATGATGATGCGGGCGGTAGAGCTTTTGGAAAAGAACCCGAATCCTACGGAGGAAGAAATTCGCTGGGGTATTTCGGGCAATTTGTGCCGCTGTACGGGCTACAACAATATCGTTAAAGCCATTCAGTGGACTTCCGCCAAAATGCAAGGCAAAGACCTGCCTTCTACGGAGCCAGAGTTTGTCTAAATCCTTTGCATGGTAGTTGGTTTCAGGAAAGCTATTTCTTCCTGCTAACCACCCTAAATCAAAAAAATAATCATCAATGATAAAGTGTAAAACATCCAAGGAAATTGGGGGAATGGGGCACTCCAAAAAGAGAAAGGAGGATGCCCGTTTCATACAAGGTAAAGGTAACTATGTGGATGATGTGAAGCTGCCCGGCATGCTTTATATGGATATCGTTCGCAGCCCTTATGCCTACGCAAAAATCAAAAATATTGACGCCAGTAAAGCCCTGGAAATTCCTGGTGTAATCGCTGTTGTAACGGGCAAAGACCTGGAGCAATATAACTTGCATTGGATGCCGACTTTGATGTCGGATACCCAAATGGTATTGCCTACCGATACAGTAATGTACCAGGCGCAGGAAGTAGCGGCGGTTATTGCTACTGACCGCTATACTGCACGTGACGGTAAGGAAGCTGTGCGGGTGGAGTACGAGCCCATGACGCCGGTTATGGACCCATTCAAAGCTTTGAAAGAGGATGCTCCGGTCTTGCGTTCTGATAAAGAAGGTAAAACCGATAACCATATTTGGCACTGGGAAGTAGGTGACAAAGAAGCTACGGATAAGGTGTTTGAGAATGCCGATATTACGGTGAGCCAGCAAATGCACATTCCGCGCATTCACGTAGCTTCCATCGAAACTTGTGGCTGTGTGGCTTCCTACAATAAGGTGGAAAATCACCTGACCATGTACATGACCACGCAGGCCCCGCACGCCATCCGTACGGTAATTGCCCTGGTAGCTGGTCACGTAGGCTTAACCGAGGAGAAAATCCGAGTGATTTCACCCGATATTGGTGGTGGTTTTGGTGGTAAGGTGCCGGTTTATCCTGGCTACGTTATCGCTATCGCCGTTTCCTTCCTTACCGGAGCGCCTATTAAATGGATCGAAGACCGCAGTGAAAATTTACAGGCTGACTCTTTCGCGCGTGACTATCACATCACAGCTGAAATGGCTGGAACCAAGGACGGGAAAATCTTGGCTACCCGTTTCAAAGTACTCGCCGACCACGGTTATACGGATGCGTCTGCTAACCCATCAAAATTCCCTACTGGTTTATTCTCCATCGGTACCGGTTCCTATGATTATGGCGCGGCCTATATGGAAGCTGATGCGGTATATACCAACAAGCCACCAGGAGGTGTTGCCTACCGTTGCTCTTTCCGTGTAACGGAGGCCGTGCACGCTATCGAGCGTTTGACTGATGTGTTTGCCAGCGAAGTAGGTAAGGACCCTGCGCAACTGCGTATGGAGAATTTCATTAAGAAAGAGGACTTCCCTTGGGCATCTCCTACTGGTTGGTTCTACGATAGTGGTGATTATCATGCCGGTTTGCAGAAGGCTATGGATGCCATCAACTACAATGAGCTTCGGGAAGAACAAAAGCGCCTGCGCGCCGAAGGTAAGTTTATGGGGATTGGCATTTCTACCTTCACGGAGGTAGTAGGTGCAGGTCCATCAAAGGACTTTGATATCCTGGGTGTGAAAATGTTTGATAGTGCTGAAATCCGCGTACACCCTACCGGAAAAGCGATCGCTCGTTTTGGTACTAAATCCCAAGGTCAGGGCCACGAAACGACTTACGCTCAGATTGTAGCGGAAGAGTTAGGTATTCCGATGGAGCACATCCAAATTGAAGAAGGGGATACGGATACTGCACCTTACGGATTGGGTACCTACGCCAGTAGAAGTACACCTACTGCCGGTGCGGCCGCAGCTATGGCTGCTCGTAAACTGCGCGAAAAAGCGAAGAAGATTGCCGCCTACCTGCTGGAGGTAAGTGAGCAGGATCTCGAATGGGAGCCTGGTAAGTTCTTCGTGAAGGGTGCTCCAGAGAAGTCTAAGAGCATCCAGGAAATCGTATTTGCTGCCTACACTAACCATCCTCCAGGTATGGAAGGTGGCTTTGAGGCAACGCACTATTACGATCCTCCAAACCTGACTTTTCCATCAGGAGCTTATATCTGCGTGGTGGATATTGATCCGGAAACTTGCCATATCAATGTACGCCGCTTTGTGGCCATTGATGACTGTGGTAATATCATTAACCCAATGATCGTACAGGGGCAGGTACACGGTGGTCTTACCCAAGGCCTGGCACCAGCGATGTACGAGGAGTTGATCTACGACGAGGCAGGTAACATCCTTAATGGTACCTTCATGGATTATCTGGTGCCAACGGCGGTAGAGTCTCCGAATTGGGAAACGGGGCATACGGTTACACCATCTCCTCACCACCCAATTGGTGCGAAAGGAGTAGGTGAATCACCAACCGTAGGTGCACCACCAGCGATCGTTAATGCGATTGTAGATGCCGTGCAACACTTGGGTGTTAAGCACCTTGAGATTCCGGTTACGCCCTTCAAGCTTTACAAAGAGCTGAAGGCCGTAGGATACTTTGACGAATAAAGATCACTTTGGGAGGCAAGGCGCATCCTCTGGGTGCTACTTGCCTCCTTTCAATTTTGAACATGTGTAGTTTTTGAGTTTAACTTTTTAGTCGCCCATAAAATGGTTTCGCGGGATTCATCCCGCCGTAAA
Source organism: Bacteroidota bacterium (assembly GCA_039816955.1). Taxonomy (GTDB): domain Bacteria; phylum Bacteroidota; class Bacteroidia; order Chitinophagales; family Saprospiraceae; genus Lewinella. The sequence continues at coordinate 46,259 of JBCBWU010000003.1, forward strand.
TTATCCCGATCACAAAAAATGCTGTAGGGTAAACACCAGATCAATAGGACAACTATTTTTTCAAATTCAAAACTACTTCAGCAGTAAATCATCCACTTTCTCTGACAATTTTATTTGGCTTTAACCAAAAGAATTGTCAGAGAATCACTATTCCATACTTTAATGCCATATGAATACAGTAATCAATAAAGAATTTGACATACAACAGCCGATCGATGTGGTTTGGAAGAGCCTGGCCTCTCCAGAAGAGATAGTGACCTGCGTGCCGGGTGCGGCTATCACCAATAAGCTTGATGACCGGAACTACAAAGGTGAGGTTGTTACTAAGTTCGGTCCTATTAAAGCATCCTACGCTGGCGACATCGAAATTGTTGAACTAGACGAGACTAACCGTAAGATGGTGCTGAAAGGCCGAGGTCTAGATAGCAAAGGCAAAGGAAGTGCCGATATGATCATGAACGGTACCCTGAAGGAGACAGAAGGCGGTACGCACGTTCACTTCAATATGAACATTACCATTGTTGGTATGCTAGCGCAGTTTGGCTCTCGTTTAATCAACGATGTTTCTGATCAGCTTTTGAATCAGTTCGTGACCAACTTCCGTAGTAAACTAGCTGGTGGCGGTGAAGGAACGGCCAGTGAAACGGATAATGCACTAAATGCTGGAAAGCTAGCGGGCACGGTAGTCAAAAGCATGATTGGTAGTGTTGGTGATATGTTCAAAGGGGACAAAAAGCAGGCTTAGTGCAAAATCCTAAAGATTTAATACCCGCCCTGGATGAATTGGGCTTTGTGGTAGAAGAAGAATTGGCCACTGTTTTGTACCTGCAATTACAGTTGCAGAAACCACTACTACTGGAAGGCAATCCGGGGGTGGGCAAGACGCAAGTGGCCTATATTCTTTCGAAATATCTGGGCTACGACTTGATCCGCCTACAGTGTTATGAAGGCTTGGATGTGAGTAATGCCATTTATGAATGGAATTACCAGAAACAGTTACTAGCCATCAAAATCCATGAGCAAAGTGGTATTTCTGAAAAGGAAAAAGAGGATTTGATCTTCAGTGAGGATTATCTCCTCAAACGCCCTTTGCTGCAAGCCATTAGCGCCAATGAGAAGAAAGTGCTACTCATTGATGAGATCGATCGTGCGGATGAAGAATTCGAAGCCTTTTTGCTAGAATTATTGTCGGATTTTCAGATCAGTATTCCAGAGTTGGGGACAATTGAGGCTAAGCATCGCCCCATCGTAGTACTCACCTCTAACCGTACCCGTGAGCTCAGTGACGCTTTAAAAAGGCGTTGCCTTTATCACTGGGTGAATTATCCAGACAAGGACAAGGAGATGCGCATTGTCCAAAAACATCTACCTCAGTTGGAGGAGCAGCTAGTAGAGCAGCTGGCGGACTATGTGCAGCGTATCCGCCTATTGAAATTGGATAAGAGCCCCGGCATTGCTGAAACTATCGATTGGGCACGTGGCATCGCGGCTTTGGATGGCACAGATAATGCAATCTACCATAGCCTGTCTTGCTTGCTCAAGTCGGATCACGATATTCAGCTGGTGAGTCAGGAGATCTTTTAATGACGGGGGATGCTAAATCCTGTCTAAGTACTAATCAAAAAACATTAACCATGTCTACATTAAAAGAATACCAGGATCAAGAAAAGGAGCGGCAAGAGGTGGCTGGTGAGACCAATCAGCATTACCTATCGGTGAATCTGCCGGGTGACCGCTCGATGACGGTAGAGACAGAATCGGTTCGTGCGCGTATTGCTGCCATGAAAGTGGAAAAGGACAAGCCTAATCACGAAGTTAAGAAGTAGGTTCGTCCTTGGATCATTACACCGACTATAGTTCTTTTACCACAGCACTAATTGGCTTTAGCCAGCACGCCAGGAAGGCGGGTTTTAGTGCCGGCTTGCAGTGCAGTCAGGACGCCGTCCAGGCTGCACTGCTTGGCCTTTGGCTAGATCGTGATTTGTTTGGTCATGCCCTTGCAGCTCTCTTTTGCCATTCGGCAGAAGAGCGGGAGCAATTTCGCCCGATTTATGATCGGTTTTGGCGCATGCGCGGTACACGGATCAACGATAAAAGAGACTATAAGAACACCAAGAAAATCGTCAAAGCGCCGAAGAGTATTGCGGTGATGGCGGGGATCGGGAAGGAAAATGATCACGATCAAGGAGAAGACAGCAAAAACAGCAGTGGCGCGCACGCCAAAGAGACCATCAAGACAACAGACTTTAGTAAACTAAGCACTACCGTGACCTAATTGCTAGTTGAAATGAGCGTATAGTTGGTGCGAGAAATGAGTATGCGTATTCGACGAAAGCGCAAGAAAAATCATAAAGGCCAAATCAATTTAGGCCAATCTATTCGCCAGAATCTGCAAAATGGAGGGACCATTATTGATCTGGTGAAGAGTAAGAAAAAACGCGAAAAATTCCGCTTACTCATTTTGCTTGATGTGAGTGGTTCTATGGACAAGTACTCTTTTTATTTACTTAAGTTTTTGTGGTCTTTACGTGTTCACTTTAAGCAAATTGAAGCCTTTGCCTTTAGTACGAAGTTGATGCGCATTACGGATTATATCTCTGATAAAGATTTGGCAACTACTTTGCTGCGAGTATCGCATCATGTAACCCACTGGTCGAGCGGCACCAAGATTGGTGACTGCTTGAAGGATTTTAATGAAAACTACGCCAAGCGTCACCTCAACGGTAACACGGTTACGCTTGTTTTAAGTGATGGACTGGATACTGGGGAGCCAGAAGTGCTAGCAGAAGCGATCCAGAAAATTAAATTACGTTCCAAGAAATTGGTCTGGCTGAACCCCCTGAAAGGTATGCAGGGCTACGAACCTATTCAGGAAGGGATGAAGACGGCTCTTCCTGAATTAGATCATTTTGGAGCGGCTCACAATTTTGCCAGTCTTTTGGAACTGGAAAACATTTTGGTACATGCATAATACATTTCTCAATACAGCCGCAGGGCTTAATCAGAAGAACCAAGCCTACGCTACGGCAATCATTGTGAGGCGAAAAATTCCCAGTTCTGGTAAGCCCGGAGATAAGGCCATTATTACCGCTGACGGAACAATCCACGGCTGGATCGGTGGAGGTTGTACACGCGGCATTGTTCTTAAGGAGGCGCTGATGGCGCTACAAGACCGTCAGCCAAGAATGGTCTACATTAGCCCTGATGCCATCAACCGCGATGAGAAAGGAACGAAGCTGTACCATATGACCTGCCAGAGTGGGGGAGAAGTAGAAGTATACATCGAACCCGTACTACCGAAACCCCAGCTCCGTATATTTGGGAAGTCGCATATTGCTATGGCCTTAGCCAAGGTATCCAAAGCTGTGGAGTATCAAGTAGATGTAGTAATGACTACCGCTGATGCCAATGTGTTCCCTGAAGCAGACTCTCTCATTGAACTTAAGGATTTTGCAGGTAAGGAAGAACACGCAAGTCAGTACATGATCGTATGCACGCAAGGTGAACGAGACGCCGAAGCACTATTCGCTGCCATTAATGCGAAGCCTCAATATCTGGCGTTTGTAGCCAGCCGACGCAAGGCCAACGCTATCTTCTCTGAGCTGCGAGGCATGGGCGTCACTTTTGATCAGCTCAAGACCATCAAAACTCCAGCTGGCCTTGATATTGGTGCCAAGACACCACATGAAGTTGCGATCAGTATACTTGCCCAAATCATCCAGGATTTCCGCGCCGAACCAGAAGCAGAACAACCTGCTACTGCCGAAGAAAAAGTAGTAGCCACCATGGCTGGAACGGATTACTATATCAATCCCGTCTGCCAGGTTCCCGTACAGAAGAGTACCGCTAAGCACGTACTTGAGTACAAAGGCGAGTCGGTCTACTTCTGTTGCGATGGTTGCAAAGTTAGCTTTGAAAAAGAACCAGAAAAGTATATGACAGTGGTGGAGGCGTAGGGGCTCGCGTTGCTCGCGGGGGGAAGCTCACTGCGTTCGCGGAAGAGTTCGCTATCGCTCACGGTTGTAGCTCGCTAGTGCTCGCGGGAGAAGCTCGTTGCACTCGCGGGGGAGTTCGCTTTCGCTCACGGGAAAACTCGCTTTCGCTCGTGGGTTAAGTTCGCTTCGCTCGCGGTAGGACTCGCTGACGCTTGTGGTTAGGGCTCACTGCGATCGCGGTTGTAGCTCGCGTTGCTCGCGGGAGAAGCTCACTGCATTCGCGAGGGAGTTCGCTATCGCTTACGGGATATGCTCGCACAGCTCGCGGGAGAACTCGTTACTGCTCGTGGCTTAGGTTCATTTTTATCTTCAAAGGGCTATATATCTTAGACTAAAGTGTCTTGTATGGGCTCTAGTGTCATGCCTCCTTGGTGTATGAAAGGGCATGTTTCTTATGCTAAGTGTAGGTGAGCCTTTTCGTGAGTGTAACGAGCTTTATCACGAGCGTTAGCGAGTTTCCCCCGCGAGCAAAGCGAGTTATAACCACGAGCGGTAGCGAGTTTTTCCCGTGAGCGCAAGCGAACTCTTCCGCGAACGCAGTGAGCTTCCCTCGTGAGCGCAAGCGAACCTCAATTCCTCTCGTGTATCGTTCCCTCCTTATACTTCAAAAAGCCTCCCGGCTTCTCCCGGAATGCAGCCACTATTTCAGAGGCGATAGATAAGGCAATTTCGCTAGGAGATTCTGCACCAATTTCCAAGCCCGTAGGAGCATGCAAGAAGGACAGCTTATCCCAGTCAAGTTCCGGTAGGTCGCCTTGCATTTTTTGGAGGCGTTTCTTAGGGCCCAGCATGCCCATGTAGCGCGGGTTTTTAGCCGCGAAAAGGGGCAGCATCCACTTGTCCTTATTGTAGTCGTGCGACATGAGCATTACCGCAGTGTAGTCGTGAACGGCCAGTTGGTCGGCCTCTTCGTATTCCACTACCTGTTTGGCTGCTTCGTACATTTCTTTAGTGAGCTTGGTGCGTTTACCTACCAGGTAGGTTTCCCAACCTAGTTCGCCTGCGATGCCTAGCATGGCACTTACGTCATAATTGTCACCAATAATGATCAGGCGAGTTTCGGGGCGGATAAACTCTACCAGGAGCCGGAGCGTACCTTCTTCCGTGTCGCAGTTAAATAGACGTGATTTGCGTTTTTGTACGGCCTCCGCGATATAGGCCTTTAAGTCCTCGCCGCTTATTCCGGCAAAGCTTGCTGGCGCAGCCAGATCCTCTACCAAATGTTGTGCACCTAATAAGACGTTGCCTTCTGGAGCATCAACGATCTTGAGCATGATCGCCGGCTTGTCCGCTTCGAGTATGCCTCTCAGTTGTTCCAGCTCGTTGTTGGCGCTGGCTGGATCAATGGGAGTAAATACAACTTCAATACGACCATTACAACCCAAACCAATCCCTATTTGATTCTCGTCGTCGTCCATAGTGTCGTAGACAACGCGGGTGGTTTCATTTTTGAAAATGGCCATTTGTGAGCGCTTCAAAGCATCGCGTTCCAGGCAGCCACCACTAATGCCCCCAGTCCACATGCCGTTGCTGCGGACGAGCATACGGGCACCAATTCTCCGGTAGGATGATTCTTCAACATTAACGACCGAGGCCAGTGCGACCTTCTCCTTGGAAAAATCTATCTGATCGTACTCTTCGAGTATTCTTCGAATTTCTTTCAATTTGAGTGAATTTTAATGGTTATGGCTGCAAATTCCTGCTCCCCGCATTCCATACAGGAATTAGTACGATCTGGCCTTTGGAGATTGGGAGTTAGTTCAGTCTATTATGGTAATTTACCAGGCCAAAGGTGTTGCTTTGTTTCTTGTTCTTCAATAAGCTGAAGTTTTGGGAAACACAGCTGTAAAGTCAACGAATACCCGCCGCATAAGGTTTACGGGCAACCACTTTCAGCAGTCTACTTTGCGGCTTGTAGTTAACTTCGGTAAAGCAGGGCTAAAATAGCTAGGTGGAACGAAAGAAGTCCTATCCTAGTCCTTAATTCATCTCGATTTATAAATACAGACAGCATGTGGCGTTTGGAAAATCTCCTTGCCCTGATAGTAGCAAAACAATATCCTCAAATTTTTGTATAAATTACGTCTTTTAAAATTATCAAAAAATACCTTTCAGCCTCCCCTCCTTTAGTGGAGATATGGATGCTTTAAAAGGAGCTTCCTAAAAGCCCAAACAAGAATTAAAAGTGGAATTCAGGTAGTGAGGGGATAATTTTTGACGGATACTTAATCGACAGAGCGTAAATTTGCGCTTTAATCAAGAGCTCATGTTGAATCAGGATAAGCAATTACTTAGGAGAGTAGCGGTCTGGCTGCCATTGTTATTGGCAGTTGTATTGGCCTTAGGGATGTTCATAGGTTTGCGGTTTCAGAGCACTGCTCCTACGGTAGTATCCGGAAGTGATCTCACCAATTTGCATCGTAGTCTGGCTGGTCAGGGCAAAATTGAAGAACTACTCAGATATATTGATGCCAAGTATGTGGAAGATGCGGATGAGAAAGTGATGATTGATAAGGCCATTGACGCCGTTCTTGGAGAACTTGATCCGCACAGTAATTATATTTCTAGTGAAGACCTGGTAGCTATTAATGAGCAGCTAGAAGGAAATTTTGACGGCATCGGGGTAGAGTTCATGATTCTAGATGATACCATTGTAGTGGTTACGCCATTGGCTGGCGGCCCGTCGGAAGCTGCAGGCATTCGTGCTGGAGATAAGATTATTGCTATCGAAGATTCCATTGTTGCCGGGGTCAATCTTGATACACGTGATATTTTTACGCTGCTACGGGGTGAGAAAGGCACGGAGGTAAATGTGGGCGTACTACGCTTTGGTCAAGATGAACTAATTGATTTTACCATAACTCGTGACAAGATTCCTGTGCATAGCGTCGATGTAGCAATGATGCTAGACGATAAGGTTGGCTTTATTAAGGTCAATCGCTTCAGTGCAACCACGTATGACGAATTTGTCCAGTCGTTACAAAAGTTGGTCGAGGAGCACGAAATGCAGGATCTGGTTATTGACCTACGACATAATCCGGGAGGATATTTGACCCAGGCTACTAACATGCTGAGTCAAATCTTTCCTGAAAAAGGGAAACTCCTGGTGTATACCGAAGGCCGCACCGTAAAACGTACTGAATACACCACTAATGGCCGTCCGTTCTACAATATCGGTGAGGTCGTTATTCTGATCGATGAGAGTTCTGCTTCCGCTAGCGAAATTATGGCGGGTGCACTGCAGGATCACGATCGGGGCGTGCTGGTTGGGCGCCGTTCTTTTGGCAAGGGACTCGTGCAAGAGCAGTATCCGCTGCGTGATGGTTCCGCCTTGCGCTTGACGGTGGCACGTTATTACACGCCTTCCGGCCGTTGCATTCAAAAGGAATATGAGGAAGGGAACGAAACGGCTTACGATCGCGATGTAGAAGATCGCTACATCAACGGTGAACTCTCTGAGGAAGACAAAATCGAAATTGCGGATAGTACTCGCTTCTACACGGCTAATGGCCACGTCGTCTACGGTGGGGGAGGGGTTACACCGGATATCTTTGTCCCGCTCGATACTTTTCTGCTACGTGAGGATTACCTCCGCTGGCGCCAATACGCGGCCGGTTATATTTTCCGCTACAGCGAACAAAATCCGGAATTAGCCGAACGCTACGACTTGGAGCGCTTTGTCCAGGAATATCAAGTACCTGCTGATATGTACCGCGAATACCTGGCCTACGCTGTAGAGCAAGGGGAAGAAAGTGCTGCACCTACCAATAGCCGCGTCGTGTCTGAGATTAAACGCTTCCTGAAAGCTCGTCTAGCTCGTCAGCTTTTCAGTGCCGAAGGCTTCTTTGCCGTCTGGAACGCAAATGATGATATGATTACGGAGGCCATGCGCGTACTTCGTACGGACGACCCGCTTGCCGCTGCGCGGGCGGAGTAGTTAACGCTGGGACAATCTTGTTGGTTCTGGAAAATGGCAATTGATGTAAAGACGCATTGCAATGCGTCTCTTCGACCCGGGTGTTAGCATGCCATTTTGCTTGAATCAACTAACTTTCTAACCCCTGAACCCTCTAACTGATCAGTACCCAAACCGCTTCAACCACTGATCATCATCGCGCCAGTTCTCACGCACCTTTACGTGGAGGTCCAGAAATACTTTGGATTGGAGGAACGTCTCTAAGGCCTTACGGGCATCGGTGCCTAACTGCTTAATGGAGGTACCACCTTTACCAATGATGATGCTTTTCTGTGTCGGGCGCATCACGTAGATTTCTGCGCGTATCCGGATCAGGTCTTCTCCCTTTTTGGTTTGTGTTTCCTTGAAGGATTCTACTCCTACTTCCACCGAGTAAGGAATCTCCTGGTGGTAGTGGTCCAGTATTTTTTCACGAATGATTTCGCTCACGAAAAAACGCTCGGGCCGATCGGTGAGCTGATCTTTGGGATAGTAGGCTGGGCCTTCCGGTAGTGTCTTGATGATGGTTTTTAGTAAACCTTGAGTGCCTTGTTGATGAAGGGCAGAAAGTGGGAACACCTCGGCCAGTTCTAGTCGTTCTTGCCAGCGGGTGATTTGTGACACAATCGTGGCTTGATCAGAAAGGTCAATTTTATTGAGCACCAGAAAGACAGGAGCCTTGGTTTTGCGTAGTTGCTCCACAATTGGGTCATCGTCTTCGTAAACTTCGTCAGCACCAACGACGAACAGCATGATATCTGCATCCTCAAAAGTGGAGTCGACCATGCGATTCATGGCTTCCTGCATTTTGTACGCAGGATCCTTGATGACACCAGGAGTGTCGCTGAAGACAATCTGAAAGTCATCACCGCTCAGCAGCCCAATAATCCGGTGACGGGTAGTTTGGGGCTTGGCTGTGATGATAGACATCCGCTCTCCCACGAGGGCATTCATTAAGGTAGACTTCCCGGCGTTAGGCCGGCCAATGATATTTACAAAACCTGATCGATGCATCTACTATGTACTGTGTTTTCAACAGCCAAAGGTACAGGGAAAAGCAAAAAACGACGCATGTCCAGTTTAGTTGACTAAACGAGTAAGACTAACCTCCAGCTTTGCAGGGTGCCAAATGTTATCTGATGAAGCAAAATGGACGGCGCTCAGTTTGTTAAGAGGCTTTGCTTTGACGGGTAGTTTTGAGCTAAGATTGATCACTAGGAAAATGAGATTTATCTGACAGTACGATAGTGCAAAAACAGGGATTTTTCTATCGGGTTGAGGGAGTAGAGCTATCTTTGCGCATTATTTTAAGCGAAAACAATCCTAATATGAAAGCACATACAGCGAGCTTGATTAATGCCATTATTCTAATTGCCTTTGGCGGTTGGGCGTATTTGACTTCGGAAAATCCTTCAATGACGGCGCTGATACCAGTGATCATTGGTGGTGTTCTGTTGGCATTGAATGGAGGGGTAAAGAGAGAAAATAAGGTGATTGCCCACGTTGCGGTTTTACTCACGCTACTTATCCTATTTGGCTTAGCTATGCCACTTATGGGAGCTTTGAAGCGTGGTAGCACCATTGGAATCATCCGTATCGTTGTGATGATGCTATCAACCGTAATGGCAATGGTTTACTTCGTTAAGAGCTTTATTGATGCTCGTAAAGCAAGAGAAGCAGCGGGCCAAGGAGAATAGCAAGCATGTAAGATAAGACTGGGCGCTAAAGGTCATCAAAGACCTAAGCGCCCTTGTTTTGGCACCAGCCTGTTTTTGTCAAAAAGGACTTAAAAGAAGAACGGGGAACTATTTGGTGCCTGAAACTGCTCTAGAGGTACCGATGTAATTAATACGGAGTAGCTTAAAGCGGCTCCGGAACCAAATTTTAGCAATTTGCTTCAGTTACTTTTAAGAGGCAACTGCCGAAGTGCAATCTAGAAAGATGGTTTAGTTAAGAAATTCTGTTGGTCAATCGGGAGATAATTGCAAATAATGTTCTCCCAAAGAATGCTTTCGCAAATGCGCATATGAACCTGCCTGAAAACGCGCAATATTGACCACTCCTTTAGCTTCCGAAAAACTCATTTACCCTTTTGGTTTTCAAAGAATAAAGCGTACCTTTGCAATCGCTTTTTCACAAGGGATGGGTGAACTCTGTGTTAGCCACCCATTTTCTTGAAGACATACCGAGTAGCGAACCCTTTGAGTTTCAATGCTTGGTGTAGGCCTCTGGCAAGACCGAGGAACTGTAAAAAGTGACCTTTTTTAAATTAAGAAAGCGTATGCCTACTATTAATCAACTTGTGCGGAAAGGCCGCACTCAAATTGTGACCAAGAGCAAGTCACGTGCATTGGACTCTTGTCCTCAGAAGCGCGGGGTTTGTACACGTGTGTACACAACCACTCCTAAGAAGCCTAACTCAGCGCTTCGTAAAGTGGCTAAGGTACGCCTGACCAACGGTATTGAGGTAATTGCCTACATCCCGGGTGAGGGTCACAACCTGCAGGAACACTCAATCGTACTTATCCGTGGTGGTCGTGTAAAAGACCTACCTGGTGTACGTTACACGATTGTACGCGGTGCTTTAGATACAGCCGGTGTAAATGATCGTAAGCAGTCTCGTTCTAAGTACGGTACGAAACGTCCTAAGAGCTAATATTAATTAAGTTTCCTTATCCGTTTGGTTTCGCACTGGACGGATTGCCGCTGTAAAGTAGCTAGCAGAAACCGCTAATAAAGAAACAATGAGGAAAAGAAAGCCAAAATTACGAGTTATCGCTCCGGATCCACGCTATGGTGATCCGATGGTAACTCAGTTCGTGAATATGATGATGATGCAAGGCAAGAAGAGCGTTGCTTTCAAAGTATTCTACGACGCAATGGATATCATCAAGGAGCGTTCCGATGGCGACGAGCACGCAGTGTGGAAGAAGGCGTTGAACAACGCTATGCCGCAGGTGGAGGTTCGTTCACGTCGTATCGGCGGTGCTACCTTCCAAATTCCTACCGAAATCCGCGCCAAGCGTAAATTGTCTATCGGTATGAAGTGGTTGATCCGCTTCGCGCGTTTGCGTTCTGGTAAAGGTATGGCAGAGAAGATGGCCGCTGAGCTACTTGCTGCAAGTAAAGGTGAAGGTGCTGCTGTAAAGCGTAAGGAAGATACGCACCGTATGGCAGAGTCTAACCGTGCCTTTGCTCACTTCCGAGTGTAAAGCAGAAAAATCGAGCTTTTGATTTGACTTTTGTTTGCTGAGCAAACGCTCCATTTTAAGAGAGCTTATCAAGCAAAAGTCGCAAAGAAATCGAAAGGTGATTTTTTGCAACATAAATGATCTAATTGAACATTAATAACCACAACGCCCGAACAGGGACTAATCATGGCTAAGGATCTCACGTATACGAGAAACATTGGCATTGCCGCTCACATTGACGCCGGTAAAACAACTACTACTGAGCGTGTCCTATTCTACACCGGACTGAGCCACAAGATTGGCGAGGTACACGATGGTGCAGCAACCATGGACTGGATGGAGCAGGAGCAGGAGCGTGGTATCACCATTACTTCTGCGGCCACTAAAACTTCCTGGAAATGGAAGGAGAAGGAGTACGCTGTAAACATCATCGATACTCCAGGACACGTTGACTTCACCGTAGAGGTGAACCGTTCACTACGTGTATTGGATGGCTTGGTATTTTTGTTCTGCGCGGTATCTGGTGTAGAGCCACAGTCAGAAACGAACTGGCGCTTGGCTGACAACTACAAAGTACCACGTATTGGGTTCGTTAATAAGATGGACCGCTCTGGTGCCGACTTCTTCAACGTTGTGAACGACGTGCAGGAGAAGCTGGGTTCTAAAGCTATTCCTCTACAAATTCCTATCGGAGCAGAAGAGCGTTTCAAAGGTGTGGTTGACCTGATCACTAATCAGGCGATCGTTTGGAACGAGGATGACTTCGGTATGACTTACGAAGTGATCGAAACCCCTGAAGACCTGGTCGAGATTGCTGCTGAATGGCGGAGTACTTTGCTCGAAGCCGTAGCAGAATACGACGAGGTGTTGATGGAGAAGTACTTCGAGGAAGGCGAAGAGTCTCTTACTGTTGAGGAGATTCGTAAAGCTGTTCGCGAAGCTGTAATGGATATGGCCTTCGTACCAATGATGTGTGGTACTGCCTTTAAGAACAAAGGTGTACAGGCGGTATTGGATGCAGTTTGTGCATACTTGCCTTCTCCACTGGATATCGACGCTATCGTTGGTACCAACCCGGATACGGAACAAGAAGAGAAGCGTAAGCCTTCTGTTGAGGATCCATTCGCTGCTTTGGCATTCAAAATTGCTACCGACCCCTTCGTAGGTCGTTTGGCCTTTATGCGTGTCTACTCCGGTAAGCTTGATGCTGGTAGCTATGTATACAACAGCCGTTCTGATAGTAAAGAGCGTATCTCACGTATCTATCAGATGCACGCTAACAAGCAGAACAGTATTCCTGCGGTAGAAGCGGGTGATATTGCGGCTGCGGTAGGTTTTAAGGATATCCGTACTGGTGACACTTTGTGTGATCTGGATAACCCAATCGTTCTGGAATCTATGGTCTTCCCTGATCCGGTTATCGGTATCGCGGTTGAGCCTAAGACACAGAAAGACTTGGATAAGTTGGGTATGGCTTTGGCTAAATTAGCTGAAGAGGATCCAACCTTTAAGGTTCGTTACGACGAAGACACTAACCAGACCGTAATTAGCGGTATGGGTGAGCTTCACTTGGAGATCATTATTGATCGTCTGAAGCGTGAGTTCAAAGTAGAGTGTAACGTTGGTGAGCCACAGGTAACCTACAAAGAGGCTTTGCAGAAGTCAGTTACCCACCGTGAGCGCTTGAAGAAGCAGTCTGGTGGTTCTGGTTTGTTTGCCGATATGGAATTTGAACTCGGTCCTGCTGACGAAGAGTTCTTGGAAAGCGAAGACTTCAAGTCTGGTAAGGTTAAGTTGCAGTTTGATTGGGGGATTGTCGGTGGTGCTATCGACAAAAACTACCAAAAGCCAATTCGTGATGGTTTCACCGCCATGATGAAGAATGGTATCCTGGCTGGCTACAACATCGACAGCATGAAAGTGCGCGTATTTGATGGTAGCATGCACTCAGTGGATAGTAAGCCAATCGCTTTCGAGCTTTGTGCGAAGGAAGGATTCAAGGCTGCTGCTCCAATGACTAAGCCAGTACTGCTTGAGCCAATCATGAAGTTGGAAATCATCACTCCTGAAGAGTACACCGGTTCTGTAATCGGTGACCTGAACCGCCGCCGCGGTTTGCCGAAAGGTCAGGAGCCACGTACCGGTGGTGCTGTATCTATCTCAGCTGACGTGCCACTGTCTGAAATGTTCGGTTATGTAACCGATCTACGTACCATTACTTCTGGTCGTGCTAACTCTTCAATGGAGTTCTCACACTACGCTGCTGCACCAACTGGTATTGCAAAAGAAGTAATCGAGAAAGCTAAGGGCGACGCTTAAGCAATCGTCCTTACTGTATGACTGAATATTAGGAGCGTCAAAAGTGATGCTCAGCAAATAAATATAGAGCCGGTTTGCAAGCTTCTTGGTGAAGCGCCAAAAGTTTGCAAACCGCTTTTATCAATAACTTGACAATTAGAAGCTGGCATGAATCAGAAAATTCGTATCAAGCTCCGTTCTTACGACCACAACTTGGTTGATAAATCAACCGAGAAAATTGTAAAAACGGTAAAAAACAGTGGTGCCATCGTAACTGGCCCGATTCCGCTGCCCACCGAGAAAAAAATCTTCACCGTGCTCCGTTCACCGCACGTCAACAAGAAGTCCCGGGAGCAGTTTCAGTTGCGTACTCATAAGCGCCTTATTGAAATTTACACGCCTACTCAAAAAACAGTCGATGCCCTGTCGAAGCTCGAACTGCCCAGTGGTGTGGACATCCAAGTTAAGTTGACGTAGTCTAGGGAAGAGTATCTTCCTCGCTATCAACATTTTAGACTGGTTCCGATATAATGTCGGAATCGCGATTAATTGAATCAGAACACTCTAGGAGTGTGATTAGAGTTAGAATCTGAATTAGAATGCTTTTTATGGCAATTCTTTTTACAGATTCATGAGAAGTCAGAATGATATTATTAGAATTCTAATTCTCATTCCCACTCTAATTCCAATTCCAAAAGTGGCTCTATAAAATTCGATAACGATGAACGGAATTATCGGAAAAAAGGTCGGTATGACCAGCATCTTTGATGAGGCTGGCCGCAATATTGCTTGTACAGTGGTAGAAGCAGGTCCTTGCGTAGTTACGCAGGTGAAAAGCGAAGATGCCGATGGTTACTCAGCACTACAGCTGGGCTTTGGTGATGCCAAAGAGAAAAATACATCACAACCTCTACAGGGACATTTCAAAAAAGCAGGTACTTCTCCTAAGCGCAAGCTGGTTGAGTTCCGTGATTCAGATCTGGAAAAGAAGGCTGGTGAAACAGTTACCGTCGACGAAATATTCGAAGAAGGTGATATGATCAATGCTGTTGGTACTTCCAAGGGCAAGGGCTTCCAAGGTGTTGTAAAACGCCACAACTTCCGTGGTGTGAATGACGCTACTCACGGTCAGCACAATCGTCAGCGTGCTCCGGGTTCTATCGGTGCCGCATCTTATCCTGCACGTGTATTTAAAGGCATGCGCATGGGTGGCCGCGATGGCGGTGGTCGTGTGAAAGTGAAGAATCTTCGTGTAATGAAGATCTTTCCTGAGCAGAACCTCATCCTGGTCAAAGGTGCTGTACCTGGCCATAAAGGAGCGATCGTTATCCTGGAGAAATAAATTTGCAAACGCTTCCCTCCAAGGCTTTAAGCGCAGGTGGGAGATCAGATAAATTCATAGAGTGATGAAACTCGATGTATTAAACACACAAGGCGAAAAAACAGGGCGCACCGTAGAGCTGTCTGATGCCATTTTTGGCGCAGAGCCTAACGAGCACGCAGTTTACCTGGCTGTTAAGCAATACCTCGCCCACCAGCGTCAGGGTACTCACAAAGCGAAAGAGCGCGGTGAGATCGCTGGTTCTACCAAGAAGCTCCACCGTCAGAAGGGTACAGGTGGTTCTCGTAAGGGTAGCATCAACAACCCACTCTTCCGCGGTGGTGGTCGCGTATTTGGCCCTCGTCCACGTAAGTATACAGTTCGCTTGAACAAGAAAGTAAAGCAGATTGCCAAGGCTTCTGCTTTGTCTGCTAAAGCTAGTGCTGGTTCTATCGTAGTGTTGGAAGACTTCTCTTTCGATGCACCAAAGACCAAGGAGTTTAAGGCGATTTTGGATAATCTGAACCTGGACGGCCAGAAGAGCTTGTTGGTTACTGCGGACATGGAGCGCGAACTGCTGCTGTCTAGTCGCAACCTACAGC
The DNA here is from genome assembly GCA_039816955.1 of Bacteroidota bacterium. Lineage (GTDB taxonomy): Bacteria > Bacteroidota > Bacteroidia > Chitinophagales > Saprospiraceae > Lewinella. The sequence continues at coordinate 61,621 of JBCBWU010000003.1, forward strand.
GTGCTGATGTTGCACGTGCTGCCGACTTGAATGTGTACCAGATTATGAACACCCAAACCTTGGTGTTATCTGAAGGTGCGGTTTCTAAGATTCAGGAATCATTTGCATAATCCGGGTATACCCGTAAAGCATAAGGAAAAATGGCAAAGCCAATTTTAATCAAACCACTAATCACTGAGAAGGCAGAAGTGCTTTCTGAAGGTCTGAACAAGTACAGCTTTGTAGTTGATCGTAAGGCCAATAAAGTGGAAATCCGTAAGGCAGTCGAGGAGATGTACGGAGTAGCCGTTACTTCTGTCAACACCGCGGTAATGCCTGGAAAAGCTAAAAATAGAACGACCAAATCGGGAATTCTTCGTGGCCGTATCTCTGCTTACAAAAAAGCAGTAGTTACCCTGGCTGATGGAGAAGAAATCGATTTCTTCGGAGACATTTAATTATTGAACCCCCGGGGTGGGGATCCTCAGTGGCTCGTCTGGTCGTAAAGCACACTGAGTCCGAGATCCCGGGTAGATGAGCAAGTTATGCCAGTTAAAAAGTTTCGTCCGGTCACTCCTGGTTTGCGTACCCGCGTGGGTAACGCATACGCCGAGTTAACGACTGACAAACCGGAAAAATCGCTGCTCGCGCCCCTGAAGAAATCAGGTGGTCGTAACCGTACCGGTAAAATGACGGTACGCCAGCGTGGTGGTGGACACAAGCGCCGCTACCGTATCATCGACTTCAAGCGTAATCGCGACGGAGTTGCTGCCACGGTAAAGACGATCGAGTATGATCCGAACCGTACAGCATTTATCGCCTTATTGGAATATCCAGACGGCGAAAAGACTTATATCATTGCTCCACAGGGCTTAACTGTAGGTGATACAGTAGAGTCTGGTCAGGGAGTAGCTCCTAAAGTGGGCAATACTATGTTCTTGAGTGAAATTCCGCTCGGTTCTAGTATTCACGCTATTGAGTTACAGCCTGGTAAGGGCGCTGCGTTGGCTCGTTCAGCAGGTACTAACGGTACTTTGATGGGCCGTGAAGGACGCTACGCTTCTGTGAAGTTGCCTTCTGGCGAAGTTCGCCGTATTCTTTTGACTTGCCGTGCTACGGTTGGTTCTACCTCTAATCCAGACCATGGTCTGCAGGTGTTGGGTAAAGCTGGTCGCAAGCGTTGGTTGGGTCGTCGTCCTCGCGTTCGTGGTGTAGCCATGAACCCGGTAGATCACCCGATGGGTGGTGGTGAAGGACGTGCTTCTGGAGGGCACCCACGCTCTCGTACGGGTATTATGGCTAAAGGCCAGAAGACGCGTAACAACAAGAAGCACTCTACCAAGTTGATTATTAGCAAGCGGAAAAACAAGAAATAAGAGATGGCTAGATCAATTCGCAAAGGCCCTTACGTGTTTCACAAGCTGTTGAAGAAAGTAGAGTTGGCCAAAGAATCTAACAAGAAGAAGGTGATCAAGACTTGGTCTCGTTCTTCAATGATTATTCCGGATATGGTAGGTGAGACCATCGCTGTACATAACGGAAAAATCCATGTGCCGGTATACGTCACGGAAAACATGGTGGGCCACAAGTTGGGCGAATTCGCTCCTACACGAACCTTCAAGGGTCACTCTGGTAACCGCTAATTAATAAAACGATGAGTGAGTGGGTTTATGCCCTCACCATTAACAATAAACATCATGGAAGCAGTAGCTAAACTCAAGAGCGTCCCGATGTCTGCCCGCAAGATGCGCCTGATTGTGGATAATATCCGCGGCAAGGAGGTCAACGAGGCTCTAGATATTCTGCGCTTCAGCAAGCAAGAAGCTGCCCAGTGGTTGGAGAAGGCCCTACTATCGGCCATCGCCAACTGGGAATATAAACTGGAAGGCCAGGAAAGTGCCGACGACTATAATCTGTACGTAAAGACAGCTTTCTCTAACGAGGCTGGCATGTTGCGTCGTTTTCGTCCGGCTCCTCACGGCCGTGCACACCGCATCCGCAAGCGTAGCAATCACGTTACGCTTATTGTTGAAAACCGTTTGCCGCTAGCCTCAGAAGAGGAGGAGTAGCCAACGAATTAGTTAAAATTAACGAGTCCTAGACTATGGGTCAGAAGACTAATCCTATTGGTAATCGTTTGGGGTACATTCGCGGTTGGGATTCCAACTGGTATGCGGATAAGAACTACGCGGACAACGTTGTCGAAGACGAGAGAATCCGGAAATATCTGGAAGCTCGTATTCCTAAGGGTGGCATTGCTCGTGTAATCATCGAGCGTACGCTTAAGCGCATTACTGTTACAATTCATACCTCTCGCCCAGGTATCATTATTGGTAAGGGTGGTTCAGAGGTAGATCGCATCCGCGAGGAGCTTAAAAAGCTGACGAGCAAGGATGTGCAAATTAACATCATTGAAATCCGCAAGCCTGAGCTTGACGCTAACATTGTAGCTGAATCTATTGCAAAGCAATTGGAAGCGCGTATCAACTACCGCCGTGCCTCTAAGATGGCAATTCAGTCTACCATGCGTGCCAACGCTGAGGGGATCAAGATTCGCGTTTCAGGACGTTTGAATGGGTCGGATATGAGCCGTACCGAAGAGTTTAAGGACGGCCGTACACCTTTGCACACCTTTCGGGCGGATATCGATTATGCCCTTAAAGAGGCACAAACCGTCTATGGTATCATAGGTGTGAAAGTATGGATCTGTAAAGGTGAAGTACTAGGTAAGCGCGATTTGAACCCGAATGCCGGTTTAGCCAGTAAAGATAATCGTGGCGGTCGTGGTGGCCGTGGCGGTGGTCGTAGTGGCGGTGGCCGTGATCGCCGAGGCGGTGGTGGCAATCGTGATCGTCGCGGTGGCGGTGGAAACCGTGGAGGCCGCGGTGGCGGTGGTCGTCGCTAAAAAAAATTATTGAGGGCAATAGCTGGGTTTTACCACAGCTAATTGCCTCAATATCAAGAATTGGCATCGAAAGTGGTCGCTATCAGGTGAGATCCTGCGCTGGCCCACGAAGCCCAAGTGTAAGTAGGTCTATTTAGGCTTGGGTTGATTTCTGAATATCAAAAAATAGCCGTACCTTTGCCAAGCTTTTTCGGAGGCACCTTTGGAACGGCTTCATTTTTGCCCGAACTCAGGCCCTAAAAGCAGGATTTCCGGGTATGTTCCTCGGGTACGAGGTACAGCTAAAATAAATGACCAATGTTACAGCCAAAAAGAACGAAATATCGCAAGCAGCAGAAGGGCCGGAACCGCGGTGTAGCCCAGCGTGGAAACCGCGTTGCCTTTGGCACTTTCGGTCTTAAGTCCATGGAGATTGGCCGTATCACCAACCGTCAGATTGAGTCTGCACGTATCGCCATGACGCGTTACATGAAGCGTGAAGGTAAGGTGTGGATCCGGATCTTCCCAGACAAACCGATTACCTCTAAGCCACTTGAGGTACGTATGGGTAAGGGTAAGGGTAACCTCGATCACTACGTAGCACAAGTACAACCCGGACGTATCATGTTCGAGATGGACGGTGTGCCACGTGAGGTAGCCGAAGAAGCTTTGCGCCTAGCCGCACAGAAACTTCCGGTGAAGACCAAGGTAGTTACTCGTCCGGACTACGTAGGCTAAGCAATCCATTAAATAGTCTGAAGCTCGTGTAGCAATATGCGGCTTGTGAAACATATAAATTAAAAGGACAATGGCAACCAAAAAATATTTGGAACTGCAAGAGTTCTCTGACACAGACCTTCAGGCTCAACTGGAGGAAACGCAGAACCGATACCAGAAGATGAAGTTTGATCACGCCATCACTGGATTGGATAACCCTCTGTTACTACGTGAAGTACGTCGTGACATTGCCCGCCTAGGTACGGAAATTCGCCGTCGCCAATTGGCAGGTGCATCAGAGGAGGAACTCGCTAATCGTAGTAAAATCAGAGCGCGTCGTCGACGTGCTAAGTAATTCAGCTAAAAATGGCAGAACGTAATCTTCGTAAACAGCTCATCGGCACCGTTACCAGTAACAAGATGGATAAATCTATCTCGGTTTTGGTAGAGCGCCGTATTCAGCACCCTATCTATGGCAAGTTCGTTAAGAAGTCAAACAAGTTTATGGCTCATGACGAAAAGAACGAGTGTACGATAGGGGATAAGGTGCGCATCATGGAGACGCGCCCATTGAGTGCCCGCAAGCGTTGGCGCTTAGTAGAAATCTTGGAGAAAGCCAAGTAAGAATTTAAGCATTTAACTAGAATTATCAACACGGAGATTGATGTCCGCTCGTTGCGCTAATTCTGCAAATAATTTGCCGTCATGATCCAGCAAGAATCCCGGCTGAATGTAGCCGATAACAGTGGCGCTAAGGAAGTGCTTTGTATCCGCGTATTAGGTGGTTCAAAGCGTCGTTACGCTTCTATTGGAGATCAGATCGTGGTATCTGTTAAGGAGGCCGCCCCTGGTGGTATTAAGAAGGGAGCGATTTCCAAGGCAGTTGTGGTTCGTACCAGAAAGGAAATTCGCCGCCGCGATGGTAGCTATATCCGTTTTGATGACAATGCTGTAGTACTATTGAGTGCCAGCGAAGAGCCACGTGGAACGCGTATTTTTGGCCCGGTAGCTCGTGAGCTACGTGAGCGTGATTATATGCGGATTGTTTCATTGGCGCCTGAGGTACTGTAAATCAATAACGGCCCGAATACTCGAACCATGAAGAAAGCAAGTCAAAAGCGTTTTACTCCCAAGCTGAAGATTAAAAAGGGAGATAAAGTTGTTGTGATTGCGGGTGCTTACAAGGACCGTAGCAAAGTGGTGGAGGTTTTGGAAGTTCTTCCAAACGAAAACCGCGCCATTGTCGAAGAGGTGAACATTCGTAAGAAGCACCAGAAGCCAACGCAAGACAACCCTGGTGGTATCATCGATAAAGCTGCTCCAATTCACATCTCAAACCTGATGTTGGTGGACGGTAGCGGTGAGCGTACCCGTGTTGGTCGTCAAGTAGAAGAAGACGGCACCATCAAACGTTATTCTAAAAAAACTGGGGAAATCTTAGACTAATGAGTTACAAACCAAGACTACGTACTAAGTACCAGGAAGAAGTGGTACCTGCTCTACTAGAGCAATTCCAATATAGCAGCGTAATGCAAGTTCCTCGTCTAGTTAAGATCTGTATCAACCAAGGTGTTGGTAAAGGTACCCAGGACAAGAAGCTCGTTGATAACGCAGTAGAAGAGTTGAGCCTAATCACTGGCCAAAAGGCAGTGAAGACCAAGGCCAAGAAGTCCGTATCTAACTTTAAGTTACGGGAAGGCATGTACATCGGTGCTCGTGTTACTTTGCGTGATCGTCAGATGTTCGAATTCCTGGATCGTTTGATCGCTGTGGCTTTGCCACGGGTTCGTGACTTCCGCGGAATCAACGACAAGAGTTTCGACGGTCGTGGTAACTATACTATGGGTATCAAGGAGCAGATTGTGTTCCCTGAAATCGACCTGGATAAGGTGAGCAACATCACCGGTATGGATATCACCTTTGTGACTACTGCTAATACGGACGCTGAAGCACTAGCCTTATTGAAGGGCATGGGACTTCCATTCAAGAATCAGAACAACTAAAAATATCATGGCAAGAAAATCATTGATTGCCCGCGAGCGTAAGAGAGAGCGTATGGTTGCAAAGTACGCCGATTTGCGCAAGCAGTTGAAAGAAGAAGGCCGTTGGGAAGAGTTGGATAAGTTGCCTCGCAACTCCAATCCGATTCGCAAGCACAACCGCTGCCGCCTGACTGGGCGTCCTAAGGGTTACATGCGGAAGTTCGGCTTGTGCCGTGTTAAGTTCCGCGAGATGGCACTAAACGGGAAAATCCCAGGTGTTACTAAGTCCAGCTGGTAAGTAGCAATTTATCATTGCGTCTTGGAGTAAGCTGCTGGTCTTATAGATAGCCAGTAGTGAAAAATCAAAGTCCGGCTAATTTGCCGGCAATGCACTGTGGGAAAATGCTCAATATTCTAGGTGCATTTATCTATTAACAGCGATCCAGGTTCCTAGCATTTGGAAAACCGGATCACGAACCTCAAAGTCATGGCAGTTACAGATCCTGTAGCCGACTATCTGACCCGCATACGCAACGCCCAAATCGCAGGGCACCGGGTCGTTAGCATCCCCGCTTCTAATCTAAAGAAGCGTATCACCGAGATCCTTTACGATCAGGGGTATATCCTTAAGTACAAGTTTGACGAGGAGCAGAAGAAAGGTACCCAAAGTACTATTCGTATCGCCTTGAAGTACGATAAAGGCACACGCCAGCCGGTTATCCGCAAGTTGCAGCGTGTAAGTAAGCCTGGTTTGCGTTCTTACGTAAAGAACGATAATCTTCCTCGGGTAATTAATGGTTTAGGTATTGCAATCATCTCTACCTCGAGAGGGGTAATGACCGACAAGCAAGCACGCAAGCTGAATGTCGGCGGAGAGGTATTGTGTTACATTTACTAATCCTTTCTCTCACCGCTATAATTTAGAGCCATGTCAAGAATAGGAAAAGCTCCGATTAATGTGCCAAGCGGCATTACTATAGACGTAAGCAAAAGTAACCTGGTAACCGTTAAAGGCCCCAAGGGTGAGCTGCAGCAGCAGGTCGACCCAGATTTGGGTGTTGGTATTGAGGATGGCGTGCTAACTGTTACTCGTCCTACCGATTCTAAGCGTCACCGCTCTGTTCACGGTTTGTACCGTTCTTTGATCAACAACATGATTGTTGGTGTAAACGAAGGTTATAAGCTAGAGCTTGAGGTGATCGGTGTAGGTTACCGTGCTGAAAATAAAGGTCAATTGTTGATCCTAACAGTAGGTTACTCTCACCCGATCTACTTCGTAATTCCGGAGGAGGTGAAGTTGTCAACTAGCACGGAAAAAGGTAAGGCACCATTGGTAATCCTTGAGTCAATCGACAAGCAGTTGGTAGGCCAGATTGCTGCTAAGATTCGTGCTTTCCGTAAGCCAGAACCTTACAAGGGTAAAGGTATCCGCTTTAAGGGTGAAGAGATTCGCCGTAAAGCAGGTAAGACGGCAAGTAAGTAATAATAATTTTTGGCGAACTGGGCTTTGGGATTGGGTCATCACGAATTTCCTTTTCACTAAAGTCAAACAACAAATAAGCAGCCATGCAATTAACAAATGCAAAACGTCGGAAGCGTATTCACATGCGTATCCGCAAAGATATCCGGGGCACTGCTAGTCGTCCTCGTCTGAATGTCTTCCGTTCGAATCGTTATATTTACGCGCAGCTGATTGATGACATTGCTGGTGTGACTTTGGCACAAGCAAATTCGTATGAAGGTGCTGTAGAAAACAACGGTAAAAAGACTGAACAATCTGCCGCTGTCGGTAAGCTCTTAGCAGAGCGAGCAAAGAGTGCAGGAATTGAAACTGTAATCTTTGACCGTGGTGGTTATTTATATCATGGCCGCGTTAAGGCTCTTGCTGACGGCGCCCGTGAAGGAGGCTTGAAATTTTAATCATTAGAGAAATGGCAAAGAAAAACTCCAACCGGGTAAAACCGGCAGAAACAGAACTGCAGGAAAAGCTGGTATCACTGAACCGTGTAGCTAAGGTTACCAAGGGTGGCCGTACGTTCAGTTTCGCAGCCGTAGCAGTAGTAGGTGATGGTAAAGGTACAGTTGGTCATGGTCTGGGTAAGGCACGTGACGTATCTCAAGCCATTAGCAAGGCCGTAGATGACGCCAAGAAGAATTTGATCAAAGTACCTCTGCACAATGGTACAATCCCTCACGAACAGAAGGGTAAGTACGGTGCAGGTAAGGTGTTGATTAAGCCAGCTTCTGATGGTACCGGTGTAATTGCGGGTGGTGCTATGCGCGCCGTACTGGAAATTGCCGGCGTACAAAACGTATTGGCAAAGTCGCAGGGATCATCTAACCCACACAACGTAGTGAAGGCTACTGTTGATGCACTGACGAAGCTACGCAGCCCGATGTTGATCGCTAAGCAGCGTGGCATCACGATGGAAAAGCTTTTTGAAGGATAGGCTTGACAGCCAGTAAAAAAACCACGGCCATGGCTAAGGTAAAAATTACACAGGTGAAAAGCCTGATCGATCGTCCCAAGCGTCAGAAAGATACAGTGAAGGCCCTGGGATTGAAGAAGATTAACGATACGGTCGTTAAAGATGTTACCCCACAGATCACTGGTATGATCAATAAGGTAGCGCACTTGGTTAAAGTAGAGCAAGCTTAAGGAACAAGTTTCTACTTTCTCATTGTTGAAGATTTAAATCGAAAAATATAATGGAACTCCATAGTCTCAAACCAGCAGCAGGAGCGGTCAAAAGCCGCAAGCGTATTGCTCGTGGCCAGGGTTCTGGCCGTGGTGGCACTTCCACTCGCGGTCATAAGGGAGCGAAATCTCGTTCTGGTTACAAGAGTAAGCGTGCCTTCGAAGGTGGTCAGATGCCACTTCAGATGCGCCTGCCTAAGCGTGGCTTCAAAAGCCCTAACCGCGTAGAATACGTGGCGTTAAACGTTGGGCAACTACAGGCCATCAGTGAAAAGTACAGTGTTGATACAATCGATATTGCTACTTTGCAGAAATTGGGTATTATCAAAAAGACCGATCAGGTGAAAGTGCTGGGCACTGGCGAACTGACGGCTAAATTGACGGTAACTGCGCACGCTTGTTCTGCAGCTGCTAAGGCGGCTGTTGAAGCACAGGGAGGTACGGTTACGATCCTTTAAAAACGACCACCATGAAAAGGTTTATCGATACGCTTAAGAATATTTGGAAGATTAAGGAGCTGAGGGATCGCATCCTTTTCACCTTGGGCCTTTTGTGGGTGTTCCGTCTCGGTTCGTTCATCGTATTGCCCGGAGCCGATCCAGACGTCCTACAAGCACAAATGGGCGGTGGGGCTGATAACTCACTACTGGGTTTGATTAATGTGTTTTCCGGCGGTGCGTTTGGTAACGCCTCTATTTTTGCTTTGGGTATCATGCCCTACATTACAGCAAGTATCATCATTCAGCTACTAGGCTTTGCTGTTCCTTATTTCCAGCGTTTACAGCAGAAAGAAGGGGAGTCTGGTCGTAAGAAGCTGAATCAGATCACACGTTTGCTGACCGTAGCTATTACCTTGGTGCAAGGTGGTGCTTACCTTACTTATGTAAAGTCATTGGGAGCAGTTGACCAGTCGGTGCCAGAAACGGTATTCTGGTTATCTGGAATCATCATCCTTTCTACGGGTACTATCTTTGCAATGTGGTTGGGTGAGCGTATCACAGACCGTGGTATCGGCAATGGTGTATCTCTTTTGATCACCGTAGGTATCATCGCTACTTTACCAACTGCCTTCGCCTTCGAATTGCAAGGGCGTCTACAGTCAGGTGGTTTCTTGGTATTCGTTCTGGAGCTTGCCGCTTTGTTCCTGGTTTGTATGGCTACCGTACTAATCGTAACGGGTGTAAGAAAGATTCCCGTGCAGTTTGCCAAGCGCATGGTTGGCCGTGGTACTGGTAATATTCCAATGGCCGGTGCACGTGACTACATTCCATTAAAGGTTAATGCCGCTGGTGTAATGCCTATCATCTTTGCTCAGGCTTTGATGTTCTTGCCAGGATTGGCAGCACAGACTGCCGGTGCAGATGCAGAAACCAGCTGGTTGGTACAGAAGCTGAACGACTTTACCTCTGGACCATATAATATAATCTACTTCATTCTGGTAGTAGCGTTCACTTACGTGTATACTGCACTTATCGTGAACCCATCTAACTACGCTGATTACTTGAAGCGTCAGAATGCTTTCATCCCTGGAGTGAAGCCTGGTAAGCCAACAGAAGAGTTTATCGACTCGGTTACCACGCGTATTACACTACCTGGATCTGTATTCCTAGGATTGATTGCTATTATGCCTGCTTTTGCTGCAGCATTTGGTATCAACAACCTGTTTGCGGCATTCTTCGGTGGTACATCACTTCTGATCTTGGTAGGTGTTGTTCTTGACACTTTACAGCAAATTGAGAGTCACTTGTTGATGCGCCGTTATGACGGTCTGGTGAAAGAAGGTCGGGTTTCTGGCCGCAGTAGTAGCCGGATGCAAGGTATTGGTGCTAATATGTAATAGTGCTCAACCACTGGTTGAACTGATATAGTGTAACAGGGTAAAGCTAAGAATCTGATGGGGAGAAAAGGCCGTAAGATGATTTTCAAAACAGCAGAAGAGATCGAACTGATCCGTGAGAATTGTCTGTTGGTTTGTAAAACCTTGGCCTATGTGGGGAGTATGCTTAAGCCTGGACTGACAGGAGAAGAAATTGACCTGAAAGCCGAGGAGTTCATCCGGGACCACGGAGCGGTACCGGGTTTTAAAGGCCTTTATGGTTGTCCTTCTACGCTGTTGGTATCTCGTAATGAAGCCGTAGTGCACGGATTGCCATCAAAGGAACAAGTTTTCGAAGATGGAGATATCCTGTCGATTGATTGTGGAACTTACATGAATGAGTTCTACGGAGATGCAGCTTACACTTTTTGTGTGGGTGAAGTGAAAGAGGAGACACTGCAGCTGTGCCGGGTAACCAATGAATCGCTCTATCTAGGAATAGAAAAAGCTGTTGTTGGTAACCGTGTAGGTGACGTTAGCCACGCTATCCAGCACCACAACGAGCGGGTACACAAATACTCTGTTGTGCGTGAATTAGTGGGGCATGGATTGGGCAAGTCAATGCACGAAGCACCAGATGTTCCCAACTACGGGCGTCGCGGACAAGGTCCTGTCTTGAAAGAAGGCTTAGTAATTGCTATTGAGCCAATGGTGAATATGGGGAGAAAAGAGGTGCGTACTTTACGCGATGATTGGACCATTATTACCAAAGACAAGAAGCCAGCCGCTCATTATGAGCATACGATAGCCATCACTAAAGATGGGCCTGATATTCTGAGTAATCACGAACTGATTATTGAGGAAATTCAGAAGAATCCAAACGTGATTCCTATTGTGCGTGAGACTGCGGTAAGCGAGCAATAATTAGGGCTAGCTCAAGCGATTTCAAAAAATGAAATCTTACAGCTGGTTATTTGTCAAATAATTGTATCTTTGCACTCCGAAAATTGGAGTATGGCAAAAAAAGATTTGATCAAACAGGATGGTACAATACTCGAAGCATTGTCAAATGCAATGTTCCGAGTTAAATTAGAAAATGACCACGAGATTGTGGCAACCATCTCTGGTAAGATGCGGATGAACTACATCCGAATTCTTCCTGGCGACCGCGTAGCGGTAGAAATGTCGCCTTATGATTTAACTCGTGGGCGAATCACTTATCGTTATAAATAAGCGCAAAGATCCTGCTTGATCAGATTGCTTAAATAAACGCAACCATGAAAGTAAGACCCTCCGTCAAGAAACGCTCTGCCGATTGTAAGGTGGTGAGGAGAAAAGGAAAGGTTTACATCATTAACAAGAAAAATCCCAAGTTCAAGCAACGTCAGGGATAAAAAACTAGATGGAAGCTAAGTCTTCCCTCTCTAAACAAGAACAGACAATGGCACGTATTGCTGGTGTTGATTTACCAAGAAACAAGCGCGGCGTAGTAGGCCTGACCTATATCTATGGGATTGGACCTTCGTTAGCGAAAGAAATTTTGGCAAAGATTGATGTAGATGAGAGTACGAAGGTTCAGGATTGGACCGACGACAACATCAAGCAGATTGCCACTATGCTCCAGAATGACTATCAAGTCGAGGGTGAGCTGCGTACGGAAGTGCAGACGAACATCAAGCGTTTGATGGATATTGGCTGTTTCCGAGGAGTTCGTCACCGTAAAGGTCTTCCTGTACGGGGCCAACGTACGCAAACCAACGCTCGTACGCGTAAGGGTAAGCGTAAGACTGTAGCAAACAAAAAGAAAGCAACCAAGTAATTGTTGATCCATGGCTAAAGCAAGCAGCAAGAAGGCAAAGAAAAGAAAAGTACGGGTTGAGCCAGAAGGTAAGGCTTATATCCAGGCTTCCTTCAATAATATCATCATCTCGATCACCAATAAGAAAGGTGATGTTATTTCCTGGTCCAGCGCTGGAAAATCTGGTTTCCGTGGTTCCAAGAAGAACACCCCTTACGCAGCGCAGATCTCGGCATCTGATGCGGCACGGGTGGCTTACGATGCTGGTCTACGTACGGTAGAGGTATTCGTTAAAGGACCTGGTTCTGGCCGTGAGGCAGCAATTCGTGCTATCGATGGTGTAGGTATTAAGGTATCTCGTATCAAGGACGTTACACCACTGCCACACAATGGTTGTCGTCCACCAAAGCGTCGCCGGGTATAATCCTGCGCCACGTACTATTTCAACAGCGAAAATTATTCTTCCGAAATGGCAAGATATACTGGCCCAAAGACCAAGAAAGCACGCGCGTTTGGCGAAGCAATCTTCGGTTATGATAAAAGTTTCGAGCGTAAGAAGTACCGCCCAGGTCAGCACGGTAACAGCCGTCGCCGCCGTCAGCAGTCTGATTATGCACTGCAATTGATGGAAAAGCAGAAGGCAAAGTACACTTATGGTGTATTGGAGCGTCAGTTCCGCAACCTGTTCGACCGCGCTTCTCGTAAGAGTGGTGTAACTGGTACCGTATTACTGCAGTTCCTGGAAGCACGCCTTGATAATGTAGTATTCCGTCTTGGTCTTGCACCAACACGTGCTGCTGCTCGCCAGTTGGTAACCCACAAGCACATTGTGTTGAATGGCGTAATCAACAACGTACCTTCTGCCCAACTTCGCCCTGGTGATGTTATCGGAGTACGTGGTAAGTCTCAAGGATTGTTGGTGATCCGTGAGAGTGTTGGATCCAAAGGCGATGTGCGTAAGCACGGCTGGTTGGAATTCAACCATGATAAACTGGAAGGTAAGTTTCTGGAGTATCCAGAACGTGACGCCATCCCTGAAAAGATAAACGAACAGCTGATCGTAGAACTCTATTCTAAGTAAAGCGTTCATTGATAGTGGAAAGAACAGCATCTCGGCCGATTGCTGTTCTTTCCAGTTACTCGTTTACGGAATCGCGGCTTAAAGTCGGGTTCCGCATTCTGATGTTAAGAGAATAGCTATTCATTCCCCACCAAAGACTAATTCAAGCGTATGAGCATATTGAATTTTCAGAAGCCGGACAAAATCGTAATGGAGAAAGCCGATGATTTTGAAGGCCTTTTTGAATTCAAACCACTCGAACCGGGCTTCGGTCAAACTGTAGGAAATTCCCTGCGACGCGTTTTGCTTTCCTCCCTTGAGGGATTTGCAATCAGCGCGGTACGGATTGCCGGTGTTGAGCATGAGTTCGGTACCATTCGCGGAGTCGTAGAAGACGTTGTTGAGATTATCCTGAACCTCAAGCAGGTTCGTCTGAAGCAAATGCTTGCTGACGAAGACGTGCAAGAGGAGAAAGTATATTTGACGATCAGTGGTAAAGAGGAGTTCCGTGCGGGTGATATCGAAGAGCACACTAACGTGTTCAAGATCATGAACCCAGATCTGTTGATCTGCACCATGGAACCTTTCGTTAACTTAGAGGTAGAATTGACGGTTACTAAAGGCCGCGGTTACGTACCAGCTGACGAAAATCTTCCCAAAGATGCACCTATCGGCGTAATTCCGATTGATGCTATCTACACTCCGATCAAAAATGTAGCTTACACCATTGACAACTTCCGTGTAGGTCAGCGTACTGACTACGAAAAGTTGACCATCAATGTTAAAACTGATGGCACTATTCACCCGGAAGAAGCAATCAAAGAAGCTTCTCGTATCCTGATCCAGCACTTGATGCTGATCACCGACGAGAATATCACCTTTGATTCTACTGGTACTCGTGAAGAGAACATCGTGGATGAGCACATCCTCCACATGCGTAAGCTGCTGAAGACCTCTCTGGAAGATCTTGATCTTTCTGTTCGTGCTTACAACTGCCTAAAGGCGGCTAAGATTAACACCCTTGCCGAATTGGTACGTTATGACACGCACGAACTATTGAAGTTCCGTAACTTCGGTAAGAAGTCTCTAGTAGAAATCGAAGAACTACTCCAAGAAAAAGGCTTGACTTTCGGCATGGACTTGTCGAAGTATAAGCTGGATGAGGAGTAAGAGACTCTAGTGTATTTGGTTGGTTGGTGGATTTAGTAGATATGGTTGTAAACCAAATTCACTAAATCCACCAATGAACTAATTCAACTATACTCACAGGCTCCCGTAAGGGAAATAAAATCTACAATAACCGCGGCGAGGATATCAGCTATGCCTGTCCCCAGCTGCTCGCCGGGTGTTGTGAAGTTAAATTAATTCAAACATGCGTCAC
>JBCBWU010000400.1:0-3302 GCA_039816955.1 Bacteroidota bacterium
TCGCCCCCAACGGCCTCATCGTACAGTTTTACCTGTCGACCATCTTCGTGGCCGTTAATGGAGTGCAAGCGTAGTGGTTACCCAGATGTCTGCTCAAATTCGAAGGCACCAAGGTAGCGGGTAGTTTTGTCGATGATATTGCCATTTTCCATCCCCCTACCTACTACGTATACAACGACAATGCTCGCGAGGCTCACACTGCGCCGTCACTCAGCTAGTGGGGAGGAACGAGAAGCAACGTAAGAGGCCTAACTTTGATTACTACAGACTTCTTACATAGCCCAATCTATATTGAGCCAATTCTCCAGAAATTAATTTAGGCATCAACTTGTCATCATGGATTAGCCACACTTCACCTTCGAAAACTCTCTTTGATTCAAAGGAAATATCGAAAGAATTTGAACTCCCACCCTCTATTATATAGTAGGGGGACTTCAAACCTTTACTATCCTCAATAGAAAATGCTCTCACTCGAAATGATGGCTTGATTTTAGTCCTTCTCCATTGATCCTCCAATGTTACCACATTCCCTTCAAAATCCAATAGATGGATTTTATAGTGTATGCTAGCTCCTTTTTTATTGCTTACGTTAAAGCAATACTTATCACTTGCCCCTTTTCTATGCTCTCTTACTAGCATTCTATCTCGTTGAGGAATGCTATTCAAGATTAAGCTATCATTTGTCAATGTCCAATTGCCTTCTAGCTCGTAGTTCAGGATATGTCCACGAAACGTATAAGTGAAGGATTTATCTGGATTGAGATGGATTTCCTCTTCTATATGGTCATTCGAAAAGTGATACACACCCGGCTTAAAATCCAGTTGGAGTAAAAGGGCCAGAGAGGATATAATAAATAGAAGCTTAATCATATTAATTTCTCTTTTTTGCACTTTTGGCATAGTCTCTTTGCCAACCCATATAGACTTCATAGACCTGTTGCCCCGTTCTTCCAGCTTCTTCAGTTCTTTGCCTTAGAGCTTTACCAGCCGGGGAATTAATATTAATTGGTCCAGAAGGTAGACTTTGGTAGGCAGGCGGTGTCATCGTCGCACCTTGAGATCTTACATCGGCATCAGTAAAAACTGCACTAGGATCGGTAAAATATCCAATGCCCATACCAATCCTTCGTTCTTGATTGAAGGCATTAGTTTCGTCTGTAATATCATACAAGACACCATAATCAGAATTGTCTGTGACTATAGATATTTCTCCCCTCTCATACTGCATAGCATGTTCTAATTCGTGCGCGACAAGCCCATTGTAGTTGTTAGCTCCTGACCCAATACCGATATTTATAGCGCCTTTTTCACCGTATTGAAGACCTCCTTCAACTCCATCTCCAGAATCAAATACTTTGTAGACTTGTTCCGATCTTTCAAGTTTTTTAATGTCCTTCAGCATTGATCTATTTACTCCGATCAACTTATTACCAAGTTCAGCAGAAACCATTCCACTTCCAATGAAGTCTTCAAGATGAGAAATACTTTCATTTAAATTCGCTTTATGATTCTTTACAATATCATCGGTATCTTCAATAATCGCACCAGTAGGATCTATGTAAATCAATGGGTTGTTAGCAACATAGGTATAGGGTGAGATAGCATAATATCCTTCAGCCAACGGATCCACCTGCCCCCACCGAGCCACCGCCGGATCATAATACCTTGCCCCATAATCATACAACCCCAAGGCCTCATCCAACTCCTTACCATTATACCGATATGCGTTAGCCGGTGCTCACCTTCGCAGACCACGCTCTGTCTCTTTAGACAGTATTCCAAAGTAGGCGTTTTTCAGTTAAAAGCCAGTTTCAATTAAAAGAAAAAAAGCCACATTACCCATCCCCGGAACAAAGGTTAAAGGTTGGTCGGCCGATAGGCTGAGCGTTCTTTAGCCGCAGTGATGGGTTAGCCTAGGTTCGGAACCGGCAACTGAGGTTCTGAGAGTCGAGTAGGAAGGTAGCGCCAGCGACTGACGTCATTAGCAAGAAGCGTTAGCCGAGGGATGGCATTGCAGTAAATTGGAGCCTAAGGCGACGCGGGCGACTGCGGGCGCCCCCGAAGGCTGGGAACGTGAGCCTTTTAAGGCGTAGGGCACAGACCCGCGCAGCGGCGTAGCTGAAGGGGGCAGGCGCAGCCCGCCATTTGTGGAGCAGCGGAGGAACAGCCGGACAGGCAGTGTCTGGCTGTTCCGGATGGACCGGAAGCTGCTGTGAGGCAGCCCGTAGTGAGGCGCACAGCGCATGACAGGCCCAACATAGTGGGCTGGCAGGTGATGTTGCTGCGAACGAAGTAGTGACGAACGCCGCTTTACTGCGTCAAGCGTTGGCCTTCGCGGGTCGGCCGGGTTCGTGCGTCGGCTCTTACGGCTTCATCTTGTCCGGATCTTGCCGGGTGTCGAAGATGTCAGTTATAAAAATGAAAGGAGCCGCAATTAGATAAATGAGCTTGTAGAGCTTGGCTACAATGACATAGCGATGGCCCTGACCTAACTCTTTGAGATAGTCTTCCTCTTGCCCCATTTCAGGACTATCACTCAGAAGTTTAGACTTCTTGCGGATATCCTTTTTCAACTTGTTCGTGTGTGATCGGTTGCCTTGTTTACGGTAGTAATCGTCGATCTGTTGAAGTCGACGCTGAGCTGGTTTAGTGATTTTGACCTTCATTGTTTAGTCACCTAGCTCGGCTAATGCTTCTTCAATGTCTACGTATTCTCCAGCTTCGATAGCTCGATTAGATTCCTCCGCACGGGCAATAAGCTCATCAACGCTCATTGGCGTTAAAGATGCCTCATAAGCTGCCGCGCTTTCTTCTTTCTCCAGCGCCTCACTCACAGCAAACAGAACTCGTACCAACTGCTCGTCGCCTTGCTGGATACGCTCGATTAACTGCTGCTTCATTACATCTACGCCCATGATCTGCGGATTAAATGGATAAGATTGTGCTTGCATAAAGATAACGTTTTATCAGATTAAATAATTCACTGCAATGGATGATATTTCGCTACCGCGGTTCTCAACTCTTCCAGATTATTAGTCCGATAGACCTCCGTACTCGATGGCTTACGGTGCCCGGCGAACACCTGGACGATGCGTAAGTCTTGCCCGGCTTTGAGCTTATTAGTGATTACACTTTGCCGGATCGTCATTGGTGTTAGCTTCTTACCTGGCACCAGCTCCCGCATGGTCGTGACCAGGTAGTGGATGCCTTCACCTTGTTCGGCCTGGCCACGTCCACTGATGATTAAGATATCGGTCTCTTGTTTGATAAAACGTGCTCGATATTCACTCAGATAGCGATAA
>JBCBWU010000401.1:0-3301 GCA_039816955.1 Bacteroidota bacterium
TTAATTAAGAGCCTGATGACAAGTATCCTGGAAGTCCTGCTGCGCAATATCAAACAGGGCTCTTTTTATGAAGTGCAAGTCAGTGGTGAGCAAGATGAGCGCATCACCCGCTTACTCAGTTACATCAATGAACATTTGGCGGAGCCGAAATTGCTGAAAGTGGATCAGTTGGCTAAGACCTTCCTGCTATCTCCTACTTACCTGAGTGAATTCTTCCGTAAAAAGGTAAATATGCCCTTACGGGAATACATCATCAAGGCCAAACTGAAGCTAGTAGAAATACGCCTCCTCAACTCCAATCACACCCTGACCGAAATTGCCGACGAGCTAAGTTTCACGGATGTGAGCCATCTTTCCAAAACCTTCAAGCGGTACACGGGAATGTCGATTCGGGAGTTTAAGAAACGGGGGGAGTACCAACTCCTGAAGCGGACGGCGTGTTAAAGCAGGTTGACGCTGATTTTCTTTTCTGCTGGATATAGCTCAATCCACGATGGGTTTACTTTTTTGGGAATACTCTGTTCTAGTCGATCCTTTTGCTCATACAATTCCAATGCTCGGGGACCAAAATAAATCGTCATTTCGTAGCGGTCTTGACCATTTGGCCCCAGCCAAGCGGTAGTAGTGAAATGCTTCTGCTGCCTTAATTTGGAAACAGCCAAAACAGAGTAGTCTCGCGGCCAATGATCGATACCATCACACCAGAATGAGTTGACCGCAACGTCAGGCCATTCATCAAAATGAAGTTGGAAGGCCAATTGAGCACAGAAATCAGCATCAAAGGGAATAATAGGCTGCAGGTTATAGTTGAAAGCCTTGCATTGAGGGCAGATTACATGATCGCCCACCAAGTTGGTGTAATTACAGCGCACGCAGTGGTCAGCTTTATCGTGCCAGTGCTGTACAATGGCCTTCACATCCACCAGGTTCTTAGTCACATACTGGCGGAGGTACTGCATGGCGAATAGTCGCAGGCCTTGATTGATCATCCCCCAAAGCACTACCAGTTGCTCTTCTGGCAACTGCAGCTCAATGGTATCCCAATTGCAACGCCGGCAGGTTTTTTTCCATAATCGAATCAATGACGAATAGGTAAAATTAGTTCCAGTAAGTGCACCTTTCCAGACTAAAGATCATGCTTTGGCAAAATTCAGTTTGCAAACCTTCCCAACATGTTCTTATTTTCGGGCTCCACCACCGTCCGCACGAACCAATGCGACGCACGATAAGTTCATTTACTGAGCACTACGCCCTAGCCTTCACCTGTAAAAACACAAGTCTGATGAAGCAAACGTACGCAAGTCCAATGGTGATCATTTCTCTATTGAAACCCTCCTTCCTTTCTCTCATTTGGGCGGTAGCCATTCTGTGTTCTTTACCGTTTTTCGTACAAGGGCAAACCATCCAGGATGATTTTGAGGGCAATGGCGATATCAGCACCTGGTTTGGTGACGATTGTGAAATGAATACCAGCTACAGCAATCCATTCCCGCAAGGAATCAACACCTCTGCTACTGTCTTGCGATACTATGATTATGGTGGGCAGTACGCAAATATTCGTTTTGATGCTCCGGCTAGTTTTGACCTTTCAGCAGCTAGTACTTTTTCTCTTAAAATCTATGTACCCTCGGATGGTGTGACCGGTAGTCAACCGAATCAGATATCGCTCAAACTCCAGAACAATACGCTGGCGGAGCCGTGGACTACACAGACTGAAATCGTCAAGCCAATTACCTTGGATCAGTGGCAAACCGTCACTTTCAATTTTGTCAGCGACAACTACATTAATCTAGACGCTGGTTCACCGCCTCCCATTCACTTGCAACAGGACCCTGTTGAGGTCGCTTCGTTGAATGGCGAAAACAACAATGACGAAGTAATCGCCTACCTCGATGATTTCCTCTTCGATGCTACTGGCTTTCCCGACCCCAACTTTAACCGCCTGGTGTGGTCAGATGAGTTTGCTACCGACGGGCCGGTGGATAGCGACAAGTGGTTTCACCAAACGCAGCTCCCCGCAGGTGGCAGCTGGTACAATGGCGAAGTCCAGCACTATACCGACCGCATTGAAAACACGGAAGTTATCGACGGTGTACTACATCTAACTGCCCGCAAGGAGACCTTCACTGATCAAGGCGTCACCAAGCAACACACTTCCGCACGCCTCAACTCTAAGTTTGCCTTCACTTATGGGCGAGTAGAAGTACGAGCCAAGTTACCATCAGGTATCGGCACCTGGCCGGCCATCTGGATGCTCGGCAAAAACATCAATGAAGATGGTGCCTACTGGGACCTGGAAAGCTTTGGTACCACCCCCTGGCCCGCTTGTGGTGAAATTGATATTATGGAGCACTGGGGGCATAATCAAAACTACGTCTCAAGTGCCACGCATACTCCCTCCAGCCATGGTAACACCGAGAATATTGGTGGGCAGATTATTCCTACAGTATCCACTGAATTCCACATCTACGAGCTGGAATGGACGCCCGAGCGATTGGTCTTCAGTGTGGATGATGTGGTACATTTCATCTACGACCCAGCAATAAAAAATGCGGATACTTGGCCCTTTACGGCTGATGAGTACCTCCTACTTAACGTAGCCATCCAGCCATCTATCGAACCGTCTTTCACCTCCAGCGCAATGGAGATTGACTACGTGCGCGTCTTCCAGGAGGGCGATCCTGTTTCTACTGTGGAGTTAGTGAAAGGCACCCAACTTACTTATTTCCCCAACCCAGTACAAGACGATCTCACTATCGTGCTGCCCGAAGCGCCTGGCCAGGATATCAAGTTTGAGTTGTATCAAGTAGATGGAAAATTGATCAAATCGTTCAACCAAACAGCGGCGAGTGATACGCTAATCATCAGCGGCTGGAATGAGCTGGATAGTGGTTTGTATTTGCTCAACTTTGCCGCTAGCGGAGAGGAGTATAGTGTTAAGGTGGTGAAAAAGTGAGACAATCAAAATCGCAATAGCAATCGAAATAGCAATGCTGGTCTGGTCTACTCAGCGATCAATACATTTTAATTGATGTTGCCATTGCTATTTTGATTGAATTAGGATTAGAATGAGAATTAGCGTTAGAATTTCTAGGCACTACTTGCCTTGAGTATTACACCTGGTGTGTTCAGTTCTTACTTGGCAGATTAAAGCGGAAGCCAAAGTGAACGTGATTTTTCAATTACAATTGCAATGAAAATTAAAATGGCAATGTTGACCAACGTAGCGACCATTCCATTTTGATTGTTATTGCCATTGCTATTTTGATTGAATTAGGATTAGCATGAGAATTAGCGTTAG
>JBCBWU010000402.1:0-3292 GCA_039816955.1 Bacteroidota bacterium
GGTGGTCAACAGCACCTGTGATGCGGCAGTAAGCACTTGCAACTGCTTTTCCGCTTTCTTTCCAAGGTGGCCAGCAGTGCCCGAAAGAAAATCCTTAAGACGGTCTATTTCCGTACCCACCACCGTTGGCTGGTGAAAAGGAATCACTTGATTCATCTACCGAAGTAAAACAATTTTTCCGAGGCCGCCCTGGAAAAATTGATCGCGGCGCTCGTCCGTAAAGAGATCAACACTAGCGCCACTGTTATTTCTGGTCATTACCCGATAGAAGTAAACGCCATTTGCCAGTTGGTCACCATACTGGTCGCGGCCATCCCAGGCATAGTCCGTCTGGTGGGTACCTACCTTCAATGGCCCCAGCTCAAAATTGGTGATCGTACGTACAATCCGCCCCGAAGCAGTGAGAATCTGGATCTGCACATCCTCTAAATCTTCCGAACCACTGAGCGTGTACACGAAATGAGCACGCGTGGTGAAAGGATTAGGGTATGGTAGCACGTTGGATAGCAGCTGCTCATTGCGAACTTCGAACGATTGCTCTGCTAGTAAACGACCGGCAGCATTCCCGCTGCGGTCCTTCGCTCTTACCCCTAATTGATAAGTACCATCCACTGCCAGTTCGGGTTGCCAGATCACACGAGCACGGTTATCCTCGGGGTCAGTTGCTCCGATAAATTGGATATCCGGATCGGTTATACTCAGCGTCTGCGCTAAACCAGTGGGATCAATAATGGCGATCTCGAATAACTCGGGATCGTCCAACAACAGCAGTTGGTTTTCATCCCGAATTTCAATGACTACTTCCGGACGAGCTGAAACAAGGTCGCCATCCAGAATACGGACACCATCAAAGGCAATATCAACCACCGGGTCAATTTCGTCACTGCTCAAATCAAAAATGACCGTGGCATTATTATTTAAACGATAGGTCTCCGCAGGTTGATTAGCTGGATTAGCTTCCAGAATCACTTGCTGACGACCACTGACCTCACTAGTGGGGATCTCAAAACTCCAAACAGTCGATTCACCAGGAGCCAATGGTGGTGCCATGGACTCAAAAGTCTCTACACCACCTGAGTTTTGTAGCCAGGAATAGCGCAGTAGGAAACTATCCACAACCGCTACTTGACTACTGTTGTGCACCGCCAATTCCATATTAAAGGTCTGGCCTTGCGCCAATGAATCTCCAGTAATGGACAATTGACGATTAGGGTCAAGAGCAATATCGGGCAGCGGTTGTCCCAACAAATGCCAATAAGCTAAATCTGGCGTAGTACGCTCATCAAAATCACTGACTTCCCAACGTAATTGCATATACGGCATACCATCAAGCCCTAGGCTAGAGAGGTCCACCGAGCCCGTATTATCTAACACAATACTGGCCATAGAGTCCAAACTGCTTGGCGCCAAACCTGTATATATGACACACGACATCGAGTCTGTTCCCTCTACCGCTTCAACCCCATAATTAAATTGTTCCCAGCGGGCCGCCGGACCAAAGACTGGTGACCAATAAGTACCCTCTTGTTGGGTCAGCGGTATGTTAATCTCTAGATTGGTCTCGCTAAGGATGTCCGGTGCAATCGCTTCGCCTAATGGATTACGATTCTTCTTGTACTTGAAAATGTACGGCACCGTACCAAAGGTTTCCAGTTGCCGGACCTCACTGGCTCCTTGGCTTTCCAGATACTGATAAATATTGGTACCCGTAGAAAGGGAATCCAGTGCCCACTCGTCGGTGTGGATGTAGGCATCTTCTGTGCGGTAGATCGTAAAGAGAAATACCAAATACTCATCCGGCACGACGTTCTCCAAGAAATCCAACAAATTACTACGCTCTTCTACCGTGGTCGTCGGGAAAGCAAAAACCCGTTGGGATCCAGTGGATACTCCATAATCACCGGGGCTCCACATGCCAGGTTCCGGTGGGTTTTTCCAAAAAGCGGCTGTATTTGGAGTAGAAACAACAACAGCTAGGCCTTCATCAAGAAAGATCCAAGGTCGAACAGAACCAGCGGCACCACCATTATCATAGAACAAGCCAGGGCGATCGTCTCCCCATATCTTATTACGAATGCGGACATTGATCGGCTGATCACGGAATTGAAAATCACCGTCTGCTATGAACCGTAGATCATCCAGTTCTCCGGCCTCCCATTGCTGGTAATGCGCTTGGCTATAGCCCGACGGAATACCCTCCAAGAAAGTGAAGGAACTACTTTCCCAAACCAGGGTCGTATCTCCATCCTCGGGCTGAGGGGAGATTCGCCAGTAATAGACCGTACTATCCTGCCAGTTGAATTCAGGTTGCCATTCAATCAAGCCACCAATTTGACGAATCAAAGTAGCAGCTAAAGGCTGAGTGAAATCCTCGGTCGTATCCACCTGTAACAGGTAGTTTCGCTCACTGGCTAAAATATCAGAGCTAGTGGCTTTAAGAGTCAGATCGGCAGAACCATTGATACCAAAATCTGCTGGCCAAATCGGGATGGCGGTATTATCCACCACGAAAAGCGGAACACCGGCAGTACCATTGGCAGCGAGTAACTCATTATTGTTTTCCGCCGCCGGATTAGGTAACTCTGGTATTTCATTGTTGGCATCTACGGTTACAAATATACGGTTAACGCCCACTGATGGACGCCCTAAAGTTGGAAGCGTAACCGTAATCCGCTCTTGATAGTGCGGGATATTAGTACGTTCGGTATAGAGCAAACGACGTTCTCCATCGGGCAGTTCTTGCTCAATTCTGTACTCCACCTCTCCGTCTTCGACCTTACCCAGGTTGTATAAGTCAAAACTAAAATCGAAACTATCGCGCTGTACATTTACTACAGTCGGAGTGAAACTTACAGTAGCAGGATCGATAGCTAGGTCAACTCCTGGAGCGGGGTTCAAGCGAAATGCAGGATCGCCCTGGAGACTAAATTGCTCCATTAAGCTCCCAAAGGCCTGATCGGTCAAGCCTTCAAAATTCTCAATTGATACGCGTAACCCCTCGCCTACTGTGGCTCCGTAGAGGTCATTGCTCATAATGTTGTAGAAGTAGCGACCGAAACTATTCAAGGCGTGAATAAAGCCCAGTCCACGTGAGGCACCGTAAACCCCTGCGCCGCCATTTTCTAGTAGCAGGAAGCGCTCTCCAATGCTGCGGAATTCGGCAAACATATTCCCGGAATAACACCCCAGTGAAAGCATCAGTGGGTACTTATTGTTATTCTCGTAATTCTCTGGATTGTAGAGCGCTTCCTGCTACTAGAAAATGGCGGCGCAGGGGTTTACGGTGCCTCAC
>JBCBWU010000403.1:0-3258 GCA_039816955.1 Bacteroidota bacterium
CGTCGCAATCAGAGAGCAATCTGGCTCGGTACTGGCCAGACTCGGTTACGCGGTAGGTGCTG
The DNA here is from genome assembly GCA_039816955.1 of Bacteroidota bacterium. Taxonomy (GTDB): domain Bacteria; phylum Bacteroidota; class Bacteroidia; order Chitinophagales; family Saprospiraceae; genus Lewinella. The sequence continues at coordinate 63 of JBCBWU010000403.1, forward strand.
GTCGTATCTCCGTTTGGCCATACGGCGCTAATGGGCGTTTGCAGCAGGAGTTCTTCCCCATCACAAATGGCAAGTTCTATCGTCTCTTCCTCCTCTGGTATTTTTACCACGAAGGTGGTGTCCTCCAGAAAACAAGAACCAGCTCTACCCATGGCGATCAACTGTCCGCCTTCGATAATTTCACGAATAGCTCCGCTTACGCCATCACTCCAACTGATCGGCAGGTCGTAGAAGGTAGCGTCGTATTCCAAGACCTCATCGCCGCAAAGGATGATGGTGTCGGGCACCACCTCAAAGGGGGAAACAATCACCTCATCAATATAGGAATAAGCAAAGTTGTCAGGACTCACCAGCTCGCATTCGCGGCGGGCTTCGCCGGCAGGGCGGAAGTCACCAATCAGTACTAAATCCTCGGTACCATTAGCCCGGTGGCAGCCACGTAGGGTGGTCCAGCTTTGAGTATTACTAATAACAGAGGTAGGTTGGATGACGAGTTGCTGATCCAAAAACGCAAAGTCGGAAAAAGCCAGGCATTGCAAATTGACAAAGCACAAATCACCCGGATCAGGACCACAATTGCCCCGGGGAATAGTAGACAAGGACACGTAAATATCCTTGTGCAACGGTAGTGTATCGCTTAGGCGTACATAGATGCGCTCTTCGGCGGGAGGAAGGTCTTGTACCAGTCCTACCATCCCATCACCCACCAGCGGGAACACATCACCACAGCCAGCCGGGGGGATATAAAAACCACTCGTGGAGCAGGTGTTGTACAGGTCTGGCGAGTTGACCGGTTCTGGAATGATTTGCCAAGGCGCAGCTTTAGGAACATCTCCAAAATCGAGATCACAATCCGTGATGTCTTCAAAACTAGGGTTGGGTACCAGATTCACCTGAGCCTGACAAAGGGTAGTACCCAGGAGCCAAAGTGCAACGGGTAAAATCCACCTTTGTGAAGAGCATGAGGTCATGGTGATATTCTTTATCTAAGTAGGAAGTTAGAAATTAGAAGTAAGAAATACTAGGTCGGAAGTGGGAAGTCGGAGGTGGGAGATTCCTATTTCCGACTTCCGACCTCCGATCTCATATTTCCGACTTCCCACTTCCAACCTCCGATCTGATATTTCTACCTTCTTATTTCTGATTTTACAAACTGTCAATCTTATCATCCATCCAATTCAGGCGATTGCGCAGGTAGTCGATCATGGCCTCTACCTCGGCTTCGTAGGCTACGTCGATACCCGACCAGCGTTCGTAGTTACGTTCTATGGCTTTATTATCGATCAAATAGGCGGAGGTTTCGCGCACGAGGTTTTCTACGGTAGAGGTGGCCAGTGTGTTCACGCGGAGTTCACTCCAACGTTGCTTCAAGAGGTCAATATAGATGGGGTCCTCCAGTAGGCGATCCCACCAAAATGGCACCAGCCAGGGATCACGAGTCACGTAGTCATTGTAGTTCACAATCCAGTCACTGGAAATAGTGCCTTGGCCGTTGTAGCCAATATTGAGGTCCCACACCGGACCCATATTCAGCTTCTCGCCTCGGTCTTTGTACAAATAGGTGCTTAAGCGATAAGCATCAATATTGCCGACTAATTCATTTAGAATGAAGTAGTCCACAAAGCTGTTGAGGTCTACGTAGTCCGTGTAGGTTCTTTCGCTGGAAGTAAGATCATCTGACAATAAAGCCGTCTCGAATTCTTCCATGTACTGTTGGATGTATTCCTTCTGCTGATCGGTAATCCGGTCGGCGCGTGGGTACTCGTACAAGAAATAAGTCTCGATGTACTGGTCCTCATGATAAGGGGGGCGGAAGGCTTCAAAATCTAAGGTTGAGCCATCCACACCGTACTTAGAACGAAAGCTGATGTCTTCGTTATAGCGCGCATCGTCCGCCCAATTGTTCTCGTAGTACTCCAGCGGTTCGTTGGGTGCTACATCGCCACCGGAAGTTTTATCAATTTTTAGGATGTACCCTCCGGTAATGTTTTCCGCATCATTGTCTCCTTCTTCCAGGCGAGCTACATCAATCCGGTCATTATCGCGCTTTAACTTCTCCAGGAACAGATAAGTTCCTTCAAATTGCCCGTTGACATTGAGTTCCACAAACTGACTGCGGCTGGCATAATTACCCATCGAGCGGTATAACTCGTAGCCAATGTGATTACGCATGAGCGTGGGATCAAAAATCCGACCTTCACTGGCCCGAAATACGTGGCCCAGCAGTATCCAGTCTTCTTCTTCCGGGAAACCGAGAACGCTTTTGTCTTCATCCATATCATTCTCATCCCAGGTTTCTACGCCATAAGAGCGCTTATCGCTTAAGCGAAACGAGGTAGAGCCGCGGTATTCGATCCCAATTCGAGTGGAAAGTACTTCCGTCCCATTTTCGAATACCCGCATCTGGCCTGGTACTTTCGGTTCATTTTCGATAGCTACATCAGAAGTGACTTCGATGTAAGGGAGTTCATTGTCGGTATTAGTTGGATCTACCGGCCCTGGTTCGGCGGGGTCGTCCTTGCAACCCAAGCCAATCAATACAAAACACAGTAAAGCAAGCATGTCAATCTTTCTCATAACGCAATTTTAAAGAGGTCCTAATGCAAGTTTGGGTTTTTAGGTGAAACAGCTAAGCGGTTAAATGGTGCAGGCGCTAAGGTTCACCGCCAATTTTGCGGAAGATACCGAGAATGGCTTGTCTCGTCCTACTTTTAGGGGAGTAAAGCCACATCACCAGAGATCACCATGGTCTTACCATCCTTTCCGCTGGTATATTCGTAAGCCCACACGTATACTCCTGCACCCAATGGCTTCCCACGGAAGGTGCCATCCCAACGGGCTGGGGCATTAGCTTGGTTAACGGTTTGCTGAAACAACAAGTTACCCCAGCGATCCAGTACATAGAGCTGCCCGCTGAAGTTGAAATCTGATTCGAAGAAGAAATCCAGCTGATCGTTGACGCCGTCTCGATTAGGGCTGAAAGCGTTGGGCACGAAGTAGGTAATATCACAATCTTTATCCGCCACGTCAAACAGATAAAAGCGGAGGCGTTCGTCACAATCTGTTAGTAATCTAGCTTGGTACATGCCGGCTTCGGTAACCCGGTAAGTAGTGCTCGTATCACCATTGGGCCAAACGGCCGTTATGGGAGATTGGAGCAGCAATTCTTCTCCATCACATATAGCGGAGGGAATGA
>JBCBWU010000404.1:0-3251 GCA_039816955.1 Bacteroidota bacterium
CATGTGCCACTTTGGCCAGGACACCCTGGCATTGGAACGCCTGGGCGCAGAAGCTACCGGAGTAGATCTCTCCGACACCGCCATTGAGAAAGCAAGAGAATTGCGGGAACGCGCTGGCTTGAACGCCCGTTTCATCCGCAGTAACGTTCTTGAAGCCGACCAGCATATCAACGAACAATTCGACTTGGTATTTTCCTCCTACGGCGCCATTGGTTGGCTACCACAACTCGGTTATTGGGGGGAATTGATTAACAAGTTTTTGAAACCGGGCGGGCGCTTTGTTTTCGCCGAATTTCACCCCGTGGTCTGGATGTACGATGACGACTTCACCCACTTCAAATATCCCTACTTCAACCTGGAGAGCTTCATAGAAGAAAGTCAAGGTTCCTACGCAGCGCCGGAAGACGAAAAATCACACAGCTCAGCCTACTGGAATCACAGCTTAGCAGATGTATTTCAGGCCTTAATGGATGCGGGTTTAACCATCACCCACTTTTCAGAGTACGATTATTCCCCCTACGATTGCTTTAACCTCACGGTCCCTTGTCCTGGTGGATATCAGATCAAAGGACACGAGGGCAAAATGCCAATGGTCTTTGCGCTAGAAGCCAAGAAAAAATAGGAAATAGGAAGGTAGAAGGTAGAAATTGAAGATGCAAAATCGGAGGTCTTGTATTTCCCACCTCCGATATCCCACTCCCGACCTCATCCCTTTCTAATTCCCTATTTCCTATTTCTAACTTCTTATTTCTAACCTTCCCTACTCTATCTTAAGTGCCTCCACCGGATTCGCTAAGGCCGCCCGGATCGACTGTGTACCGATGGTTAGAAAAGCAATCAGCAAGGTGACACCACCCACCAGAATGAATACCCAGGGCTTGATTTCGATGTGGTAGGCAAAGTTCTGCAACCAACGCTGCATGGCCCACCAAGCAATAGGTGCGGCGATCAAGGAAGCTAGAAAGACCTGGCGCAAGAAAGCGCTCGAAAGTAGCGCTACCAAACTAGGTACCGAAGCTCCCAGCACTTTGCGAATCCCAATTTCCTTGGTGCGGTGTAATACCTGGTGGGTAACCAGCCCCAACAGGCCTAAGCAGGCAATAAATAGTGCAAGGCCAGTGAATAGGGTAAAGGCCTCACCAAAGCGAGTTTCGGTGATGTACAGCTGGTTGTAGGACTCGTCTAAGAAACGTAGATCATAGGGAATCAGCGGTAAGACTTCCTGCATGGTTGTCGCAATATGTGCAATGGCCTCCGACTGCTGGTCGCCACGGATTTTAGCGATGATATTTCCGTAACGAGCGGTGTACTGACTACGCGGCCGCATGAACATGGGTTCAATGGCCAGGTTAAACGGCTGAAAATGAAAATCAGCCACCACACCTACGATCTTACCTTCTTCAAAAGTCTTACCAACTGCGTTCTCATTGGTCCAGCCCAGGGCCTTGACAGCTGCTTCGTTGAGGATGTAAGCTTCATCCCGATCCGTAGGAAAGTCTGGCGAAAAGTTGCGCCCATTAACCAGCTCGATTTCGAATAAATCCAGGAAGTGATAATCAATATAGTTGCGGTAGATGGGTAGCTCGGCGCCATCAGGGCGCCCTTCCCATTCATCGGCAATACCTTGATTTTCGGATTCTAGTGGTACCTGGCTACCAAAGGCTAGTTTCTCAATACCGGGATGTTGTAAGATCTGTTCCCGAAAGGTTTCCCCATTCGTCAACACATCTTGATCAATGTACGGGATATGCACAATGTGGTCTCGTTCGTAGCCCAAGTTCTTCTCCTGGATGTATTGCAACTGTTGATAGATGATAATACTCCCCAAAGCCAAGATAATAGCTGCCGCAAATTGGCCAATAACCAGTGCCTGCCCTAACCACTTGCGTTTTCCATCGCCCGTAAAGCGAGCGCCGCGAATAGCATCAACGGGCTGAGCCAAAGCGGAAATGATCGCAGGGTACAAGCCCGAAACCAAAATGAGTAGCAACAACACGCCAAGCGCACCAAAGAATAATTGTGCCGATCCGAGCCACTGCCATCCAATTTGCAGTCCGAGCAATTCATTAAAGGCCGGTAAAAGGAATATCGCAAACGTACCCGCCAGGAGTAAACTGATACCCACTACGATAACCGATTCTACGAAAAACTGGCCTACTACCTGACGCTGAGCAGCACCGAGTACCTTACGCACGCCTACCTCGCGTACTCGCTGGGTAGCTCTTGCTGTGGTGAGGTTGACATAGTTGATCAGTGCCAGCAGCAAGATCACAATAGCGATACCCCCTGCCAGATAAATCCGCAGGATATCGCCGTTACTCTGTAACTCCATGTTGAGGTGCGAGTGCAGGTGAATGTCTTCCAGTGGTTGCAGGAAATATTCGGGTGCAAAGGAATAATCACTGTAGAAAGGCCGTGCTATATCGTTCAGCACCTCCATTTTTTGAGTCAGAACTTGATAGTCATAGTCTGGCGGCAAGACAATATAGGCCCGGTAGTTGTTGCTTACCCATTTCCAGCGGGTTAAGTCTTGCTCATAATATCCATAGTTTTCGAGGCGGGTAATAAAGTCAAAGCTAAAATGCTGGTTGTTCGGTGGATCAGCTATAACGGCCTGCACCGTCATCAGCTTTTCGTTTTCCACCTGCAGGGTTTTCCCCACGGGGTTCGATCTCCCAAAGTATTTTTCGGCCATACTGGCAGTAAGGACCAGTGCGTTCGGGTCACCTAGCGCTTTAGCTATACTTCCGTGAATCAGCGTGTAATCAAATACGTCAAAAAAGGCAGAGTCAGCATAGAGGCCGTTCTCGTATTGTGCCTCTTGCTCATGAGAGAAGAGCGTATTGGAGAACGAGATCGTAGTACCGGTTTCTACTTCCGGGAAATCCTCCAGAAGTTTAGGCACCATTACACTGGGTGAGAGGGCAAACATATCGGTGCCCTGAAACATATTCCCTTCCTGGCGCTGTACAACGCGATAAATACGATCTGACTTCGCATGTTGTTGATCATAACTGCTTTCGTACTGAATGTACATCGTCAGTAAAAGGAAGCAGGTCAAGCCCACGGTCATCCCAGCGAGGTTGAGTAGAGCGTACTGTTTTTGCTTGAGTAAACTGCGCCAGGCAATTTTCCAATGGCTGCGAAACATAAAGAATGGATTTAAGTCGGTGATTAAGTCATTTCGGATAGCAAAGGGGCGCAGGTAATTCATAACCTGCAGCCAGTACTGCCAGTCGGCTTGCCTTTTG
>JBCBWU010000405.1:0-3250 GCA_039816955.1 Bacteroidota bacterium
GGTCTGCCCCCACTTGGTCTCAACAGCACTTAGATAGACTTCCGCTTCTCCAATGGTCCTCGCGTTAAAGAAGTAGGCTGATTTATATTGCGGCTTGATTTGAATGTTCCCCAGCGTATCACAATAGCCCCACTCCCCATGATCATTGTAGGGGATCAAAACGTGCGGGTGTGCGTCAGTCGATTGTGCGGTCGCAACTGATGAGGGGGCAATTACAATGGCAATGGCGATCAAAATTGCAATTACAGGGAGGGGCGCAGGTAGGAATCGGAGCATGACTGAGTAGTTTTTTTGCTTGATTGCGGCGTACTGCTTAAGGTAATCAGTTAGAGTAATTAAAATAGCAATATCAATCAAAATAGCAATTGGCGGTTTAACAACTCCCTTGCGTTCACTGCTGCTTTCACTATTCTTGAACCACCTCAGCCACCCAAGGCCACCGAGAGATGTCAACTGAATACTGTCTACTGATCACTGAAAACTGGCCACTATTTCGAACCACATAAGACACATCCCGCCTACGCTTCCAGCTACGCCGGGCAAGAAGATCACATTAGAGGTGGAACTTTCACTTTCACTGTTATTTTTACTTTAATTCTAATTCAGAATGGAATGCAAAACCACCAAAGCCACCTTAGAACACCAAGCGCTTTTTAAGAACCACATCCCGCTTACGCTCAAAGCTTCCACCGACGGCCAAAGCCTGTGGCGGAGGAGCGCAGCGGACGAGTAAAGGCATACAAGAACATATGAGGAATTACCTACTAATAAATCAAAATGGCAATATCAATCAAAATCAAAATGGAACACAAAACCATCTCTGAATTGCCATTGAACTTGCCATTGCTATTTTGATTGAAACTACCTGACAGCGTGTCCGAATCAAAATACTGTTACTCCTCGTCCGACGGAGCTTTATGCGTAGTCGGACTATTCTAATTCTAATTCCCATTCTAACTCTAATTACCACCCGTACACTTCCAGCGCCTTCTGCGCCTCCCGCTGGTACGTATGCCCATTCTCCTGCGCAATCTCCGTCACTAGTACTTGTGCAGCTTCCAGGTCACCAGCAAGTAGTAAGGCTAGGGCTTGGTACCAGTCGCTTTGGTCTTGCCAATCTGCTGGAATGTCTTCTAATTCAGACAAGGCCCTTGCGGCTTCGTCACCTTGCCCCATTTCCAGGAAGGTGTAAGCTTTGAGGTAAGCCAGGGTGTCACTTGGATTTTGGCGGCGTTCGGCGCGCTGTACGCGAATAAAGGCCTGGGTGAAATTGCGGTCCTGTAGTGCCTCACCGATATTAGCGAGGTTATTACCTAATTCCAAACCAGATAACGGATAGCTGGTGTACCAGAGCGCATTGAGGCGCACTTGGCTTACGCTATCGGTAGTATTGTTTTGCCCGCGTAGAAAGGTGTTGGGCGCGTCGTGCAAAGGATCGGGTAGGGGAGTAAGCTCCTGAGGATCAGTTTGCGCAATGGGCACATTTTCCGGGATGGGCGGTGGTTCCTGGGCTTCCTCACGGCGAGGTTCTTCCTCCGGGGGCGTGGTGGTCGGTTCGTTTTCTTCTAGCGGTGTGCTTTCCGTTTCTAACGGTGTACTTGGTGGAACCGCTGGCTCATTGGTCTGGGATTCGGTACGCTGGGGCTCCTCTTCAACAGGAGCGTTGGTCCGCAGGCTCCTCCAGTAGACGGCTGCTCCGATGAGGAGGGCCAAGAGGATGATCATCCCGGCCATTCTACGGCGGGCTATGTTTTGCAAGCGAATTCGTTCGGCCGCTGCCCGCTTTACTTTTTGTTGCAGTTTCAGGCTATCCAGGCCCATCAGAACTTGCTCTGCCGCCTGCCGCTCCTCCGCGCTAGCGTCTTCCGCTAGGTAGTCGTCGATGTTTGCCATTGTTGAGCAATTTTGATGAGTCTTTTCATGCAACTACTCCGTTTCATCTTCAAAGAGTTTTTGGTGGAGTAGGGCGTCATGTTATTTTTTATCACTTCGTCATCACTGTAACCATCAATGTGGTGTAGTCGGATCACCTGCGCGCAGGCTTCGTTCAGTTTACCCAGCAGTTGGCGCACCATATCCGCCGCGGCTTGCTTGCGCTCATTTTCCGCATAATCAGCCATGTGGTCAATGTGGGCATCTTCCAAGGCCTGGTGCTGATGCTTGCTGGTTTTACGAGATTGCGCCATGGCCATGCGCTTGGCTACTTCGGTCAAGTAACTCGTAGGCGCATTGCCTTGAAACTGATAGTCACCGCTTTCAATCTTTTGTAGGAATACCAGGGTACTCCGGTTCAGTATTTCTTCACCTTGCTCTCGCGTCAATCCAAAGGCACGTACCTGTTTCAGGACCATGGGCAAAGCCTTCGTTTGCAAGCATACAATGGCCCGCTCATCTTGGGCTAGTAAGCCCGCAAAGAGGTCTGCATGCTGCTTAAATTGCTTACAGGGATTTCCAACCGAAAACCAACTTCTTACCGACATAAGCTTCTACACTAAGGGACAAAACCAAAGGTAAGAACTCAACCGGTTCTAGAAAAACAGAACTGGAAAGGAGGTTGGAGGTCGGAAGTGGGAAGTGGGAAGTGGGAAGTGGGAAGTGGGAAAAATTAGAAGTATGAAGTTAGAAATATGAAATGACAAGAAGTATGAGGTAGGAAGTAGAGCAAGTTTTGAAGAATTAGCTACGTATCTCCATCTCTAACTTCTAATCTCCAATTTCTAATCTCTTATTTCCGACTTCCGATCTCCCACTTCCCACTTATAATTTCCTATTTCTAACTTCTAATTTCCAATTTCCATCGCTTTGATCAAAACCCGCGCGCAAAGCGATAAACATAATAGAGCGGTATAGTACATGGTTCGGTGTTTTTAGGTAGTGAATGTATTGTCGTCGGTTTCGTTTTGCTGTATAGCTTCCGCTAAAGGGAGGGAAGTGAGTACGCCCCGAATAGGTTGGCGAGACGTACTCCTTTGAACTTCCCTATGTAAGTTGTCCAGGCGCGCTGGAATTAGAATTAGAATGTGAATTAGAGTTAGAATCCAACTATACCATATTCTAACTCTTACTCTAATTCTAATTCTTACTCCTTCACCACCTTCGCCGAAATCACCTGCTCCTCCGCTTGCATGCGCAGTACATACACACCAGCAGGCAAGCCGCTCAAGTCCACACCAGTACCTGCCTGTGCTTGCGTACGCACCGTACGGCCCAGTTGGTCCAGTACTTCGATGCGGTCGGCGGTGAAGCCGTC
>JBCBWU010000406.1:0-3250 GCA_039816955.1 Bacteroidota bacterium
CTTTAATGGGGCTCTCGGCCGGTGCAGCCACAGTTGTATCAGTAGTTGCTACTACAGTTTGCATAGCAGCTACTGGACTCTTTTTGGCCTTTGAACGGGACTTTTTCATTTTACCCCTTGGTTCACCGCGAATAAAATCATAGGTAACCAAAATGGTATCATCGTCAGTGAGCACTCCCTGTAGGCGGCCATACGGGCAGATAGTAGTACACACCTGTTCGCGCAAGCTGGAGAAAACAAAATAAAAGGCTCCGGTGAAACCAATCATCGCCGCGAAGCCACCGAAGTTCTCAAACGGAGAAGAGGTGATGGTGTTAAAGACGCGTTCCGGACCAATTAAGTAGGAAAGAAAAGTGTGCGCTATAAACACCGAAACCAGCACAAAGGCCGATTGCTTGAGCACCTTCTTCCGGATCTTTTCTGGGGTCCAAGGTGCTTTATCCAAGCGTCGTTGTGCATTGGCGTCGCCTTCAATCCAGTACTCAATCTTACGAAAGACCATTTCCATGAAAATGGTCTGTGGGCAAACCCACCCACAAAACGGCCGCCCAAACACTACTGTAAACAGCGCAATAAAAACGACCAAGGTGAGCATGGCCACTACGAAAAGGTGGAAGTCTTGGGGCGCAAAGTGCATACCAAAAAGGTAGAAATCGCGCCCCAAAATATCCAGGCGAATAAATGGGTTACCGTTGATCTTTACAAACGGCAAGCCAAATAAAACCAGTAGTAATACCCAACTCACGTAGGTACGAGCATTGGTCCAAGGGCCCTTAGGCTTCTTAGGGTAGATCCAAACTCGTTTCCCTTCCTTATCTACCGTACTTATACTGTCGCGGTAAGCTTCGGTATCGTTGATAATTGGAGTTTGCATACTCAGTTTACTAGTTTCTTTTTGGGGGGAGTTTATTCGCTCTTTATTCCTGGTTCATACCCAGTTGTCCATTAGCGGTAGCGTCAGCTTCTTCGGCTGGAACTTCATCCGCTGCTGGAGTGTACAAATCACCTTCTGGCGCTTTGGGGTTTGCCGGCGTAGTGCCACCCAGCGTAAGGATGTAACTAGCCACGCGCTGCATATCCCCCGCACGAAGCTGCGCCTTCCATGAAATCATACCTTTCTCAGGCACACCGTATTTGATGGTGGTGAAAATATCTTTGATGTCTCCACCGTGTAGCCAATATTCATCCGTGAGGTTGGGGCCTACGCCACCACCACCGTCTGCCATATGGCATACCGCACACTGGGTATTGAAAATACTTTCACCCAACGCCAGTTGATCAGCGTCTACAAGCGCCTCCACATTAGTCTCGTCTACCTGATCGGCCTGCGTAGCCAAATAGGCTTTAACCGCCTCCGCTGCCTCTTCCATTTCTACGGCGTATTTCTCGCTTGAAGAAAGCCCCTTGTCGGAAATGTGGTAATAAGAAAAGTAACCGATGCCAATAAAGATGGTAGCGTAAAACAACCCGACCCACCAGGGAGGTAGAATGTTGTCCAGCTCACGAATACCGTCGTAGTTGTGATCCAACATTACATCGCTCTCCTTCTCGATTGGAACTGCCTGAGTCATCTTCTTATACCAGCGCTGCAACAAGGATTCTCTAGCGATAAGCTGTATTTTCTCAGCTACCTCTATACCATGCTCTTGCAAGACCCGGACCCGGTTGAGTTCCATCAACTGATTGTTGAGGTGGAAAATGGCTCCCACTGCGGCAATCGCGGTTGCGACACCCATCACAATTACGATATTCTGCATGGTCCAGTCCAACCAGCCAGATGATTCTGCCAGGGCAGCGCCGGCGGCAGCCTCTTGCCCAAATGCCACCACTACAAAGCTTAGTAGCAGGAGCGTCAGGCTTATTTTGATGCTATATGTTTTCATAATCAAGCTTATGAGTGGTTTTATTGAATCGTGTCTTCATCCAGTGGCAGGGCTTCCATGTGCTGGATATAAGCCTTGCTGCGCCCCCAAATGGCAATAGCGCTGATGACAAAAAGGAAGAAGAAAGTCAAGAGCGAAAAAAGTGCCATCCAGTTGATGCTCTCCCCGCCATTTGCTAAAATATATTTGTACATGATGGTGTTACTTTGGGGCAGTGCTAGTCTGCCGGCTGAGTCGGGAGACTCGGCCTAGCAGACTAGCGCTGCCTGTGGTGAATTACTCGCTTACCTCGGCTTGAGCCTTAGGCTTGATATCGGTGCCCAAGCGTTGCAGGTAGGCAATTAAGGCTACGATTTCCTTATTCTCTAGTCCTTCCATCTCAATGCCATCATTGTTCAAACTGGCGGCAATAGTAGCGGCCTGGGCTTGCGCATCTTCGATGGCTTTATCGATGTACTCATCGGAATAAGGGGTACCAAGTACCTTAAGCGTCTTGAGCTTGGCTTCGGTTAGACCGAAGTCGATATCGCGCTCTATCATCCACGGATACGGCGGCATGATAGATCCAGGAGAGGTACTGGTAGGATCGTACATGTGGTTGAAGTGCCAGCTATCAGGATACTTACCACCTAGGCGGTGTAGATCCGGACCGGTTCGCTTACTGCCCCACAAGAATGGACGATCGTAGATAAATTCACCGGACTTAGAGTATTCGCCGTAGCGCTCCGTTTCACTGCGGAACGGACGGACCATCTGACTGTGACAGCCCAAACATCCTTCCTTGATATAGAGATCACGTCCTTCTAATTCGAGGGCAGTATACGGTGTAACACTTTCAATCTTAGGTACATTTTCCTCGATGGTTACCATTGGGAAGATCTCCACTAAACCACCAATTAGAATAGCAATAGTCGCACCCACCAACAGTTGTACTGGACGACGCTCGATCCAGCGGTGCCAGTATTCACCTTTGTGACCTCCGGTGAAGGCAACCGCGCGGGCAGGAGCTTGTACTTCTTCGTTGGCCACGAAGTTACCGGCACGGGCAGTCTTGATCAAGTTGTAACACATTACGAAAACACCAAGTACGTAGATACCACCTCCTAGTGCACGCAATTTGTACATCGGAAGAATCTGAGTAACGGTTTCCAAGAAGTTACCATACTTAAGGATACCTTCTGGCAGGAATTCTTTCCACATCAAGCTCTGCGTCCAACCTGCCCAGTACAGCGGGATGGCGTAGAACAAAATACCGAGTGTACCGATCCAGAAGTGAGCATTCGCCAACTTAGTAGAATACAGCTTAGTGTTGTAGAGTTTTGGGAACAACCAGTACAGCATACCAAAGGTGAGCATACCATTCCAAC
>JBCBWU010000407.1:0-3206 GCA_039816955.1 Bacteroidota bacterium
TATTGACCACGAAGGTATCCAGGGTTACGGTGGTGCAGGGGAACTGCATTGGAAGTGATACAATTCAGGTGCAAGAATTCAGTGCTGCACTGGATCTTGGTCCAGATCAGACGATTTGTATTGGGGAAAATGTGGTGTTAGAACCAGCAGAACTTTTCCCGGGGGATTATACTTGGAATGATGGTACAGATGGTCCTACATTACAAGTGTTACAACCGGGAACTTATATCCTCACGCTCTCGAATCCTGTTTGTGGTACATTGATGGATACGGTCGTTATTAATCCTGTATCCGATATTAACCTCAGTATTGCTGGGCCTTCCTCGGCTTGTGAAGGTCAGGACGTATCTTTTTTAGTTGGGAGTTCTACCCCTGGCTTGAGCTACTCCTGGCTCAATGGAGCCGGCGAAGTGATAGGTGATATGCAAGAACTATCACTTACAGCTACCGATAACGACACTTATACTGTGTTTGCAACTGATGGTTGTGGTGTAGCTATTGATAGTATCGTCTTTTCGGTCATGAATCCAGCCGCAAGCGTACAGCTGATGCCGACCATTTGTGGTCTTGACAATGGGCAATTAAGCATTGAAAACTTAACGGGTACCCCGCCATTTGATCTAGAATGGACGGACGAAAATGGTACTCTTATTGCCTTAGATGCTCAGGAATTGTCGGATTTAGCGCCTGGCGATTACAACCTACTGCTAACTGATGCTGCAGCTTGTACTTTCAACGATTCCTATACTATTGATGACTCAGAAGGAATCAGTGTGACGGTGGCTACGCAAGACCTAAGTTGTGTTAACCCAACGGATGGTGGATTTACCATTACCCCTTTAACAGGTACCGCACCATTCAGCTATAGCTTAGAAGGTGGTACACCGCAAGCGGAAGGTTTCTTCACCAATTTATCTGCCGGAGATTACGAATTGCTGATCACCGATGCCGTTGGCTGTGATACCAGCCTGATGCTCACTATTAATGCTGATCCGGACCCTACAGCGACTATCCTTGCGGGAGCTACTGATTTAGCGCTTGGGGATAGCACTGCACTGCAGGTACAAACCAATTTGGATGTTGCAGATGTTGTCTCCATTAAATGGGAACCTGCACTAGGACTTAGTTGTGATGATTGCCTCAATCCAGTAGCCCAGCCTACGCAGACCACCACCTACACCGTACTCATTACCGATACGAATGGCTGTGTTGCGGTAGCGGAAATTACCCTTACCGTTGATCCTAAGATAGCCGTGTTCATTCCCAATGTGTTTTCGCCGAATAATGATGGTACAAATGATCGCTTCTTGGTTTTTCCGGCAGCGGGTATAGCTTCCGTAGCTTCGGTACAAGTCTTTGATCGCTGGGGCGGGATGGTTTACGATAGTAAAGACAATCTAGGTTGGGACGGCCGAATAGCTGGTGATGAAGCTGCTCCTGGGGTGTACGTATACCAAGTGGAGTTACTCCTTTTTGATGGTACAACGATTTTAGAAAGTGGAGATATTACCTTGATTCGCTAAAATTTGACCATCCGGTGGCGAACCATTAGGGTGCCTCATCGTTCCAAATGCGATAACATTTTATCGGTGAAACCTGAGGTATGACTTGCTATCGCGTTCCCATTATTATTGCTTTTGCCGTTTTGGCTATTGCTAGTGGTTATTTTGCTACTCAGCTTAAGTTTAGTTTTGATTTTGAGCAGTTCTTCCCCGAAGGAGATGAAGACCTGACCTTCTTCCGTGATTTTATTGACAACTTCGAAGCGGACGATAACTTCATGCTTGTCGCGCTGGTCCGAGAGGAAGGGGTATTTGATAGTACCTTCCTCAATAAAGTACACCGCCTTACGCTTGATAGCCGCAAGGTGCCTTTCGTAGAAGAGAGCCAGTCGCTGACTAAATTTAGTTATCCGCTCAAAACGCCCTTTGCGGTAACGAGTATCCCGGTTATTCACCGCAACGACCCTAGCCGTTATGAGGCAGATAAGGAGCGTGTCTTAGCGGATGTACGCTTTCGCCATAACTTCATTAACGAGGATGCCACTACGCTCATGGTATACCTGCGCACCTCAAGCAGTATGAGCCTGCAGCAGAGCGAAGAGCATATGGATGCGCTCGATGAATTGGTGGAAAGCTTCGATTTTGAGGAGGTACACTACATGGGGCGGCCCTACTTTCAGAAGGAACTGGTGCACATGCAGAAGCGTGAAATTACGGTTTCGGCGGTGGTGTCGGCCATTTTGGTAGGCTTCATCATGTATGTCTTGTTTCGTCGTCCTTGGGGTATTGTACTATCCTTGGTGTCGATAGGTTTGGGCTTGCTACTATTTCTGGGTTTCCTAGGAGCTGCCCAACGCGAGTTGAACGCCATTGCCGCCTTGTATCCGGTATTAATGATCATTGTGGGGACCTCCGATGTCATCCACATTATGTCAAAATACATTGATGAACTCCGTAAAGGGGCCAGCAAAGAGGATGCCATTTGGACCTCCATGAAGGAGATTGGTATGGCTACTTTGTTGACCTCTTTAACCACCGCCATTGGTTTTGCCACGCTGGTTACCTCTCGGGTGATCCCCATTCGAGATTTTGGTATCAATGCGGCCATTGGGGTCATCATTGCTTACTTAACGGTCATCTTTTTTACCACTGCCGCCCTTTCGTTCTTTGATACGGATCAGATTGTCAAGCTGGGCAAAGGGCAAGCTTTTTGGGAGCGCCTACTGGAGCGTACTTACCGCTTTACGCGCAAGCGGGTGCAGTGGATACGCTGGGGGAGTTTAGCACTCGTGGTACTGTGTGCTTGGGGCATCAGTAATATCACCACCAATTATAACATCATTAGCAATATGCCGCGTGGTGAGCGGATCACAGAAGACTTCCAGTTTTTTGAGCGAGAACTATCTGGCTTTCGCCCGATGGAGTTTGCTATTTTTGTGCAAGAGGGCTACCGTGCCACAGACTATCCTGTACTAAAAGAAATGGCCAAGCTGGAGGATTACTTGGGACAGTTTTCTTACATCCAAGCAGTAGGTTCGGTGACTGCCATCTACAAGAGCCTGAACCAAATGCACTCTAATAACCGGGTAGATGCTTATCGCCTACCGGAAACAGAGGCGGAGTATCGCCGCTTCAAGCGCTTGGCGGATCAAGTGCCCAACTTGCAGTTGAATGTCTTGGTGAACGAAGCCCAGGATAAAGCCA
>JBCBWU010000408.1:0-3199 GCA_039816955.1 Bacteroidota bacterium
TTATCGACCTACGGGTAACACTAATCTGTTCAGTGGCACCACTGCCGGTGATATTGTCTACCTCTGCGGTGACGGCAACGGGACTTACACCTTAGAAGGGGACGGTAGTTGTACTCAGTTTTTTAACGCTGGCAATCCGGGGACTCCCTTTGCCCAAAACTTCCCCCAGGGATTTAACGGCGGTGAATTCTTTTACGATCCTGCCTATTTTAGCAACGGCCTCCGTCACGAGGAGGCAGCCCAGGGCGCTCTGGCTTACGTAGCCGCCGAAGGTGAAGTGGTGACCAACTACGAAGATCCACTCGCCCGCTTATCGGGTGGTTTGGTTTGGTTCAGTGTTTTCACGGGTAATCGTACGGATGAGTATGAAGTTTTTGACGAAAATTCCAATCCTGACATTGGTAAGG
Organism: Bacteroidota bacterium; assembly: GCA_039816955.1. Taxonomy (GTDB): domain Bacteria; phylum Bacteroidota; class Bacteroidia; order Chitinophagales; family Saprospiraceae; genus Lewinella. The sequence continues at coordinate 408 of JBCBWU010000408.1, forward strand.
CCGCTGGCTTAGGAGATATTGAAGCACTTTGTGACATCGCTCGTATTCAGGTGGGTAATTATGTCTGGCTGGATACGAATTTAGATGGAATACAAGATGCTTGCGAAGATCCGATAAATGGCTTAACGGTTAAACTGTATACCAATCCTGCCAGTGGAAATGCTACTTTGATTGCGACCACCAGCACCAACGCTGCGGGAGAATACTATTTCACCGGTCCTGGTACCAGTGGGGAAACCTGGGAGGCTGGCTTCACCGGAGTTGATGAAGGCGCAGCCTACTTTATTGTTTTCATGGGTGATGGCTACGATGCGGCTACGGGAGAACTCACCGTAGGGAGTACCAACTATCAGTTGACGACTGCGAATGTTGGCGCAGGAAACAATGCTGATAGCAATGACTCTGATGCTTCCGAAGTAGCAGTGCCTGGTTTAGGAGATATGCCCGTCATTGACTTTGTCGCTGGTAAAACGGATCACACCTTTGATGCTGGTCTGACACCGCCCGTATCCAATTGTGCGGTAATAATCGATATTGTCGATATCGGCTCTTGCGTGGGAGGCAACTTTGACGTTACTGCTACGGTAGATTGGACTGATGCTCCGGCTGGTGATATTCAGCTCAGTGTGGATGGCGGCCCCTACATGGATATTACCCGACCCGATAATAATGCAACTGCAACCGGAGTTGAGCTCGACTTAACGGGCCTTGTTTGCAATCAGACCAAGCAGTTTAGTATTCGTTTTGAGAACGAATCCGGCTGTTTTGTCGAAGGTGTTTTTGTTTTTCCACCTACCGATCCTGCTGGTTACATCTATTGTGTAGAAACCGGAGAAATTATCTCAGGAGGAACTATTTCGGTGACCCCCCCCACAATGGATGCTACTTTTGAATTTATTACAGAGGGTGGTGCCGAGCTAGACGGTAGCAATGGTCGCTACGCATGGATCATTACAGGATCTCCGGTTGAAGCGGGTATTTACACCATGGCGTATACTCCCCCGGCAGGATTTACTTCTACGGGTACTCCCGGTGGCTTTGGGGACGGCGATGCTATTTTAGATCCAACTAGTGGTACTGGAGATAATATCAATGGCGATGACCCATTGCTTATTGGTACCGATGCGAATATGGCGGGGACAATGTTGCCCGACTTCAGTAGTGCTAGTAATCCGTTTTTCCTGGAATTTGAATTAGCGCCTGGTGATCCGTTTGTGGATCAGAATAATCTACCACTCACAGGGTGTAGTAATTCTTGTACTAACCCTACCTCTACTCTGGCTTTCGCCATCCAAGCGTCCTGTACAACTGGAACCGTTGATCCACTGACTGCCTACCTCCAAATCAGCGCTGCTACCGATGCTACACACTACAATTGGTCGGCGGGTAGCTCTTATGCGGAAGACGCAGGTGACGGAGCGGGTGATACTGATATTAATAATGCTACTGGATTTGATCCTAGTACAGACTTACCCCTTCAGAATATCGGTGTTGGCATGATTCCTAATCCCTCAATATCACAGGATTATACCATTCGCATTTTTAATGGGACTAGCGACTGTTTCACCGATGTAGTCGTCACTTTGAATCAACAGGATTGTATGGTGGGGTGCGATTGTACAGACTATATATACTTAAACGATGCTGGTGAAAACATCATCCACAAATTCCCTATTGCTGCGGATGGCGGAGTTACAACCGAAATTGGTAGCCCCTGGTTTGATGGTAGTACTGACTTGCAATCTCCTCACGGCATTGCAGCTGACCTGAATGGTTTACTATATATTTCACAATTAAATGGAGGAGTTGGTAACGACCAGAGCTTTATTGCGAAATTGACCTGTGATGGAGAGATAGTTGATGCAGATGATTCAGACCCTGATATTGATCCATTTCTAGATAACCAAGGCGATCATAACTTTTTCTCTATCGGAAACTATTTGTACTCGCATCCAAATTTTGATGGTGATGCCATGGATCCCGGTTCTCCATCTACCGTGCGGATATATAATCTCTGTACCGGACAAGAAGAAGGCACTCAAACAACCTTAGCGCCTGCACTTTGGGGCTTGACTAATGGCAATGATGGCTATTGGTATGCTACGCTTTCCCCTTCTGGGTTTACAAATTCTGATATTGGAGTTATTAAAGGTCCCGTAGACCCCGCTACTTTTGATGGTCGAGCTTCAGAAATAGTATTCACCTTAGCCGATGTAGGGATTCCTATCAACACGATGAGTACCAATAATGGTCCTGAGGGTGTTACCGGGATTACTGTAGATGATGAAGGAATGATATACATCCTCGTCGGTGGAAGCAACGGATTTGGGCCTCCATCAACTATTTATAAGGTAGATCCTACGCCACCACTTTCTAATGCGAGTGTAGTGGCACAATCCTTGACAGATTCACAGGATTATGAAAATGGTAGCGGTGATACCGACATTAATGACGGTCTAAATTGGGGTGCAACAGTAGGTTTAACTTTCTCAGCACGTTCTGGATTTATTTACGCTTCCTCGCAGGATGATTGTGTGGCTGTATTTGATAAAGATCTGAACTATCAACTTAATCTCAGTAATCATACGCCTGCTAGTGGCTTCGCCAAGGCCATCGGACGCTTGACGGAATGCTGTCCTACCAACAATAACCAGACAATAGACTTGGTGCAATGCTTGGCACCAAGTAGTGACCCAGTATTCTTAAACGAAATTTTCCCTTGTGATGGAGGTACAATCTGTGAGGCGCAATGGGAACCAATAGGTAGCGCTGCAGGAATTTATGATGATTGT
>JBCBWU010000409.1:0-3122 GCA_039816955.1 Bacteroidota bacterium
TGGCATGTCAAGTGTAAAAGTGCTAGTGACACCTTCACCATTTGTTTTGACCACATAGGTTTTATTGCCTTGGTTACCCGCGAAAATGTAGCCTCCATCGGGCAAGGCGTCTATATCCCAGGGCGTGGCGCGGTCTTCATAGTCATAGGTCGAAGTCCAAAGAATATCACCCGTAAGACTGAGTTTTTTGTAGGAAAATCTTCTGCTCATTCCGACCGGCGACGACTAGCTGATTATCGTGAGAACGGATCAAATCAAATACCAATTCCGGATTAACACCATCACCACTGTACGGCCTGACAAATATTTCTTCTCCGGTATTATCCAGTTTTACCAAATCCCAACGATTATTGCTGATGTGAACAAGTTCCGATACTCCGAGATAATAGGCATTATCGAGCTCTACTACCGTATTAATCGCTCTACGTTCTTCATTACTGACTTCCATCAACCAGCGCCACTCCTCTACTAAATCGGCATTTAATTTGATCGCAAAAGGTGTCGCACCTGGGCCATCACCTTCCGTCCCTACGATCATTAATCCTCCGTCACTGCATTTAATAACCTGTCGAAGAGTTGGAGCATCATCACTCCTATTGATCGATTTTGTATCAACAATATCTCCGTTTTCATCAATGACGTAAATGATGGTATGCATGGTATTGTCACTCACAAAAACCATCGCAAAATGACCGTTATCCAATTCTACCAATTGGCAGTAGCTGCCAAAAAACCAGAAGGCGTGGCCTTCGTAAGAACGTGACCAGAGGATTTCACCGTCCTCATCAAACATAGTGAGGGCCGGAATCCAATCTCCAGGAGCTGCAAAAATGCCAGGAACAAGCACTTTACCGTCCGTGCTGAAGATCACATCATACTCCCAACGCAGGCCACTAGGCATGTCATCATTTGACCACAAGAGAGCTCCGTTGTTCTTACTACCTCGACTACGGTATCATCGTCCTTACTTCTCAGCCACATTTATCTAGTATCACCTGTCTATTTTGCTCATATCCCTAGAAAGATTATCAGGCGCTAAACATTTATAGGAGGTTAATTTGCCTGTAAATGGATATTTCTAGATATTAGCGCCTCCAAATGAAGAAAGGGTTTAATAATTCACTTTCTTCTGTGCCCAGCCGGAGTGATGAAACTGGTAGACATGCACGTTTCAGAGGCGTGTGCCTTCGGGCGTGCGGGTTCGACTCCCGCCTCCGGCACACCTTAGAAGTCAAGGGTTTATGAGCTTTCGAGAGTTCATGAACCCTTTTCTTTTTTGGCTCTGTGTCCAAATGGATGATTATGAAGAGAAAAATTACACGTCCGTTAGCGTGTGATTTTCCATAAAGTTAAGACTAAACCATTAGTAGGCGATGGTTTAGGTATAAGGATGTTTTTCTAACTTGAGTTGCCAGAAAAACCATCCGATAGCTCTTTTGTGCCAGTACTCGTCTTTAGGGAAGTACTGGAGTCCACGGTGATTACAAGCTACTAACTCGCTTTTTTGATCAGGGTAAGGTAGCTACCGAAGAGGATCTTCAACAGTACGAGAAGCTTATGGAGGGCTTACGGACCTTGTGCTGGTTAGTCCTATTTCAGCACCCCAGAAGGCTAGATGCCAGCAAGCCAAAGTATCTTCTGCTCGATGGGACCACGTGGGATTACGGTGACCAGACTATTCACCTGATGACCTTATGTGTATTGATGGGTGAAGTGGCCGTACCCATCTGGTGGGAGGACTTAGCCAAGGCTGATCATTCTTCTCAAGAGGAGCGAATCACGATGCTCAAAGAGGCGATGAGTAAGTATAATCTCAAGGGTATGATCTTACTGATAAGCCTTGCGGGGCTTGACTATACGACACACCTACCCCATGATCCGCCCCACCTTAAAATACTCCTTGCGAATGCCCTGCAAAATATCTTCGTTCTCAATTTTTTGCTTGCCACTACCCAGGGCCTCCAGGCAGCAATACTGGACAACATTGATGATATTGGAACCGGTGAGGTCATATTTTTTAGCGATGAAGGATAGGTCTACCTCTTCTCCAACGGGCAATTCCCCGGGTAGACATTTCTCCCAAAGTAGTAGGCGCTCCTTGGGCGTTGGAGCAGGGAAGTGAATGACACTTTGGAAACGCCGCATAAAAGCCTCGTCAATATTGCTTTTGAAATTGGAGGCCAGGATAACCAGCCCATTGTAGCCTTCGATTCGCTGTAGTAAGTAGGCCACTTCCTGATTGGCGTACTTGTCGTGCGCATCTCTTACGTTGGTTCGTTTACCGAAAAGCGCATCTGCTTCATCAAAAAAGAGGATCCAGTCTTTATTTTCCGCCCGCGCGAAGAGATTGGCCAGGTTTTTCTCGGTCTCGCCGATGAATTTAGAAACCACCATCGACAGGTCGACACGGTAGACGGGGCGTTCGGCAAACTTACCTAATAACGTTGCAGTAAGTGTTTTACCAGTGCCTGGAGGGCCATAGAACAGGACACGGTAACCCGGTTTTAAGCGCTTTTTGATCTCCCAGTCTCTCAGCAGTACACTGCCGTATTTCAGGTAGTACTTGAGTTCATTAATTTGCCCACGCGTCTTATCGTTCAGCACTAAGTCCTTCCACTCCATTTCCGTTTGCAGCAATTGTGCAGGGAAACGCATACTGAACCGTGGCGCAATGAATTCTCCCGAGGTGAACAAGTCGATATAGTCATTAGCCAAAACCAAGCGGCCACACAGCTGTGGCTCCCCAATTTCCACATCACTTAGCGAAAGGATATGTTTCTTCGCAAATACGTGCGACTGAGAAAAGAGCTGCTTCACCATAAACTGACGCTCCAGATCATTGCCAGCTAGTAGAATCAAGGCGGTTTGCCCAGTGGGAATCAAGCCGCGAAAATTCTTAGTCCGTACTCCACCAAATTGTGGATATTCTCCATCCTGAGGCAGGTGCCGCTGAAACATCTGATCCAGAAAATCTGGAAAAACATGCGGGCTTAAGGCCAATAACAAAACAACAATTGCCTCTTTAGAGAGCCGATGCTCTTTTATAAACTGCAGAAGCGGGCCATCCTCCAACAGCTCTAATCGAAAATCTTCCGCTGTGACTTCCACCGTTTGCCCATTGA
>JBCBWU010000040.1:0-41403 GCA_039816955.1 Bacteroidota bacterium
CAAACGACTTCACGCGAGTATATACTCGTAGCGAAGATGGTTTGGATTCCCAAACCACTTCGGCTTCGGTATAGCTTACTTCCAAGGGCTTTCCTCCGAAACACGCAGTCGTTTCGCACCACATCCTTTTGATGAAACGACCATTACTGCTATCTGTCTCGGTCAGCGAGATAAGTGTATGGCTTACGTTGCCGTAGATCAGGATAAGATTATGGCCTACGCTATTGTGCTGCGGGGATACACCCGGGGCGAACACCACCGCTACCAAGCCTACGAGGTGGAATTGAATGAGCAAACCGACTACACCTTAGCCCCCTCTGTAGCTGATGCCTGCCAATCGCAGGGCATAGGTAGTGCACTGTACCAGTATGTGGAGCAGGAGCTGCGAAAAATAGGAGCGCAAAAAATCGTGCTCTGGGGTGGTGTGCAGCTGAGCAATCAGCGAGCCGTACGCTTTTATTTGAAGCATGGATTTCGCACCCTAGCACAGTTTGAGTACCAGGGAACGAACTTAGATATGGCAAAAGGCTTGCCAGCTTAAGTAAGTGATCCTCAATCGTACTTTGTACCCAAGTAACAATTCCATAACGGACACTCCCATAAATGCTATCTTCGCAAAGTAAAGCCACCTTATTTATGCCTAGCCTAATTCTCCTCCACGGTGCGCTCGGAAGCGCGCAAACCATGCAATCGCTCCAGCAGGCGCTCGCCCCTGATTTCGATATTCACACATTGGATTTTCTAGGGCATGGCCCTTCCCCCGCGCAAGCTTTCGATATCCCAACGCTTGCTCAACAAGTCAAGAACTATATTCAGTCAACGGGTTTAGAACAGCCGCATATTTTTGGTTACAGCATGGGTGGCTATGTCGCCTTATATCTAGCTCAACAAATGCCAACACTTGTAGGCAGGATTATTACCCTGGGCACCAAATTTGCCTGGTCACCAGAGATTGCCGCTAAGTCAATACGTGGAATCCAAGCAGACAAAATAGAAGAAAAGGTCCCTCAATTCGCCAGCTACCTCAAGAGCTTACACGGAGAAACAGAATGGCGAACACTCTTGCTGCATACCGCAGATATGATGAAAGATCTTGGCGTATCAGCACCGCTCAATACTACGAATGCCACTCAAATAGCCAATACCGCATTGATTTGCTTGGGAGATGAAGATAATATGGTGAGCCATGAGGAAACTTCAAGCTTTGCTGAGGCTATGCCCCAGGGGCAGTTTCAACTGCTACCACAAACGCAGCACCCCATCCAAAAGGTAGACTCTAATGCCCTGGCTCCACACCTTCGCAGCTTTCTATTGTAATGTCAAAACCGGAGCTAAAAGCTCATTTTGAGAGATAAGTTTAACTTGCGAAAAAAGTAGCTATGCGAACGATCCGTGGCCAGATTGTAGACCTCCACCAGCAACGTATTTTTCCGGGAGAAGTCCGGATCGAAGGGCAGCGTATAGCTTCTATTCAAGAGGTAGAAAGCGCCCCAAAGCAGTACATTATGCCCGGTTTTGTGGATGCGCACGTCCACATTGAAAGTTCAATGCTCGTACCTTACGAGTTTGCACGAGTGGCGCTCCAGTATGGTACCGTAGCTACCATTTCGGATCCACACGAGATTGCCAATGTCCTGGGTATTGAAGGCGTCCGTTACATGATTGATAATGCCCAGAACGCTAAACTGAAGTTTCACTTCGGTGCTCCATCCTGTGTGCCAGCTACCAGTTTTGAAACTGCCGGAGCGGTAATCGATTCCACAGGGGTAGAAGCCATGCTCCACTGGCCCGAGATCCACTACCTGGCTGAGATGATGAACTATCCGGGCGTACTCTTTAAGGATGAAGAGGTGATGAAAAAACTAGCCGCTGCCAAACGTATTGACAAACCAATCGATGGCCACGCACCCGGTCTACGTGGAGAACAAGCTAAACAGTACGCCGCCGCCGGCATCACAACGGACCACGAGTGCTTTACGCTGGAAGAAGCACTGGACAAACTAGCCTGCGGCATGAAGATTTTAATCCGAGAGGGCTCTGCCGCAAAGAACTACGAGGCATTACACTCGCTGCTGGCTACGCACCCGGAGGAAGTCATGTTCTGCAGCGACGACAAGCACCCCGACGATCTCTTGCTCGGGCACGTAGACGAATTGGTACGCCGATCTTTACAACGAGGCTATGAGCTATTTGCCGTTCTCCGAGCAGCTTGCCTGCATCCGGTGAAGCACTACAACATGCAAGTAGGCACCCTGCAAATAGGTGACTTTGCAGACTTCATCATTGTCAACAACTTGGAAGAATTCCAAGTGAGCAGCACCTTTATCAATGGTGAAGAGATAGTTCAAGCTGGTAGTTGTATTCTAGGTGATGAAGCGCACCCACACATCAATAACTTCTCCATTGGCCCAGTTGAAGCTTCGGCTTTTCGCGTTCCTTTCGAGGGCTTTGCTGCCCCCGTCATCAAAGCCATAGATGGTGAACTCATCACCGAAAAACTCCCCTATCAGCACACCAACACCAATGGTTTTATCGAAAGTGATCCTGCCAATGACATCCTGAAAGTAGTCGTTGTCAATCGTTATCAGCAGGCACCGCCAGCCGTTGGTTTTATTCAAAACTTCAAAATCCAAGAAGGGGCCTTAGCGTCTACCGTAGCCCACGATTCGCACAATATCATTTGCGTAGGCACCAGCGACGAATACATTGCCCAAGCTGTTAATCTATTGGTCCAATCCAAGGGTGGCTTATCGGCCGTAAGCCCTGATAATGCGCAACACATTCCACTCCCCATAGCTGGGCTCATGAGTGATCAACCCGCCGCAAAAATTGGAGAAGCCTACGCCAAAATTGACGCCTTAGCGCGCTCCATGGGCTGTAGTTTACGCGCACCTTATATGACGCTCTCCTTTATGGCCCTACTGGTTATCCCCAAAATCAAACTCAGTGATAAGGGCATGTTTGATGCGGAGGCGTTTGCGTTTTATTAATCAGAATTAGCGTTAGAATTAGGATCCTATGGAAATAGACTATTGCTTCTGAAGTTCCACATTCTAACCCTAATTCTAATTGAACTGTAGACCGGCGCTATTAATCTTTACTAGCCCAATGCGTCTTCTGTGATTCAAATCCCCTCGGGTGTTCTTAGGTGTCTTAGTGGTTTAAAGAATTAATCTTGCAATTCGTATTTTCACCCAGTGACTTGCTCAAAACTTACCGAAGCAAAATGAAAAAACCGACCACCACTTCTCGCCGCGACTTTATCAAAACGGGTGCGGCTGCTACCTCCTTTTTCATTGTACCCCGCTACGTACTCGGCGGCCCAGGCTATACCGCCCCTAGTGATCGCCTCAATCTTGCCGCAATTGGTGCAGGGGGTAAGGGTATTTCCGATATTCGGCACGCTTCTGTGGATGGTCGTGAGAATGTACTGGCGCTTTGTGATGTTGATTTTTCCGGTTCGGCGGCGCGCAGTGTAGAAGCCTTCCCCACCGCTAAACGCTACGCCGATTTTCGGGTCATGCTGGACGAGGAGCAGGATCTCGACGCTGTAACTATTTCTACTCCCGACCATCTACACGGACCAGCAGCGGCCTATGCTATGGAACGCGGACTGCACGTGTACGTACAAAAACCCCTGGCGCATAACATCCGCGAAACCCGCCATTTGACAGAACTGGCACGACGCCAAAAGGTAGTGACCCAAATGGGGAATCAAGGGGCCTCTAATCCTAATCTGGCCTTGGTCCAAGCCTGGGTTGATTCTGGTGTGTTAGGTAAGATTGATAAAGTACAGATTTGGACCAACCGCCCAGTCTGGCCTCAGGGCTTTGGTATGGCCGAAGCTGACGCAAGTAAAATGCCACCGGAGTTGAACTGGGACCTCTGGCTAGGCCCAGCAGCTTATCGCCCGTATACGCCTAACTTACATCCTTTCAACTGGCGAGGCTGGTGGGACTTTGGTACTGGTGCATTAGGTGATATGGGCTGCCACCTTATTGATATCCCCTATCGCACCTTGGGCTTAGGATATCCAACTGATGCAGAATGCAGCATTGGCAATATCTACACCCGCATGTGGACCGCCGAGTACCACGCTGCCGGTTGCCCTCCATCCTCCTTCGTGACCTTGCACTTTGCAGCCACGGATAAGAGCCAGTCGCCCATTGAGATGACCTGGAGTGATGGCGGCATTCGTCCTTCCCACCCAGACGTAATCCCTGCCGACCATGACATCGGTGGCCCCGGCAGTGAAAACGGTGTATTGATAATGGGTGAGCATGGCGTTATTTCCACGAATGTGAACGATAGCTCTCCACTAATGCCTAAACTGTACCTGAAGGATGGCACTACCGACTTCGGTCCGGAAACGGAAGATCATACCCTACCTGAATACGGTCACCACCAAGCCTGGATAGACGCTTGTAAAGCGGGCTACGACAGCAAAGAACACCGGGCATTGACGTCTTCGTTTGACTACGCAGGCCCGATGACGGAAACGGTACTGATGGGCAATCTAGCCATCAGAAGTTATATGCTACGCCAACCTAAGGAAGATGGTGGCTGGACTAACCCGGCCCGCAAGAAACTCCTCTGGGATGGAGAGAATATGAAGATTACTAACATCGAGGAAGCAAACCAGTTCGTTGGGCGTACGTATCGCGAGGGCTGGGACCTAAAATTCGACTAAACTATGGCAGAAAAGAATTCAAAATACCAATGGGGCTTGACAATAGCTTGTCTGGGAGGCCTCTTCACCATTCTGGGGTTTGATGTATCTAACGACAGCCCCTGGAAGATGTTCTTATTAGTGGGTGCAGTAGTATTGGCACTCGGCGGATTATATATGATGCAATCGGCTAAGAAAAAGCCGGAAGAAGAGTAAGTTTCAACCGCAAAGCATAGAACATTAGGAGATCGGTACCGAATTGCTTCGATACCAATCTCTAGTTTACCCCTTAAAAGTTAGTACTAGTACAACACTATCTTCTTGCTCACCTGCCCTTGATCAGTGATGATCCTCAGCAAGTAGGTTCCAGCGGGATAGGCGCTCAAATCTAATGTAGAAGTGTTTGGTGTTAGCTCAGTCCGCTGCAACACTCGCCCGTGAAGGCCTATTACTTCTACAGTAGCATTATTAAGCTGCATCGTTTCTGCTATGTTTAGGAATAGTAAACCACTAGTCGGGTTAGGACTTACGCTAATGGGCAGGGTAGGATTGAGGTCCGTAGTATTTACTACCGTTTCAGCAGAAACACTTAATACGAAATCGCCTTGGTCTTCAGCGTATCCTTCCACCACCACCGTATACTGGCCTGGGTCTAGCGTAAGCTCAATAGTTGACCGCAGTTCAAAGTCAGATGCATCATCATTTTCCGCAATCAGTGTACTGCAATCTGAATGATAAAGATTTAGATAAGTATCATAATCTGTATCACCATCAATGGTAGAAATGCTCACTAAACTGGTTTCCGTCAAACTAAAAGTGTAGTATACGTCTGGAGCCTCCGTCATGCCCCCTTGGTTGGTATATCCTACCGCCGCTCCGCCCAGAATCTGCCCAGGAGTACTGCGGTTGGTATTGACATGCGTTTTGGTTTCACCATTAAAAATGGTCCCAAAATTCAACGGATTTGTACAATCATCACCCGCAGCATAGCGCCAAATAGCCGTGGGTTTAAGGTTAAATAAGATGTCATTCGGGAATACCCAACCATCATTGCTACCAAAGTTAGTATGCCACTCGACTGAGGCCCGATTATTAGTAATTACGGGGTTAATCAGGTTGTAGTCAGAGGCTCTTCCCATAAACTCATCCTGATCTTCTCCAGGAATGAATTCACAGTCAAAATCGCTTTCATCTCCCCAGGCATGTAGGTTCATATCAAAAGAAAGGTCAAAGGAACGGGCCGTCCACCAAGCAAAATAGAAAGCCGTCCCTTCAGTATCTTCCGGCTGGGTACAAGGAGTATGGCAATCAAAGTACGCACAGAAGGGACCAACAATATCTGTACCAGTGGCGTCAGTAAGATACGTGGTAATTTGCATGCTTTGCTCATCAGTAGAGGTGGCATCATTATCAGAGTTACCGTAAAACTCGGCAATACGTATTTCAAAATTGATTTCATCATTGAGAACCTGCGCGCTAGCTTGAATGGCAAAAATCCAGAGGATAATAGGTAGAATTACAGTTTTCATAAATACGTGTTTTAAATCTTTAATGGAGAAAATTGTATGAATTACACTCCAAAAATTCGACTTAAAACCCTCAATTAGAACACCCTAAGGGTAACAGCTCGGCCGTTGCTGATCTATGGACCATTTGGCGGTATAAGTGGTAAAATTGAAATTCTCGAATTGAGCGCAACAAAGGCTATCTTTGATCACTACCTAAACAAGCACCCATGTCCAGAAAGCTCCAATCCATAGATGACGTTATTGCTACTCTGGAAGGATACATCCAAGAGAATGAAACAGCGGGAAGTCCGCTGGGGTATTTTCCGGCCCTTTATCTGAAAGTCACCAAACAAGTGAAGAAGGGTATTGCGGAAGGATTCTTCGAAAAAGGCCACCGGATGGAGCGACTGGATGTCATTTTTGCGAGCCGCTACATTGATGCCTACGACGCCTATCAAAGACAAGAACCAGTAACTCAATCTTGGGACAGGGCTTTCCTATTGGCTCAAGATTATTGGCCCATTGTATTGCAACATCTGCTCATTGGGATGAACGCCCATATTAATCTAGACCTGGGTATTGCGGCAGCGACGGTAATGGAAGATGAGCCCATTGAAGACTTGCACACCGATTTCAATAGAATCAATCAGATTCTTTCTCAGCTAGTTGGAGAGGTGCAGGAGGAACTAGCTACCATTTGGCCTACCTTGCACTGGATCTTACGCAAAACAGGGCAGATCGATGATAAACTTGTCGACTTTAGTATGGAAATTGCGCGGGATGGTGCCTGGCGTCTTGCTAAAGAACTGGCCGACGCTCCGCAAGATCAATGGCCGCAAATGATTGCGGAGCGTGATCAGAAAGTGGCCCGCTACGCGAATGCCATTACTGATCCAGGCTGGCTGATTAATCTGGCCTTGAAGTTCATTCGCCTGGGTGAACGCGGTACAGTCGCACAGAAGATTGCTATTTTGAATGCGAAATCATGAGCATCGAAATCTGCCCATTAGCCCCAGAAGAGATTCCCTTCATGAAGGAGATGATGTACGAAGCACTCTTTGTCCGTCCGGGTCAATCTCCCTTTCCGAGAGACATATTAGAACGACCAGAATTGGCTAAATACCTTGTTGATGGGGGCAGCCAGTCTTATGCCAAGCCATCGTAGCAGTGAGCCGCGAACAACTTGTGGGAGCAGTGTGGGGCCAGCTCTTTTCGGCTGAACAGCCTGGCTATGGCCTTATCGATGAACAGACGCCCGAAATTACGATCGCCATCAAGGAAGAATTTCGAGCGCAAGCCATCGGTACGCTACTCCTACAAGCTATAGAGATACCATATCTGGAAATGGGTGTTCCTGCCCTTTCCTTAAGCGTAGACCAACTCAGTCCGGCTATTGCACTCTATCTTCGCTCCGGTTACCAAATTCACGCAGAAGCAGGTACCGCTTACACCATGCGAAAAGCACTATCATAAATGGAAATTGTTATTTATATCTATAATGGCCTCACTGCTCTCGACGCAGTAGGAGCCTACGAAGTATTGAGTAAATTGCCCAAAGCCAATGTCAAGTTTGTGGGGGAACAAAAAGGGGTAATCGTTTCGGATACGCACTTTTTAAAGCTCGGCGCTGAATATGACATCACGGAGATTGACCAGGCAGACATTCTAGTTGTACCGGGTTCCACTGTTGGTTTCTTGCGAGAGGTTAAAAAGAAACCAGTATTGGCGTGGTTAAGAAAGATACACGAAACTACCAGTTGGACAACTAGTGTTTGTACCGGCTCCATCATCTTGGCGGCAGCTGGCATTCTGGATGGATTACAAGCTTCCTCCCACTGGGCGGCCATTCACCTATTGAAAGACTATGGGGTAGAACCCAAGTTAGAGCGCTTCGTCCAGCAAGGAAAAATTATCACCGCCCAAGGCGTGTCCGCTGGCATTGATATGAGTTTGCACTTAGTGGCGCAAATTGTGGGTACAGAAAAGGCACGGGCCTACCAATTGGCCATCGAATACTTTCCAAATCCTCCGCTGGGAATTCAGCGGATAGAAGAGGTGGATGAAGCGACGCGCTCCTTGGCACAGAAGATCATGAAAGATGATGCCCTTAAGGATCTCTCCCTTATGGATGTGGTCAGAAACGCCCAAGGTCTATTTAAATTACAGAGGGGTAGATAAGGAAAACTACCGGAATTCATAGAGGCTAAACTGGACGGTTTTCAGGGGTATTCGGCTAGCGGCATTCGTCTACTTTTGAGTTGATGAATAACTAAAGCCTTTTATCCTTATGAAAAAATCTGTACTCTTCCTCCTCGCCTTTGTCGCTACTGGTTCCTTCTTGCTAGCACAAGGCTGTGCTCCTGGTTGGGACTTTTATCGTTCCATCACGGTGGACAATACTGCCGGTGCAACCCTCACGGATTACCAGGTAGAATTTAGCCTCAATACTGCTGATTTGGTCTCCCAAGGAAAGCTCCAAGCCGATGGCGCTGACCTCAGAGTCTTCGCTGACGATTGCACTCCCCTACCCTTCTGGGGCGATAGCCTGGGTACCAGTACCGATACTCGTATTTGGGTGAAGATCCCCTCCTTTGCTGCCGGTACTAGCCTAAATTTACAGGTATATTACGGCAATAGCGAAGCAGAAAACGCCACTGATGGCGATAACACTTTCATCTTCTTCGATGATTTTTCATCCGACGATGTAGACACTGACAAATGGGAAGCCGTAGGTGAATTTGCCACCTTCCGCAACAACTTTGGCGTGATGCAATACGCCAGCACATCTATGAACCCTGGTCCACGCTTTAAGTTTGCACGCACCAAAATGTCCTTCAGTGAGCAGGTAATTTTCGACTTTGTTATCGAGCGTAGTAATGCGGATGGTTTTGGCTTCAGCAGTGCAGACGACCCCATCGAACGTTTTATCATCCGTGACTCCGGCTTTGGGTTTGATACCCTGAACCAAATGGCGATTATGCGGGATACAATCAGTAACGGTAGTGCCACACAGCTTGATTATCCGATCTTACGGTTTGATCGTTCGGCTTTCAATACCGTTTCCGTAACTGCACAAACCACCGCCCAAGACGAATTTATGTTTAATCGTTTTGCAAACGAAAGTATAGGAGACGAAAACCTAGACACCTTTATCGTGAATAACATCAACATGTCTGGTTTCCACTTTATTGTTAGCTCCTTTGCTCCGAGTTTTGTCATTGAAACGGATAACGTACGTGTGCGCCAACACGCCGAAACTCCACCAGTGAGTACTGTTGGCATGGAGGAGATGACTGACCCGAACAACGTAACGCAATTACTGGCCCCATCCGCTGTACAAGTATTTCCGAATCCAGCTCAGAGTTACCTCAACATTCGAGTAGACTGGGAAGAAACCATGACACTGCAACTACGCGATGCCCAAGGGCGCATGATCCCCAACATAAACACTACCCTAGCACCAGGAGCCCAACATACCCTCTCCACTGCTCAACTACCAGCCGGCATTTACTTCCTGGAGTTGCGCCAAGCCTCCGATGGGGTGTTGCTGCACAGCCGTCGAGTGAGTATCATACGATAAAACGTCTCGATAATTATTAATAAAGGCGGGTGAACCACAGCATTGGTCTCACCCGCTTCCTTATTATTAATCAAGTTTTGGAAGATAGTATCCTATTGCATCATGAGTTTACCGCTAGCCAAAGGGCCGCTTTCTCCATCTATCCGAAACAGATAAATTCCACTGGGCAGCAATCCACGATCCAACCAAAACTCAGGAGAAGACGATGATGTAGACCGCAGCTGTTTTCCTGTCATATCATAAAGGTGTAAGCGGAATACCTGCCCCTGTAGTTCGTCGCCCTCTAATTTAATTCGAGCTCCCTGCTGCACTGGATTTGGCATAACTTTTACCTGCCATTCTGCCTCAACTACCTCCACACTACCAGTAATTAAATCAATAAACTTCTTCACCGTATGGAAAGTGGTATTGGTAACGATCGGTAAATTAAAATCAAAATAGATTTCTGCTGTATTCTCAATCCGCGTTTCAACCGGCAGATCCAGATGTTGACTAACCTTAAAACTGATGAACCCTTGTGAGGCTTGCGGATTTGTAGTACTATCGGGTAAGGCTATATTGTAAAAACTGAAGACAAGGGTGCGGTCTTCAAAACGCCAGGAATAGGGATGGCTGGCCGCCAAAGGTTGCAGGGTAGATAAATCTAATTCATCCGCAATGGTATCACGAATAATGACCCGAAAGGCCGTATCTGTCCCTACATTCTGAAAACGAATCGTATACTGAATATCCGTATTGCTGTGAATACCATGATCTGGTCCGAAACCGGCAGGATTGGCCTGCTTGTCATTGGGATCATAAGGACCGACGATGGGTTCGCAGAAAATATCGGTAAAGGGGTCTCCATCATTTTGGTCAAACTGGTTGAGGTTAGTCGTACTTCCCTCCGCACAGGCCCCTGCACCAATACTCAGGATAGGGGCTCCAGGGGCTCCAGGTTCTTGTTGAGCCAGCAAGGTATAGAGAGAGTTACCCTGTGGTACCGGAGTAGGAAACTCAATTTGAGTTGGATCAAGTTCGAAAGTTCCCTGCATGAGTAGTACGGCATCCTCAATTATCACGTACTCCAAGGTTTCAACCATTGGACCGGTACCAATATTTTCAATCTGAAACTGGACATTGCCATCCTCACATTCATAATCAGCCACCAACAGTGCTCCTCCCCAATTACTACCTGGTATGGTACAAATATCATTGGGAAAAATGGCAGCGGCTACGCAGGCTTCTTCCCCAATGTTTTCTTCTCCACAAATGACCGCTACTTCAATCTCCAGGCTTCCACAGGTATTGAGCGGAATATCGCCTAGCGCAAAAGTGTAGACACTATCAACAATGCTACTTGGTGCAATCGAGGAAGAAAGAAACGTGAGAAACGAAGGAAGCGTCACCTCCAACGTAGCATCTTCTGCAGTGGTTGTCCCATGATTACAATAACTAAAATACAGCCTGGTGGTATCACATAAACGGAAGTTGGTATAACTACTGGCTTCCACTTCCATAGCGGGACAATCAACCAAGCTTTGCATGGGGAAGTTTACCGTAAGGGTATCTTGATATTGTACAAGAAGATCAATATCATTGACACAGGCTTGCCAATAATTACTGGGAGTTATTACGGAGACTATATAGTCTATTTCCTGCCCTTCTTCAACAACTATAGGAATCTGGAAGTCGCCATTCTCATTGGTCACACCATGAAAACTAAGACTATCACTACTTACTCTTACGACCCAGCCCTCCAAGGCAAGTTCATTAGGTGACGGCTGGCAATCGGTATCAGGATCATGGAAAACATTGCCTCGGATAAGTGCTCCTCTGGTTAAACCTAAAGTATCGGTCTTTACCATATAGGTTGCCCTCATGTTTGAATCAAAGTCCCAGATCAAGCGTCCTCCCATGAGGTATTGTTCGGAAGGCGTTGTATTGATGGCTAAATATTCATATGCTATATTGCTACGGGTTCCATAAGTACGCTCCCAAAGTGGAGTTCCGGTAGGAGTAAATTTGGCCAAGACTGACTTTCGATCATTTGATGAATTCAAGGCGACACTTCCTGCCACCACAAGATTACCCGCAACATCCTCTACAATTCCCTTACCAACGCTGTTTGCGTAGGCAGTCCCCGCAAAATCCTGTTGCCAGATGGGACCCCCCTCTTGGTCCACTAGCATCACATAAAGGTCTTCACTAATGGTTTGTCCTGTAATGGCTAAATTACCCGAGGAAGTAAGCGTAATATCTTCTGCTTGATCCATACTACTCGGGTTAAGCGGTGTCTCCCACTCCAAATTCCCCAAAGCATCAGTCCGGAGTAGCCAAGGTTCGGTGGGGGTATTGAGCAATACCCAGTAACCTCCATCCAAGTCAAGTACTGCTTTTACAGCCTCCTCTTCTTCACCGGGAAAAGGCAACTCCTGAAACCAGGAAACCTCGGCTTCTTTGGTAAATTTGACTAGAAATGGGTTGTGTGTACTATCTGGGTTAGAGCTGTTCGGCGTAATAGTCCCAGCAAGAAAAAACTGCTCATCTTGCGTAGCCCCCATTTCTGTAACTCGAAAGTCCTCGACGGGACCAGCCAGCAATGGGCGGTACCAATCTTTTTGATCTATGGCCGGAGAAGCATCTGCTGCATCTCGGTAGAAACGTCCCCAATACGCGGAATGCTGCCCAGTTTGCGTGTTAACTTCTTGGGTCAGCATTAGAATAGTATCCTGATCCAGCATAAAGTTTGCCACGGGAATATGACTCCTTCCGTTTGATTCACCCGTTGGGTTGGGCTGGCTTCTTAGCCCTAACCAATCATCCGCCTCACTGACGGTCAGAAATTGAAATCTAGTACCAGCAGCAGACGGAGCGTAGATAGCAAGATGTAAATGCTCTCCATTGAAGTCCGGTACATAGGGCACATCGTTATAATTATGAAGTGCACCACTATTACCCGTACTCACCGCAAAAGTCCATCCTTGTGCTAGTCCGTGTTGGGACAGTATTACGAATAGGCCCAATAAGCTTAGCTGAGTAAGTTTAGAGAGCGCGCGCCAGTTATTTTTTTGCTTTTTCATCATAGCTAGGAAAGGAATTATAAGTCATTCTGAATTATACCTTCAAAGTCTGACGAATAAGGAGATATAACAAGATCAAATAATTCATTTTGTGGCAATTACTTATCTCGATTAATTAGCAAAATCAATATTTAAAAGCACTTTAAGCACTATTTTGTGGCAATTAAATACCCTACTTTGCCCTTACTCTTTGAATTACTTCGTGGATTATCCCATTCTGAGCTACGGATGCTCAAGAAATACGTTCGTTCTCCGTTTGTAACCCACCGGGAAGAACTGGCTTTACTATGTGAGCTTTTGGTACAATCCTGTTATGCGAAGCAGGCTTTCCCCACTAAAGAGGAGCTGTATATGTTGGTTTTTGGCAACAGCCTCTATAATGACCAACGTTTACGCAGTCTAATGAGCGATCTGCACTTGCGCGTAGAAGACTATCTGCGTTGGCTCAGTTCGGAAAATAGGCGGCCAATCGCTGACATCCACCTCACGGCCTTGTATCGTCAGCGGGGACTCAATCGCCATTTTCAGCGTACCAGCAGAAAGGTGAACAGGCAACTGGAAGAATCTACCATTCGAAATGCTGATTACTACCAGCAACAGCTCTTCTTCCAAATCGAGACCAATCGTTTTCAGACCACCAATAAACGGACCGGAAAACTTAATCTCCAGGAAATAGGAGATACAATGGATACGCTATACCTCGCACAAAAGCTAAGGCACGTGTGTTCTCAGCTGTCCCATCGAGCTGTTTATCAAACCAATTACCAGTTTGGCCTGCTAGCCCAATGGATTGATGAAATAGAAGATAGTCCTTACCTGACTATTCCAGCTATTGCGTTGTATTATTACTGTTATCGTTTTCTAACCGAGGCCTACAGTCAGGAATACTTCCGAAAATTCCGCGAGCAATTACGCCAACATTACCAGCAGTTTCCACAAGACGAACTGAAAGACTTGTATCGCGCAGCGATCAACTTCTGTATTCGCAAACTCAACGAAGGCAGTCTGGATTTCACTCGCGAAGGGTGGGAACTCTATCAAGACGGACTATCTCAGCAACTCTTTCTGGAAAACCAACAATTGTCCCGTTTCACCTTTGACAATATTGTGGGTTTTGGTTTGCGCCTGGAGGACTTTGGCCCCGTTGAAACCTTCATTGAAAATTACCAACAGTACGTGGCGGAAGCCTACCGGGAAAGTGCCGTTCACTTTAATTACGCACGGGTCAATTATCGCCGTCGGGATTACGCCCAAGCACTCACGCACCTACAGCACGCGCATCCGAAAGACCTGGTCAATCAACTCATTCTGAAGACTATTCAATTGAAAATCTACTTTGAAACCGATGAAATGAGTCTACTCGAATCACATCTGGATAGTTTTCGTCACTTTATCCGTCGCCGGGAAGTAAGCGATTACCACCGCACCAACTTTAGCAATATTATTACTTACACCCGTAAACTGATCAGTTTAGCACCCAGCATGCGAGAACAACGGCAGCGCCTAGGCAGCCTTATTGAGGCTGAACCGATCTTATCAGAGAAAGAATGGTTATTGTCAAAGGTTTACTAAGAAATCAGCCTTTGTTAAAATCATGTCAATGACGTAGACGTTATAAGTACGTCTATACCGAAGTCGAAGTCGTTTGGGAACCCAAACTACCTTCGCTTCGAGTATATACTCGCTCGAAATAGTTTGGCGAGGCCCAAACCATTTCGTTGGCGGTATAAAGAAAAAATAAGATTTTTGCGCAAAAGAAATCTACGCTAACTATGCGATTATTAAGCACTTTGTTTCTAGCCTTGTTCGCACTGACGACTTGGGCACAGGATGGATATGAGATCAAGATAGAAATTGAAGGATACGAGCAACCCGAACTGTATCTGGCGTATTACCTTGGGGATAAGCAGTACATCCAGGATACGGTACAGCGCGCCAAGGATGATAGCTTCACCTTTAGTAGCGAAGAAGCGCTACCGGGCGGTATCTATCTGGTGGTAATGGCACCGAACAATGAATTCTTCCAAATTCTGGTAGACGATAAGAACCAGCGCTTTGGCGTCAATACCACCATTGGGGCAGAACAGCTGGAAGGCACCACTTTCAAGAATTCGCCGGATAATCAGAACTTCTATGATTATCTCATCTATTTGGGTGAGCAACGCGAAAAAGGCAACAGCCTGCAAGAGCAAATCACTGCCGAGACGGATGATAATAAAAAGGCCAAACTCCAGGAAGAATTGGACGGATTGGGTGACGAGGTAATGGATTACCAAAACCGCTTCATCGCCGAACATCCTACTAGCCTACCCGCGGCCATCATAAAAGCGAACCTACCGAATGACTTTCCGGAATTTACCGGAACTGACGATGAAATCAATACCCAGAAGTGGCGCTGGCTACAGCAACACTATTTCGACAACATTGACTTGAGTGATACACGGATGTTGCGCACGCCCTTCCTCTTCCAGCGGGTGGATTATTACGTGCAAAAACTTCACGTGCAGCATCCAGACAGCATTGCCATCGCTATCGATTATTTGGTGGAGCAAATGCGTCCGTCAGAAGATATCTTCCAGTACTACTTGATCCATTTTCTTAATTTTTACGCTGCCTCCAAGTTTGTAGGTATGGATGCCGTGTATGTACATCTGGTGAACAAGTACTACTCTAAGGGTGATGCTCCCTGGACGGATCAGGAGCAATTGGATAAGATTATTGATAATGCCCGCCGCTTAGAGCCCCTTTTGATTGGGAAAACCGCGCCCGACTTACGCATGCAGCGCCGGGATGGTAGCATGATCAGCTTAAGTGAAGTAGATGCCCCATATACCGTGCTCTATTTCTGGCGTTATGATTGCGGCCATTGCAAGAAGTCTACTCCGATCCTCAAGGAGTTCTACGATAAATTTAAGGATAGTGGCATAGCCATCTTCGCTGGTTGTGCAAAACTCCGTGACGAAGTGCCAGAGTGCTGGGATTACATTGATGAGAACGAAATTGGCGAGTGGATCCACGTGGTAGACCCTTATGGCCGTAGCCGCTTCATGACCACCTACGATCTAAAATCTACACCACAGATTTATGTCCTCGACGAGAACAAACAGATTATCTCCAAGCGTCTGGGCGCGGAGCAGTTAGAAGATCTCTTCAACCGCTTACTGGAAATAGAACCCGAAGAAGAGACGGAAGGGAAATAGGCCATAGGCATATACGCCAAATAAGAAGGCGGAAGCGAGGAATTAGACCTTGCTTCCGCTTTTGTTTTTCATAATGCTTAGTGTGAGTTTTGCCTCGACTTTATTTACTAAAAGCAGATAGTATTCTGGCAAAACTCACAGTACTTGGTACTTGGTAAATTGTACTTAGTATTTGCCAAAAAACACATCAATTCAATCCAAGTACAACGAGGTGGTTCTGTGAAACCCTCAAAGTTGCATCGTCGCAACAATGCTTAAGGTGGTTAAAATCGACTGGTGTCGAAGCTGATAAACGGCAGAGCGGCCATGCCACTGGTAGTGCAGTCCGCCCTGCAGTCGGACTAGTGCTTGTTCGTTGAGCTGATAGCCTATAAAGGGTAGTACTTGGGTGCTAAGGAAGAAACGATTGTACGGGCCTTCCTCAACATCGTCAAAGGTCAATACTGTTGCTTCGCTTTGAAGCGTTCTGCCACTTTGTGAAAGCAGATAGTTGAGACCAATACCAGTTTCCAGGCCAAAACGCCACGATTCCCCAGCCGACTCATAGGAAAGTAGGATCGGGACTTGTACCCAGCGCAGTTCATTCTGGTGTTTCACCCTACGCTCCGCCGTGGCATTGATAAGATCCGAACCAGGAACATTATCACGGTACATGAGCGTATCCCAATTTCGCGTCCAATCAAAGGTGTTGTACACTTGGCTGAATTGGAATCCAGTACTTGCCGACCAATTTTCTCGCAGCTGCTTTCGTAAACGAAAAGCAAATTGGTAGCCACCAAGTGCACGGTTGGCATCATTTAGGGTACTGCCTCCTACATTGGCATCACTAGCATCCGAAAAGCGGTCATGCCATTGGACGGTACCGGCAACTAATTCAACTTCAATAGGCTTTCTTGCTGCTTTGACTAAAGGCGTATTCGTGGAATGAACTGCTGGAAGTTCTAACTCCCCACTATCGAAGACCGGGGCGAAAGATAAGCTAGTGATGTTTTCTGTCACTGTAGTCAAACGAATTACTGCTGTTCTTGGTTCTTCATCCACTTTCGTGGGAACAACGGTAGCTACCCTACCCTCTTCTCTGGCAGTTCTCGCAGGAATCGATTTGGGCGCTTGTTCAATAGCTTCGGTCCCGTTAGCTAGCGTTACTTCTTGTGGTGACGTCAGGTACGGCATTTCGGATTGATCCTGCTGCTCAATCACTGTGGTAGATACAACACTCGGTGACTCCGGTGAAGGAGAAGGAGAAGTCTGGTTGCGTGCTTCTGTGGTTGGCGTAGCGGAAAGCGAGGTATTGGTTTTTGGGGTTTCTTGCACACTGGCTTGCGCTTCGATAGCAGTCGTATTGAATGATTCAGAAGCGGTATCAACACTGCCGCTCCAACTCCAATAAGCTACACCAGAAACGATAAGTAAAAGGAACGGAATCAACAGCCACCAGAAGGGAAATCTTCTCGCTGGCTCTGGCTCCAACTCCTGAGCAATACCTTCCCAGAGCTGATCAGGGTTAATCCCTTCACTACTCTCCGCATCTTTAAACCGCCTTTGGTATTCTTCTTCGAAGTAATGCATATGCTTCACATTTCTTACGGCTAATTCATTGTCGCCCGAAATCGGGACCGGAACTCCTCCGGCAACTTCTTTTTGATCCAAGCTCGGCCCCGCGCCAAACGCTGCCTGGAAAGCGCTTCATCAATCCCTAGTAGCTCAGCAATTTCCCGGTGGCTGAATCCATCGATCATCGAGAGGTTAAAAACCTCGTAGTAGTCAGGAGGCATTTTTCGAAGCCAGTGCATGAGGTCTTCGTTTGACATCTTGCGTAGCACCTCCGGACTGATGAGGGATTCGTGTAAGGGCAAAATGAGCTCTTGGGTGGAACGTTTCTCCCGCTTAGCATTGCTCTTGAGGCAGCAATTGATAGCAATTTTCGTCACCCAGGTTTTGAAGCTGGCGTGCTGCACGTCAAACAGATTCAGGTGTCGAAAAATGCGGATAAATGCTTCCTGCAAAACATCCTGACGCTGATCTTGGTGATACAAATAGCGCTGGCAGACTACATTCAGGTACGGCAATAACTGCCGATACAGCCCATTTTGAGCGGTACGATCATTAGATAAACACCTTTCTATGAGCTGTATACTAATGTCCATATTTACCGAAGTGCAGTCATCTGCTTACAATTCAAAGTTCTAACTATTGTGGTAAGCGGACCCGGCCCCATGAAATCAAACCGAATCCGCTAGATTTTCTGCTAGTCACCAGCTACTAAGAACAGAAGCAATTAGGTGTTATTACTCCTGGAGAACCATCCGCTTTAATGCAGGGGTCTCCCCAGTAAGCTTCTAGGTCTGGGCAATCAAAAGGCCCGTCGCGTTCACATTCGCAATCTCCAGACACTGTTCCGTCGGGGCCGAATATTCTAGGACATTCATCGCCTACATTCAAACCGAGGTCTGGGCAATCGACATCTAGGCCTTCGCATTCGCAATTGGCATTGATTGTTCCAGGGCCTCCTAGTGCAGTGATACAGTCATCGCCAATATTAGCTTGCAGCATTGGGCATTGGTATTCACAGAAACAGTCGTCAGATACGTAGCCCACTAAGGTGGCCGTGATTGCACACTGATCACCAATATTCAAGCCCAGACTAGGACAGTCCACATCTAGGACCTCACATTCGCAATCACCATTTACGGTACCTACTCCTCCTGCTGGATTTTGGCAAGTATCACCGATGTTCAAGCCCAAATCCGGGCAATCTACGGCTACGGCTTCACACTCACAATCGGCATTGATGGTACCGTTCGGGATGAGAATCGTTTGGCAAGGATCCCCAATATTGAGTCCTGCGTCAGGGCAGTCGACCAGATCAGAAATACATTGACAGTCTTCTGTCACCGTTCCTTCCCAACCAGTGGCGGTAATACAGTGGTCGCCAACGTTGGCACCAAGGCTCGGACAATCGTAGGTGGTAGGATTTTCCACACAGCTGCAATCTTGGCCAACAAAACCAGGGGTGCCATCTGCCAAGTTACAGTCATCTCCGAAGTTGAGTCCGAGATCAGGACAGTCGAATATATTTGACTCACATTCACAGTCATCATTAATAGTACCAGGTCCCGCCGGATTCTGACAAGGGTCACCAACATTAGCACTGAGATCCGGACAATCAAAAGTGATATCCGTATCACATTCACAATTCTCGTCTACAACTCCGACTTGCGTTGCGGTAGAGCAATCGTCGCCAATGTTAGCTTCCAGGTCAGGACAGTCATATTCCACTACCGTGGATTCACATTCACAGAGTTGGTTAACAATGCCTACCAGCCCGTTTGCGGTAACACAGTCATCCCCATAATTGGCTTCTAAATCAGGGCAATCAAAGACCGGCATTAGGGTGGTCTCATCTAGATTTTCGGTATCACAACCCACCAGGGTAGCACCTCCCAAGAGGAGTAAAAAAGCAAATTTGAAAAATACGTTAGACGTTTTCATAATACGTTCAACAAGTTAGATGAAAGAAGAAAGTGGCCGATCGGAACCCATTTTGTATTCGTCAAAAAATTATCTCTTTAGCTGTCGAGGGCTTCCTCCTTGAAGTTGGGGATTAGCACACACTAGCCGCGAAGCGAATTGTTCGACGCTTATTTACTAACTTATATCCTGGCAATTCTCCGAATGTGACAAGTACCTACAAATTTTTATGAGGCGATTGAATTTGATCTTCGGTTTGTTATTGTTTTTGGCCTTTATCCTGTCCGGCCAGTACATGCGCCACCTGTTCACGCCTGAGCACTTGGATGATCTTGTCCAACGTGCCCAGATTCGTTCCAATCATATCTATGTATTGCTAAGTGCTTTGCTGAATTTACTTGCTTCACGTATCCCATCTGGGTACAGTAAGCATTGGCAAGGCTATGCCGATACCGCAGCTAGGACGCTGATGATGATCGCAGCCTGTTTTTTGGTGACAGGTTTCTGGTACGAACACGACGGAGACCTGGCCAATCGGAAGTTTACACGATTGGGTCTCTTTGGTACGCTAGGAGCAGTAGGTTTAATGATCGTCAACGGCTGGCTTAGCCCGCGAGCAGACTAAGTAGCGCTCCTTCAGTATCTCCCTTTTCCAATAAGGATTGTGCGTAAGAATGCAAGCGCTTAGTACGTTCCGCAGGCATATCTTCGGTTCCAGAAATGATGGACCAGAGTTCGTGATTCTTGGCAACGTACTGCTGTATGGCCGCCGTGTCTGGCAATTGCTCAACGTTCGCTAGTCGCCCCAAGTTGTTGCCGTTCAAAACCGGGCTTAACCGAATGGCCTCCGGTAATTGATCCACCCCGATTCCCTTGGTACGCAGCGGCTTCGGAATTTCAAATAAGGCGTCTCCACTGGCCCGGCAATACCAGCTCCCCCCCATGCGGGCTACCAAATCCAGCTTTTGGGTATCCAAACGGCCATTCTCATCAAGATATTCATTGCGGAGATGTACGGCCACAACCTCAGCCATAATGAGATTACCAGCGCCACCTTCCTGTCCGGTTTCAATGATCTGTTGCACCTTACACTCCAGCGCTACTGGCGCCTCTCCTACCCTCGGCGGCCTCACTTTCTGAGAAGGCACTTGCGTTAAACCAGCTTTCACAAATTCATTCACCTCCTTAGCGTATTCCGTACTGCTCAAAGACATCTGCTCCACAATCGGATAGTTGACAATATTAATCACTACCTCGGGTACCTCTTGTACATTTTCCAGGGTATGCTTAATCGTATTATCCCGCACCCGCCGTGCCGAAGAGAAGATGACGATGGGTGGGTTAGCCCCAAATACATTGAAAAAGCTAAACGGGCTCAGGTTCACCTGGCCATCTTTGCTAATGGTACTCGCAAACGCAATGGGGCGCGGAGCAACCGCGGATAGTAGATGACCGTGCAGCTGTGCCGTAGAAACTTCGCCGGGGATGATGGTTGTGATGTCAGGCATGGAAGATTTTTAATTAGAATTAGGGTAAGAATTAGAATAAGGATTTCTTAAAACCCTATTCATTCTAACCCTAATTACGCAAGCACCTTGGTCCGCACCTCTCCGAAACCAACCCGGATGCCGTCCTTTTCGGCATGGCCTCGCATGATAACAGTGTCTTCGTCATGGATGAACTTGCGGGTGGTGCCATCGGCCATGGTAAGCGGTTTACTGCCCGCCCAGGCGAGTTCTAGCATGGAGCCGTAGGAGCTTTCATCTTTGCCACTGATAGTACCCGAGGCTAGCATATCGCCAATGCGCATATTACAACCGTTGACGGTATGGTGCGCCAATTGCTGGAGCATATTCCAGTACATATACTTGTAATTGGAACGGCTTACTATATTCTCTGTCCCATCAGCAGTTTCGATGGCTACGGAGAGATTGATATCGTAGTTGTGTTTTCCTTCGTATTCCAGATACGGTAGCGGCGCTGGATCTTGCTCCGGACCAGCGACACAGAATGGTGCCAGCGCCTCCATGGTAACAATCCAGGGCGAAACGGAGGACGCAAAGTTTTTACCCAAAAATGGCCCCAATGGCACATACTCCCACTTCTGGATATCCCGAGCGGACCAGTCGTTGAACAACACCATCCCGAAGATATGGTCCGCGGCATCAGCCGTACTCACGGGCTGCCCTAGTTCATTCTCTTTACCAACAATGAAGGCCATTTCCAACTCAAAATCCAAACGCCCACTGGCCTGGTAAACCGGTTGTGTTTCTCCCTTCGGCAGCACCTGCCCCTTCGGGCGACGAATAGGTGTACCGGAAGCAATAATAGAACTTGCCCGGCCGTGATAGCCTACCGGAATGTGCTTCCAGTTGGGCAGTAGTGCGTTTTCTGGGTCCCGAAACATCATCCCTACATTAGTGGCGTGTTCAATGCTGGAGTAAAAGTCGGTATAGTCACCCACTCGCACCGGAAGGTGCATGCGTGCCTGACGCTGTGGCACGAGCCCTTCAGCATGCTTCGCCAGTGGCGATTCCTTATCACAAAGCCATTCTTGCACGCGCAAGCGCACCGCATTAGTCGTGCGTTTCCCTAGGCCAATAAACCGGTTCAAAGTCTCTTGATTGACTACCCAGCTATCGAAGCCAAGATCGGCAAAGAAGCCCTGTTGGGTCAACTCGCATAAGTCCACGATTTGATCCCCAATTGCAATACCCGCCCGCGGATTCAGTTGATCCGTAGAGAATATCCCAAACGGCAGGTTATGGATGGAAAAGTCGCTATTGGAAGAGGATTGGAGCCAGGATTGGAGCATAGTTGATTTGGTGGATTTGGTGGATTTGGTAGATTTGGTTCAGTGGTGAATTTGGTGAAATTGGTTAATTGGTTAATTGGTGGATTTAGTTGATAGGGTGAAAAGGTTGGTTTTGGGTCACTTTGGAGTTCTTGATCTGAGATAGCGAATGAAGCCCCAAATTTGTTTTTGGCACTCTTCTAGAAGCTTACGCAAACGCAGTAGTTCTTCTGAGGTGACGTAAGATAAATCATCAAGTAGGTAGAACATACTTCGAACTTCATTAGCTGAACTTTGAGCGATTTCCAAGTAACGGACTTTTTCTTTAAATGAGAAGCGTCCGAACCCTTCAGCAATATTATTCATGATTGAGACTGAAGCTCTTCGTAATTGATCTCGTAGTCCGTAGTCTCGTTTTATTTCTCCGTTGAGTTTGTAAATTTCTGTCGTCAACTTCCGGGCTGAGATCCAACAACCCAATTCTTCAAATCGATCAACTTTTGGCATGTTTTGAGAGTTTTGCGTTTTGCTTCAATATCTATGAAATCGATACAGAAAGCAATACGGTCTCAAAAATTGACACTCCCCCAGTAGACACATCAAATTTGATGGAGCCTTGCCTCAAGAAACCACATCCACCAAATTCACCAAACTACGTCCGCCGAAGCGTCAGCGTAGAAGGACCAACCATATTCACTATTCTAACCACGACTGATAATAAACCCCATCATCCAACTTCATGGCATTTTCGGTTAGCTGTAAGGGCTTGAAGGTATCAATCATCACGGCCAGTTCTTCGGTAGAGGTTTGGCCGATACTGCGCTCGTAGGCGCCAGGGTGTGGACCGTGTGGGATGCCGCCAGGGTGTAACGTGATGTAGCCGGGGCCAATATTATTACGACTCATGAAATCGCCGTCTACGTAGTAGAGCATCTCATCGGAGTCGATGTTGGAATGGTTGTAGGGGGCAGGGATGGCTTTAGGGTGGTAATCGTACAAACGTGGACAGAAGGAACAGATCACGAATGTGCTGGTCTCAAAGGTCTGGTGTACAGGTGGTGGTTGGTGTACACGACCGGTGATGGGCTCAAAGTTGTGGATGGAAAAACCGTAAGGGTAGTTATAACCATCCCAGCCGACCACATCAAAAGGATGCGCTTCGTAGACGTAATCTGTGAGGGTCTGCTGTTTTTTGATTTTGAGTAGGTACTCACCCTTTTCCATATGGGTTTCTAAGCGTTCGGGTAGTTTATAGTCGCGTTCGCAAAATGGCGAGTGCTCTAGGAGTTGACCAAACCAGTTGCGGTAGCGCTTGGGAGTATAGATCGGATGAAATGACTCGGCGTAGAGAATTCGATTCTCCTCCGTATCAAACTCCATTTGGTAAATCATGCCCCGCGGAATGATGAGATAATCACCGTATTCGAAGCTGATATTGCCCATCATGGTACGAAGCGTGCCCGTACCTTGGTGGATGAAAAGCATCTCATCCGCATCCGCATTCTTGTAGAAGTAATCCGTCATGGACTTGCGGGGAGCCGCTAAGCCGATATGGATATCGCCATTGACCAACATGGGTTCGCGGCTATCCAGAAAATCATCCTTTGGGTCCACATTGAAGCCTACTAACTTCCGGGACATCATGTTTTTAGGAACCGCAATCTTGGGTGCCACATCCACTGGCTCACTCACCGATTTTACCATCGTGGGCCTGTGATGATGATACAGCAGGGAGGACATTCCATCGAAACCAATAGTGCCGAAGAGCTGCTCATAATACAGGCCACCATCTGGTTTTTCAAAGATGGTATGACGCTTTGGAGGAATCTGACCAAGCTTGTGGTAAATGGGCATGACAATCTGGTTTTACTATCGGCACTCAAAGATAAAACAATATAGTTGCCATGACAAGTAACCATTGTCAGCTTATCGTTAATTGGTGCATTTTGAGGCCTAAGGATGCTTAAATAATTCACATTGAGCTGGTCGGATTTTCGATGATTTTAGTCGAAGGTCTTGGCAATACGCTCCTTTTTGGGCTTATTTGAGGCCAGAACAATCCCACAGTCATCATGAGCAATGCCGTTAAAGTCATCTATTTTTCTACTATTGAGGATCAGGAAGATTTGAAGTGGAACGAGGAAAAACGGAGACCACTACTGGGTGAAGAGTTGGCAAGTAAATTAGAGGAGTTGATAGGTAATCAACTGCATCAGGGCTATCGGTTTGTACACATAACCGATGTACACAGCAGAACCACGATGAAGAAATACGACATGAGCCACCATCACACCAAACCAACTGGTATGCTGGTCATCTTTGAAAAAATGTAGACTAGTGTAGGATTTCACTTACTTAGGTATGGAATATACAAAAGCCCGACCTGCTGAAAATGCAGGCGGGCTAATGTTTTCTTAGCGTTTCTAATGTCCACTATTCTTTACTGAGGACCAGCATATTTTGCTGCTGTTCGATCACCAAGTCAAAGAAATTTTTGAGCGCAGGATATTCGTTTGCCCCAAAGAAGGTTGACTTGATGCTGATCTTTTCCACTACCTGGACATTTCCATTCATTTCGGTATAGCGGATAGAATACCGGGCTGTTCCTTCCTCTAAGGCAAAGGTGGCAGACTCAGGTAATTCTTCCACCACCATCCCTTCGGGGATTTCCAAGTTCAAGACGTAGACATAATCTTGCGGCGTTTCAAAGTCGATAGGCAAAAGTCTTTCCTCCGTTTTTAAGGGGTTTTCCGTAAAAGGAGTGGTGAGAACCGCAGGCACATAGAGCATATCTTCCGCCTGCATCACACCATCAGAAGCTGCAATCGAGGAATTGAGTTGCAAATCGCTGTACAAGTCAGTAAACCCTTCTACGGTAGGTTCCGTTAGCGTATGGCCAAATCGGTCACTTAAGGTTTCATCTAGCGCATCTTCGGATTGTGCTGCCAAACGATCGTAGAAGGCTGCATAATCAGAGGCCTTATATTTCATACTTCCCTCACAAGAACCCATTTCCCCAATTGCCAATTTCAACTGAACTGCCACTTTACGGCTGGCGGGTGCTTGCAAATCAATCCAAGAGGATTCCTCTTCCTTGACGATGCGCCCTCGATCATTGAGGTCTGCGGTAGGTAATAAGGTAGCAGGCATACTGCGGTGAGTAGCGTCGAGCAATAAGTGATCCTGTCCTTCTCCCAAACTGACGAAAACCAATTGATGATTAAACTGGGAAAGGGAGGGGCGTGTAGGGGTCAGATAGCCATTTTCGCGAGTACTAACCAAGACTGGATAAGCCGTCAGACCAGCAGCACGCAGTGAACTGATCAAGAAGCTATTCAAGTCTGCTGAACTTCCACTGCTTTTTTTGAGCAAGGTGCCAGCTTCCTGTCCCGGTGAAATTCGGTAGGAGCCATTCCATTCAAATCGCTCTTTTACACGCTCGTACAAAGTGACTACTTTTTCTACCTCTCCTTCCGTTTCTGCTAGCCATTCCTGTGCTAATGCCTCTACATCCTTATGCGGTTCGAGATAAGATTGCAGTATCCTACTAGCACGATAAGTTTTGGCAACATTATCCCAAGTATTAGAAAACTCAGAACTGGAGAATCCGGGATAATTGATACTCGCCAATTCAAAATCAATACGGAAAAAGTAGTTACTGACGTGAGGTGCATAATCCTCCGACTGCATTCCCGGCACTTCAACTGCCGTCCAGCGGTAGCCACGGGTCCTAAAACTCAAGTTACCCTTTCCCGCTTTGGGAGTTCCAAGGTTCATGGTTCGGCTACCTGTTTCCTCCACCACACTTTCAGTTAAGGACGAGCTAGCATAGCCTTTCATATCCAGGTTGTAATAGAAATACTCCGGAATGACGGCTGAAAAATAGGAATAGTCCGTAGGTATTCTACGCTGAAAATACCAGGTAGGAAGATTGTACAGATAGTCGGATTTGTAAGTGTATTTCAAATCTATTATCGCTCCTACCTTAACTTGCGGAAAGCTAATGGTCAGGCGCTGTAAGCGTTCAGATATCTGTTCTCGGAAAATAGATTGCTTATCAAGTTTAGTTTCTACAGCTTTCCCTCCTTCTACATTAACCGTCACTCCTCGGATACTAATAGCCTCTTCTCTGGCACTAGAAGAGGGCGTTTTTTCTAGCAACAGGCTAAAATTGCCGTAATCGGTACCAGAAGCCCGCAGTATTTTAATGCGTCGGTGCCGATCCATCACCATTTCAAAATTACCGGTAGAGGGATCATACTCCATCCTGAGTTCCCCTTTATCGACCAAAACCACGGCCTCAGCATCGGGCTGTAATTCATATTCTTCCAATGCTAATTCCGCATCAGAAAACTTACCGAACTTGACTTTATCAGGGTTAATAATTTGGGCGTCAATAGTAGATATAAATACTAGGGCTGCCAAGAGCAGCATTGTAAAGCGCGTATTCATTTAGACAGGTTTTTAAATGTTAATTTTCAACAGCGTTAAAAATACAATAAACCATAGTGCATACCAAACGAAAAAGAGTCCAACTCACCCCAAGTCGGACTCTATCTGTTTAAGTAATCCCTACTATACCGAAGTCGAAGTGGTTTGGGATCAGACATCAAGTAATCCCTATTGATCGTTATATTGAACTGATTTAAACTTTTGTGGTGCTGGTGAGCCCAACGCCTTGTAGGTTCTGGCGAAGAGGCTTTCTGAGTGCATACCTGGAAGGTACGGACGAGGAAAACGCTGAAGTCAGGTTCTGTAAAGCGTTGGGGCGTAAGCCATTAGAAAAGTTTAAATCAGTTCACTCATTCTTATTCTAATATTTGCTCCGTACTGTACTTCAACATTCAGAAAATCACCACAAAATGAAACTACTAAAGATACCAGATGACTCTGGCTTCCTGGGAATCGCCAACTTCGATAAGTACCGATCATTCATAGCTAAGGATTGGGATTTTGAGATGATCAAGACTAGGATCGTAGAGGGGACCTACTGGTCGAATTATTAAACAGAAGAAGTCAAATAGCGTTAGGAACATCAATAGCACCACGGCAAGCAATGAAGAACGGCTAGGCCATTCTCGCCAGAACAGGACATATCTTCTCTACATAAACGACCAAAGCCATGCGCCAACGCTCTACGCTCACTATCCTTTCATTGCTATTGCTGCAAGCTATTTCTTCCCAATCTTTTACTGCATCAGGAGCAGACATCGTTTGGCAATTGCGCCCTTCTGTCATTGACGAAACGGGCACTTTGGATGAATCTGTTTTTGTGATGGATTATGTAGTCTATGACCAAGCACTGATCGTTTTGATTAGCACCTCTCCGGTAGCGTATCATTTAAATTCCTATGATCTAGCAAGCGGTAACCTCAACTGGTATGAACTGATTGCGCTGGAAGAAGAGGAGATCATCTTTGCCGACTTGGACATAGTAGAGGACAAAATCATGGTGAGCGGAAATGCCGTTTTTGCCTGGCCTTCCCTCAGCACCTTAGGGATGTACACCAATAAAGTCTTCGACCCTGCTGACGGTCAATTACTGAGCGCCTTTAGCACTACCTTTCAAGAAAATCCCGGGCTATTTGTAGAGGGCTTATTGGTGTTCAACTACGAATCGCTCACCAAGTTTAACTTTTTACGCAGCACCCTCACCGGTGATGTATACACCTGGACCGTGCTTGGATTTGACGATGGAGTCGTAGACACTTTGCTACAGTACGCAACTACCGATTTTAATTTCCCCGATGACCTAGGCTTGTACAGCTTCGAAGATGGAAACAACGTACTCCTAACGCACGACCTACAGGACCCCAACGCTTTTGGGGCAACCGCCACCAAAGGAATTTACTTTGATGACTCCGCCATTGTATCCGATACATTAGACCTGAGCCTCCCTACAGGATATCTGCAATTTCCCTCTTCTACCCTCATCAATGACAAAGTCTTTGTACTGGGAAACAGAGGCTTTGTTGATACGGTATCTTACGACGGTAGAATAAGCGTGTATAATTCAACTGGAGAAATCCTGTTCTCCGAAATAATCACCAAAGAAGGCGCCCCATTTAACATCACCGGAATGACGGGTGATTCAGAAGAGCGCTACTTCATCCTCACGCGAGAAACCAACAGTAACCTCTACACCGAAGGCTTGTTCATGAATACCTGGAACATCGGTGAGGTAACTCTAGAGGAAGACTATTCCATTAACACTTCGATTCCGTTCGCTACTTATTCTACTGGCAACAGGCTGTACACCGACGGACAAAGCAATGTCCATATAATCCGGCTCAAAGAATACGAAAATGAAGATTCCAACTTCCTAGGAGATGACCCCATCCAAGAAGGAGATGAAATTGTGGTCACCAGGCCTAGCACTACTTCTACTACTCCAGGCTTGCGGCCCAATACAGTCAGGGTATTTCCAAATCCAACTACTGGAAAATGCCAGATCTCAGGACTTTCTCCAAATGCCGCAGTTGATGTTTATGACATCTACGGAAAACGCTACTTAACCGCAAGCGTCAACTCAAAAAATGAACTTGACCTAACCAGGTTACACAATGGCGTCTATTTTCTACACGCCCAGCAGGCTAGCGCCACCACCGTCAAGAAAATCATGATCCAACGCTAACACCTGTACTCACGGAGGCAGTAATAGCGTCCTCTCCCCGGAATTTTTAGCTATTCAATTGACGTTGTTTCTTCCTAATTTAGGGTTTATGCGCAAGTGCTCAGGCCTAAGCTACCGTCGGTAGTCATATTAAGATTGTGCAGTAAACAACTAAACCTATAATAATGAAATTCCTACATCCATCATTCCTTCTAGTGCTACTCATCCTTTTGGGCTGTGGCCAACCGAATAGTCAAGATAATTGGACAACAGATGAAGAAGTAGCTGAGGCAACAAATGACCAGGAATCAGAACAAGAGCAACCTCTGGGCGATGAACTACTTGGAGACCGCGAGCGTGAAGATATCAGAAGTATCGTGGATTTATTCCGAGAGAAAAACGTGGCCAAAATTGCCGACCGAATTGACTTCCCTTTATACAGGCAGGATCCTATCCCACCAGTAAAAGAAGAGGAATTTAAACAGCGCTTTAGCGAGGTCTTTGATGAAGTACTTATCGAAAGGATTGCCACTTCCTCGATCGATCAATGGTCAAAAATGGCCTGGAGAGGATGCATGCTGGATGACGGTGCGGTATGGATAGATCCTACCGGAAATATAACTGCAGTAAACTATCAAAGTGATTTCGAAAGAGAGCTTAGAAAAGACTTGATAGCCGAGCATGAAGGGCCCCTTCCTCCCTCATTAAAGAGGATTGTAAGCCCTACCTACAGAATAAAGACACAAGATTATGTAATTAGAATTGATAAACGAGCTGATCGCACCTACCGCTATACTTCGTGGAAAAGAAGTGAAAAAGAACCTTTTAAGGCTGAGCTGATGCTAGACGGTGGAGAAGCACATCAAGGGAGTAGAGGAAGCCAGGTTATCACATTTACCAATGATAATTACACCTACCGGATTCATTGCTATGCAATTGGAACACCTGACACCCCAAATGCCATTCTAGAAATAGAAAAAGATGGCCAAATACTGCTCACACAGGATGGTAGCTTTTACCATTAGTCCCACCTGATAACGTTCTAGCTACAAGCAATAATGTCTTTTCGTTTGCTAGTACTTGTAGCTAAGAGGATAACATAGTACGGCATCACTTTATCCAGTGGAAGTAATACCGTATGTGCCCCCTACTCCTCCTTCACCCCAAACAACAACTTGTACATCACCGGTACGAAGAGCAAAGTAATCACCGTTGCAAACAGCAGGCCAATCATAATGGCAATCGCCATGGGCTCCCACATGAGGCCACCGCCCAGGTAGAGCGGTATCATACCTAAGGTTGTGGTGAAGGTGGTGAGTAAGATCGGCCGGAAGCGCTGTTGGGCGGCGTCCAGTATGGCCTGATAGGGCGGTTTACCTAGGTCTACCTGTTCTAATTGTATTCGGTCAATGAGTACGATGGCGTTGTTAATCACAATTCCCGCCAATGAGATGATCCCCAGAAAGGCCATGAAGCCAAAGTAGGAACGGAACAACAGCAAGCCCAGGATTACGCCAATGACACCCAACGGAATAGTACTCAATACAATACCCGTTTTGCGGAAAGAATTAAACTGTGAAATAAGCAGTAGTAGGATAATGAAACCCGCTAGCGGTAGCTGTTCAATTACTGCCCCCATAGCTTCGGCACTTTGCTCACTTTCACCTCCCAGGTCATAGGTGTAACCAGGCTTCCAGTCTTTTGCTGCCTCTTCCAGAAGAGGTAAAACGGCATTCGTCACATCCGTAGCGGTAAAGCCACTCGCCGCGTCACAGCTCACGACCATCGTACGGTAGAGGTTACGGCGCTTGATCTTGGCGAACTGCCAATCGTTCTCAATTTCTGCCACTTGGGCTAGTGGTACATTCTGTCCGCTCTGTTGTGCAAAAATGGGTAGCGATTCCAATTCCGTAGCCGAAAGCTCCTGGCTACGAATGTTACGCATCATGATCGGGATATTATCCTCACCATCGCGGAAAGCGCCAGCATCAAAGCCCGTCAGGGAAGTACTCAGAGAGATGGCAATATCCTGGTTGGTTACGCCGGCACGGCTGGCTTTATCCTGATCAATATCGATCACAAACTTCTTGATAAGCGGCCCCCAATCATCTTTGATGTTTTTCGTATTCGGTAGGCTGTTGAGTTGCTGGCGCACTTGCTCACTCAAGCGGAAAAGTTCAGCCGGATCATCTCCTGAAAGGCGGATTTCTACGTCCGCACCACCACCACCGCCACCGGCTAGTGGTCCTACTACTACCTCAGCATCCGGTAGATGCTCAAAGGCGTAGGAATCAAGTACGTCCACTACCATTTGATTGTCTTCAAAGCTACTGGTATTCAATAGCATGTGTGCATAGCCGGAGTTAGCTTCACCTGGTTGGTAGCCCAAGTCATAACTCTCTGGACCTTCGCTGATAAAGGTGGTGTAGTCAACTATCCCGCTAGTGCGCTCCCCACCTACTTTCAAGTTTTCGTTGATGAAGGTTTCAATGTCCTCCATTACTTCGGCGGTGCGTTCCACTTTGGTACCCAGTGGCAGGTTGAGGTCCAGCGTTACTAGATTCCGATCACTATCTGGGAAGAAAATGAACGGCAGCGCCCCAAACAAGGACAAAGAGAATACAAATGCCCCAAGGATAATCACCACAAACAACCAAGAACGACGCAGTACCCAACTCAGTAGTCGCTTGTAGTACACGCCCAGGCGGTCAAAGAGATTAGGCTTGGCATCCGCTTGTTTCTGTTCCACACGGATCATACGAATCGCAAGCATGGGGATAACCGTCATTGCCATCAACCAACTGGATAACAAGGCCATGGTAATCACTACGAAAAGTGGGCCCATCATTTCCCCCATGGTGTTGGCGGCCAGGAAGAACGCCAAGAAAGCCGCCGAGGTAGTCAGAGAGGATACCAAGAGTGGAACCATCAACTCACTACAGGCACTTATGGCTGCCGCTTTGGCCGGCAGCCCCTCCTCCATTTTCACCATCATGGCCTCGGAGACCACAATGGCATTATCCACCAGCATCCCCAAAGCCATAATCAAAGCCGCCAAACTCACCTGGTTTAAACCAATGGCATACAGGTCCATCAACCACAAAGTCATGATCAAGGCAGCCGGGATTAAGCTCGCAACAACCAGACCCGTACGCAGCCCCAAGAACAAGAGCATAACTCCGAGTACGATGG
Source organism: Bacteroidota bacterium (assembly GCA_039816955.1). Lineage (GTDB taxonomy): Bacteria > Bacteroidota > Bacteroidia > Chitinophagales > Saprospiraceae > Lewinella. The sequence goes on from JBCBWU010000040.1 coordinate 32,090, forward strand.
CAACCGACTGGATCACATTGGAGACAAAATCTTGAATCTTCACGTCCACATAAAGGTCGCTAGAAGCAATGCGATGCAGTTCTAAACCAACGGGTAATCCGGCCTGGTAGCTCGCCATATTCTGATCAATCTGTTCTCCCAGCTGTATGAGGTTAGCACCGTCCTTTAGCGCAGCGGCGATCACCAGAGCAGGTTCTCCGTTGTAGCGTACAATCCGGTCCGTAGGTGTTTTATAGCCGCGGCGTATGCGGGTAATCTCGCCTAGCTCCACCTTCTCGCCCGTAGAGCTGATGGTGATAATGGTACTTTCCAGATCCTCCAGGCTTTCAAAGTTTCCGGTAGGCTCCAGTACAATGCGCTCGTCCTCCATGCTCACCTGTCCGCCAGGGAATACGATATTAGTTCCGGAGATAATGCTCTGCAGCATACCAGCGGTGAGGCCCAACTTGGCCAGCGTTGAATTATCAAACTCTACGTAGATCTGCTCTTCCTGCACCCCACTCACAAAGGCTTCCGAGGCATCGTCTAGCTTAATCAGGTCGTCTTTGATATCATCGGCGTACTGCTTCATTTCGTAATAGCTGTAGCCATCTCCCAGCATTGCCAACTGAACGCCGTACACCACCCCAATACCATCATCGCGCACATTAGGGCCTTTGATGCCCTCCGGCAAATCTTCGCGGATTTGGTCAATCTTACGCCGCAGGCGGTCCCAGACAGGTTGTAGATCCTCCTTGGCAATATCATCGCGCAAGCTCACATTGACGATAGACAAGCCCGTCCGGCTCTCGCTGGTCACATCCTTCATCTCCGGTAGCTCTTGCGCTACTTGCTCAATCTTATCGGTGATCAGTTCCTCTACCCGTTCGGGGGAAGCCCCGGGAAAGTTGGTCACTACACTACACACCCGAATGGTGAAAGGCGGCATAGAATCCCGCGAGAGATTGTTGTAGCCCACCAGGCCCAGTATAATAATAACGGCCAGGATCATGTAGGTGACCCGATTGTTTTCGATAGCGAATTTGGTCAAATTCATAGCTCGCTTGATTCGTTTTGCCCGGCCTCGCTGGCCAGGTATTTACCGATAATGATCGCAACAACAAAAGTGATATACAGCTGCCCGCTAATACTGAGCAGCATCGCCAACGCCTTGGCCAGTGGATGCACCGGAGTAATATCTCCAAAGCCCACTGTAGTGATGGTGATGTAGCAGAAATACAGTAAATCATAAAAAGTGAAGCCCTCCGGCAAAGTGAATGCTTCTGGATAGTAATGCTCGATGGCATTACATATGGGGGCGCCCATGATACCTAAGATTAGGTAAGCGGATATACACGCAAAAAGGCCATTGGCTGTGACTTCTCTCGTTTGTAGGAGGTAACGCATTAGTTTCCAAAACAAAAACCCGAAGAAAGTCAGGTTCGTAAATACACTCATGACGCTGAAGGACGGATTAGCCATGCCTCTTAGGAAGGTCCAGAACAGAAGCCCTCCCAGTAGAAGTGCCCCCAGCAATTCTTTAAAACTAGTGGTCACAAAGAACGCACCGATCAGAATAACTATGCCAAAAAGTACCTCTAGTACCAACCGTCCCTCACTGGAGGTCATGGCTAGTGCTGGAGCCATAATCAGCAACACCAGGCTAATCATTAGGTATAAATAGCTCGGATGATGAAAATGATGCTGTAGCCGTTCCCGTATGTTTTTGGTGAGCATATTCTTCTGACTTTTACTCCATCAGTTTTACCTGCATGCCATCGAGGATAGACTTGAGTCCGGCAGTTGCTACTATTTGCCCCTCGGCTAGCCCTTCTTTGATGATAAAGCCATCCGTCAGCATTTCGCCCACCTCTACAGTTTGCCGTTTAGCCACATAGGCCTCATCTGATGCTTTTTCGAGCACGTAGACAAAGTTGCCTTCCATGTCACGGGCCAGGGCCTTGACTGGGCACACCAGCGCTGCCGGAGCATCACCGTTACTACCAAAGGCTACCGTAGCCGCCATACCCGGACGAATATTCGAGCTGGCGTTATCAATTTGAATGATAGCCGGATAGGTAGGCGAACTCCCCGCCGCATAACTCACCTCGCTCACGGTACCCGTAAACACCTCCCCGGGGAGCACCGAAAAGCGGATTCCTACCTTCTGCCCAGCCTTAATACCGGAGATGAAGTTTTCGGGAATCCCTACCCGTACTTCAGGCTTGGCCTCCGAACTCAATTCCGCAATGGGCGTACCCGAACCCGTAAGTTCGTTCACCTCAGCATTGATGGCCGTAATCACGCCGTTGAAGGGGGCCGTAAGCCGGGTGTAGCTCACCTGGTTCCGAGCCGACTGGCTCTGCTTCTGAGCCGAAGTCACCTGCGTCTGAGCTGCTTCGTAACTCGACTGTGCACCTTCGTAAGCCGACTTGGCTTGCTCAAAATCACTGAGCGGCACACTATTATTTTCGTACAACTTTTCAATACGATAGTAGCTGGATCGTGCATTGATCAACTGTGTCTCAGCACTTTGCAAATTAGCCTCAGCTCCCTTCTCGGAAGCGCTAGCCTGATCAGCTTGAATGCTGTAATCAATGGGGTCAATAGTCGCAATGAGTTGTCCGCGTCTTACGCGATCACCCAGTTTTACGTTTACACTACGGATGGTACCGCCTACGCGGAAACTCAGTTTACTCAATTGATCCGCCTGGGCTACCCCAGAATAGGTGTGCTGAGCACCGTTTTGCGCAAAGCCGATCGTTTGGTAACGAACCGGGCGCAGGCTTACTTCGCCGCTGGTATCGGCTTCTTCTCCGCCACCACAAGCGCTTAAAGCCAGGACGAGTGTAAGTAAGAGCAATCGTGTCATTATTCTTGGTTTGTGATGAATTGTACAAATCGTTGCAGGAAGGCATCTTGCTCCTGCGGTACCGCCAAACTGTGGTAGTAACCAATGGAACGCTCCACCGCCAGGAAGTCAGCAATGAAGGTATATTCCGCGTTTATAGCATTAATTTCCGCTTGCAACAGTGCGTTCTGCGCATCAATCAGTGAGGTAATATTCAACACCCCTTGCTGGTACGAGTTTTGCGCTAGCTCAAAGTTCTTACGCGAAGCATCCACCGCTAACTGGGATAGGGCCAGGTTACTGAAAGATGCACCTGCCGTTTCCAAACTAGAGCGCACCTGCAGCTCCAGACCGTTGCGAAGATTCACAATCTGGTCTTTCAACTGTAATGCCCCCACCTGCAACTGCTGGCGTTCGTAGCGTCGGGCATTGCCCTGGAAAATGGGGTACTGCACCGCAACGGCCGCATTGTAGGTAGTCACCGGATCAATGGGCATGACATCCGGTGGGTAGTTAAATTGATCGACGGGATAATTGTACTCGCCACTCAGGATTACCTGCGGAATGTAGAAGGAGCGATTCTTCGACAAGACACTCCGCTCCTGGGCCGCTAGTGCGGCCTGCACCTGCTTAATTTCCGGTAGGTTATTAAAAGCTTCAGTAACAAGAAAGTCAGCAAAAACCTCTAAGTCACCAGGATTGTCAATCAGGCCAAACAACCGTGGGTCCGTACCCAATAGAATGCTATCGCTGATCTCCACATCCGCCAGTGAGAAATTCTCTTTGATGGGGTAATTGAGCAAATTATTCAGGAAGAAGCGAGACTGCCGCAGCTGCGCCTGAGCGGTGTTAAGCTCTACATTATTCCCGGCAAGTTCACTTTCGAAACGGTAAACATCTGCCGTACCACTAAAGCCCACTTTCTCTTTGGCTTGCGCAATGTCCAGGTTTTTGCGGGTCACCGCTACGTTCTGGTTTCGGAGCTTCACCAGGGCAGTAGCTTGCAGTATTCCCAGGTAGGCATCGGCCACATCCAGCACTACATCCAGTTCGCTTTCGCGTAAACTCTGCTCCTGGCTTTGCAGCAAGAACTTTTGGATGGCAATATTAGCCATAGCTGGTTCCGATAGAATCAACTGACTGAGTGACCCGGCAGCGGAAATATTGTATTGGGCACGCGTTCCAAAGGACTGGCGCACCGAGTTATCATCTAAATAAGAGACCGTTCCCAAGGCCTCCACCTGTGGCAAGTAGTTGCTCCGCGCTAGCGATACATCGGCCTGACTAAGCTGTACTTCTTTCTCAGCTATTTTTATGCCCAGATTATTGGCTAGTCCTTCGGCGATGGCCGACTGAAAGGTCATAGTCCGTCCACCGTCTTCATCTGATTCAGCTACGTTTAGCAATATTGCCTCCGCCATAATATCCCAGCTGGGGTAGTGACGAGTAATCTTTGCCGTTTGAAAGTTGATAAGGAGATTTTCGGTAAAGTTCTCCATTAATACTGGCAGTGATTCCGGGGCTTGTCCCTCTATGATCTTCATTGCGTTAATGGCCACGCGACGTGGAATACGTGCGAAATTATCCTCTGTATCAAAGGCGGCATAGGATCCCAATTCCATACTAGGCGTACTAAGCAAACTGAAGGTGGGTATACCACGCTGAGCGAGTCCTCCGTATATAGCTTGCAATGCAACTAAACGCTCTTGCCCCAATACAGGAAAAACGAAACCAGCATCCGTTTCTGGTGCCAATGCTTGTAGCACTGCATCACTTGATCCGCCAATGGTAAGTATTTGATAAGACGCCCCGGAAAAGGCCAGCATTTTATCTAAGTAAGCTTCGAAATCGAATTCGCTATTCTCTAAGAGATCACTGACAAAAATGGCCACCCGCTCGTACGGCTTGATCTCGTAGAGCATTTCAAAATCTCGGCCGATATCAAAAGGAGATTGCACGTAAGTCAGGTTAGTGACACCTGAACTACCTTCCTGTGGAGGCGGCACCCCTTGCAATTCATTATCCAGCAAGAAAGCCAGAATCGTGGGTTTAGTGTAAGTCTCCCTAGCGGCAAAACGGTTACAAGCCTCAAAACCAACAGCAATGATGAGGTCTGTGTCAGACGCTTCTACTTGCGCCAGCGTTTGCTCAAAATTGGCCAACTGATCCAGGTAGAGCGATTCAATCGTTACATCATAACGCCCATCGAGCAGGGTTCCTAGTTCCGCGCGAACATCTTGCTCCGTACGGGAGGAACCTTCATCATTGCCTTCGTTGAAGATCGTGATCTTTACAGCAGTTTGTGCCAATAGTGAGATACCTACTGCCAGTTGCACAAAAGCGCATAACCATAACTTGACCATAATTTTCATGATATCTTTTAGCATCCGTCAAAAATCATTCCGATAGCTAACGGGAATTAATTATTTGACTATTCCTTAGGAAAAGCTTCCTCGTATTTCCAATAGCTATATTGGCCTAGCGTACTAAGCTTTACACACAATTCCTATACCTTACACTTCTAACGATTGCCCTAGTACACTACAGTCGGTATCAACAACTCCTTGCCCCGCCTAGCTTATACAGCCCAGGCTCAAGCACCAGTCGGATTTTTATCAAAGTAGTTTTTAATACTAGCACAAAGGAGCGGCAGAGTGGGGGTTCCTTTGCACTGTTAATATAGTATAAAATGATGACTTAGCATCCACGCACAAGAGGAACGCTACCAACCAGGATCTAATTGGTAAAGGGAAGTGTACATTAATTATTCACAAATTAAGTCTGGCCAAGTGGCATCAACTAGAAAGCTTAAAAAGGACGATCCGCTTTATCAGTTAGAAAGATAGCACAGGAGATCAACCTTGACCAGCACCAGGATTTGGCCATTGATTTACTAATCCCTACGCCAGTTGAGTGTTTTTGTAATCAGGCCCGCCTTAACACTTATCTCCAACTCGTCGCCATTTCCCTCCAAAGCAGCAGGATACCACTTCTGGTTTTTTGGTGAGTACATTTCTCCTCTCCAAGTACCTCTAACGTATTGCAGATTCCGGAGCATAGCGGTACCTATCTTTAAGTTAGTGTTATCCGATGCCACTACCGCTCCACTGCAAACATTACTATCTGCTGTAATTTCCACTTTAGTGTTGTCTGTACCAAGGTTCCATACACCCGTAATTAAGGACTGTCCACTCAGGGCAAGCACTGAAAAAAGAACGCATAACGTAGTGATGATTTTTTTCATTTTGAATCAGTTTTGTAGGAATTGTTAATAACACAGTTAAGGCGGTGGCCCAATTCGTCTCCTCCCTCAGCTGGTCCCCAAAGGCTCCTGTTAACAGGCTGAGGGCCATGAATTACATCATTATTGCGCAACGAATTTGATGCCACAAAACTATGCTTCTTATAGTGCCTGATCTGAAAGATATCAAGAATAGCATCTATTTCTTCATCAATTGGGTTGCTGATATTGGCCTTGATGAAATACGTTAGCTGTTCCTTCATTTTGAGCTCCTTTCTATCGTTTATTTGACTGTAACATCACTGAAATAAATAGGCCAGAGATAATCCCAAAGTAAAAGATTGAACGCGTGGTTGATAATCACTTATAATCTCTACGGTGTCTGTAGTGGTGACTACATCAGAGATAGTTACCACGCCTCCGCTAAAGGTGAAGGTTGGCATCAAGGCGAAGCGTTTGCCCAAGTCTCTCCGAAACCCAATGCCCAGTTCATACCCTACCCCCAAGCCAGATTCGGTACTTCTGGAAAAATTATTGGTGATCATTCCATCAACGCTACTGATATTTATCCCCGGGTTACTTAGTATTAGTGGTCCTAGACCAAACCGAGGAAAGAAATCTATCTTAGGACTAACCACAACTCGGTAAGCGAGACCAAATAAAAGGTAGTAAGCCTCCCAATCTTCTGATGTACCCCTAAAATCAGCTCCGGGGTCTTCTGTATTAAAAATCTCAATTAGGCCATCAATATCCGTGTCAAATGACTGATACCGGAGGATACCTGTCACGGTAAGTTGGTCATTCAAAAAACGTCCACCATAGATATCAAACTTACGACCGTTTTTTGCAAAACCAGCATCTGGGTTATTAATCTCAACCTCTTTAAAATCCCTAATGGGAAAACTCGTACCCAAAGAGGCTCCGAAGTAAAATCTTGAATCTTTGTGATCCTGTTCCTGGGCAAATAGTACCTGATGTACCATTACGACAATTAGAATAACACAGATACGTTTCATCGCTTATACTTATGAGAATGCAAAGCTATGAACGCCAATGGACAGAATTTCTCAACATATGTTGAGAAATTGATTAAAATATTAGGCCCTGATTAGGTTGACTAGTCGAGATACAATAATAATCGAGCTGGCTATACAGTGGGTAATTTTACCGATTATTCATTCAAATAGTAAGATTCAGAACTCATGTGTTTCTCTTTCAATCATCATTTGAACCAATGCTTGATCACTCCCCATTTGATGACTTTCACTTAGCACCTCATTGTGCCATTCTGCTTCTTTCCTATTCTCATACTTAGCTCTGGTGATCGCATTTAATATTGGGCGATCATCATAAGCATTAACCAGAAGTTTATTAATCTCGTCTGTACGAAGCGGTCTTTTGTACCGGTGACTGTTTCGGTGCTTTATTGCCTTTTCAATGCTCTGCTGACGTTGTACGCTAGGCTTTCTTTCCAAAACAATGTTCTCTCGAAGGATAAGGAATTTTGGAGGCTGTTTTTCAAGCTGAAGGGCGCTCAAACGGTCATGCCCATCAAGAATAACGTAAGCATCTATTGCGCTGAATAGCCAAACTAATATTGGTGGGCAGCTTCCAGCTCTGACAAGCTTTCTGTACCATTTTACCCTCCCCGAGTTTTCGGCTGGTGATTTTTTGATCCCAATCAAGCTGCGACTGCCATTTAAATCCCAAGAGATCCAACGTGGAGAGCTGGTAGGAAAGGCATCTTCAATATCAAATATAAAATCATACTTAGAATTAACTGCCGACAACTGGGGTTCACTTCTTACGAGTCTCCACTTGCCAGAGCCTACTAATGGGGTATCTCCCCTCAAGAGCTCTTTCAAAAAATGCCTAGACCAAAACGGATAGTAATCGGATACACCTACCCTTTGGATATCATTGGAATTAATCGGAGAGACAAACATATCTTGAACATCCAGTTCAAGTTCCTTAGTCAAAAGCCAGGTTCCCCAATAGTCGCTTCCCGTACTAGCCCACATAAAAGGGTGACCATCAATTTCAACCTTACACCTACAATTGCGGTAGGAATAAACTTTAAGTCGAGGCGCTAGCCTGCTATTGACATCCACATCAAGGCTGTACCAGGATTCATCATCATTCTTGAAGTCTTTGTAATAGTATTCCATTGATCTCCGTTTCTGGTCAATCAACTTAACACCACCAAGCGGTCGAATAATTCCATTACCAAAGGCCTATCTTTTAATTCTCTGTTTTGCGCCACTGCGCAAACTACCACAGAATGTGATCGGTCGAGAGGCGAGACTATTCCCACTAGCTAGACGATATCTCATCTATTTATCAAATATCACTCTACCACAAAACAAGCCACTATCATAAAGTCCAGCATAGATACCGTCGGCTAGCCTTACATAATCTACTCTATCAATTGAATCGGCGTCAGTAATGTAATATTCAAATTTATACAAGGCGACACCATCATACCTCAATGAAATCTCGCCATTTGACATGACGTCAAGACCTTCGCAATCGCCAGCCTCTAGCAAATTAATCAGCGTTTCAAATTGGAGTCGTGTTATGTCCACCCGTTTTAAAAACTGGTCATATTCTCCATTTACCTTATCCAACGAAAAGTGATACTCAGCAAATGATTGATTCATAGCCAAACTGTCAATTCCCCTGTCTTCTAATACCGCGGCATGCACGTTCTTTTCATGAAACGCTAGCTGCACTCCTCCATCAAAATCCAGTTCGTTGACAAATAGAATTAAGCTATCAAATACTGCTTCATTTTCATGGTAGTTCTTGACGATACTTTCTTTTATACTAGCATGTGCTCTTTCTGCACGCCACTCTCCAATAAATAGGATATCTGCTATGCCCCATATACTCCAAAGGCTAGCTACTAAGAATATAAGTCTGATGTATTTCCTATCCATCTTTTTCTAATCGCACAACACTTAGGACTGAGCAGCCAAAAGCGAGGCTGATCTGCAGACTATCGTGAGGGCACTCTCCTAATCTATAAACTCTGAGGATCTAAAAGAGGACAACAGCTCCTCCTTTGTCTCTTCATTATTAAAACCAATAATAATGGTCAATATTTTATCTTCAATCAAGGTATTGTAATACCACTGGTTAAAGAAAACCTGTTCCTCCTTATTCTTTACAGGTTAAACGCATCAAAATCACCTCTGCCCATGAGAGCAGTATTCTGTAACTTTAAGGCAGTATTCCAAACAT
>JBCBWU010000410.1:0-3094 GCA_039816955.1 Bacteroidota bacterium
TACTTCTACCCCAATATTGACGATGGCGTTTTGGGAGAAGGGGTTGGGGGTGGTTTGGAGGGTGAGGGAGGGGCTATCGATAATTGAGCTTTGTGAGGCATGATCAAAATTATTTACCACCATCTGTTGTAGTCCACAGTTTTGCCAGGTCTCAAGGGCACTCGTAACATTGAGCATGCGCCCATTTTGTACCATTCCAGCCAAATATGGGTTTTCATCTGCGGTACTCAATAGTTGACTCTTAATAGCTACAGGGTCAAATTCAGAGCAACGCACTGCCAATTGTACCGCTGCCCCAGTAACCTGTGCAGCAGAAAAAGATGTACCACTGGCTAGTTGATAATTTTCACCATCAAATACCAGAACATTCTTAGCTTCAGATGCAATTTCAAAGTGCTGTGGATTACGGTTACTTTGCTCCCATGGGCCTCTAAAACACTTTCTTGTTCCCGCAACTGTAATCTCATTTTGCCACCCTGCACAACCTGGATAAATATTGTCAGATATTATACCTTGATTACCAGCGGCAGACACTAAAAGAATATTTCTTTCAGAAAGAAATTGATCCCAATAATCCCATAGAATCAAATCGGTCTCGGCGTCGCTGATTATCATATTGGCGCTGAAATTCATCACTATGTTTTGTCCCAAATTAAAATCTTGATTGTTAGCCAACGATCTGATATGCCACAATAGTAAGCCATAACTTCCTGCTCCTAATGAATCAAAGAGGGTAATATTGTAGAATTCTGTGTTTTCAACTCCAGCTTGTTCTAGTTGATTTTTGACTACAGAATAAACTTTACGCCCGTGTTGTCCACCTGGAGATATTGCTAAATCATCATCAATTGAATCTAGATACTCAATCTGAGAAGCAAGCGAATCCGGAATTTGCTGATCAACAATTATAACACTCAGATCAATCTCCTGCTCTCCGGGTAATAAAGCGGGACCAATCAGTCTTGCGTCATGCTCTGCATCACAAAAAGGTAAAGGATCAAAAGTGCCATTATCATAGATCACGTCATTATCAACCAAGCTAAGGATATATTGTAGATCGCCATCTTGTACATTTGAACGGGCGGTATCTGATCCATTCTCAGTACCTTCCTGAATTGTGACATGTTGCAACAACTCTTCTGGGTCATTAATTTCGTCTGTGACACCGTTTTCGGTATAAAAAATTGGGTAAGAGATACTGGTCCATACTTCAATCTTTTCATCTTCACTAACAGTGGTAAAATCGGTGATGCCGTATAATGCTCTCAAATTGCTATGATCAGATGGTGTGGAACCCGAAGTGTATTGCACAATAAATTCATCTGTAACATAATTTTGAGCATTTACAGAACCAAACAATAGTAGAGCACAAAAGAGGTTTACAATCGTTTTCATGATAAAAAATTACATTAGATAAGTAGTTATTTATATCTATAAGCACAGAAGTAATAAAACGTGACTATTCTTCTTAAACTTTGTTGTTACAAAATATATAACCTTATTACAGAAAGCACTTTTTACATGATGCCTCATAGAAATTATGGTTTTCTGATTATCACTTTAATATCCATTTTACTTCTGTTGCCAAGCTTTATATTGTTAGGGCAGAATGCAAATAGTCTGGTTTTACCCTTACTTGCTAAAGCAAAAGCTACTGATGACAGGAAAAGCCTTCCTTTTATTGCAGAAGGATTCAAACTATGCAGGCAGCATACATGTACAGATTCTATCTGGGGCATGTTATATCAAAGGAAAAGTGTTGCGTATTATCGAGACTTCATTGACGATAATCTTGCAATTGCATATTCTGATTCTGCTGTGCAATATTATGAAAGAGCTTTTGAGGAAGGTAATATATTGATAGCGAATTCCTATTTTAATCTTGGGGAAATGCAAAGGGCAATTGGTTTAAATGAGATGGCGAAGATTAATATTCAAACAGCAATAAAAAAGCTCGATAAATTAGCTGATGTACTTCCTCCATCTAGTCTTGACTCTACAGAAAATAACTATAACTACTCGCTTCTACGAATCTATCGAAAAATTGGAGATACGAAATCAGCAATTGAGACTGGTCAAACTATGCTGAGAAAGACTAATGAGAATTCTACTTATCAAGAATCGCTAATGAATCAATTAGGCTTAGTATACCTTTCAAGAGGGGAGTATAGCCAAGCTGAAAAATATTTCCGGAATGCGATACAGATAAACTCCACAGATGCCGCTTATTTGTCTAACCTAGGATTAATCCTCCTTGAACAAGGTAACATTGAGTCGGCCACTCGATACCTAAATGAAGAAATTAGTATAAGAACGGAGAGCCTACAAATTAAAAGAGATAAAATTAGTCTTGCGTACATTTCTAATTCCCATGCCAACCTTCTGGAACTCTTCCTCCAGACTAAGGATTTGGAACAAGCAGAATATCACTATACCGAAGCCTTACGTTTGCTATTGGAAGTAGATAGCACCAGCCGCCGTCCTCGCTTTGCCGAAATCTATTTCAAAAAAGCCAAGTTAGAGCACGCCCTGGGGCGCTACGAAAACAGTTTGTCCTTCATCGCCAAGGCCATGGATGTAGCAGCTCCACAATTAGCAGTATTAGATACTGATGAAGAAATCACCATTGTCGGCTCCTTCAAACGAGCCCTAGAAATTCTCGCCTTCCGTGCCCAAGTCCTCACCAGCCAAGCCAAATATGAGGAAGCCTTAGCCGACGTCATGCTCCTCAACCGCCTGGTCACCCAGAGCCGTAGGACGTACCAGTCTTCTTTATCCAAGTACTATATCATTCAAGAAGTCATGCCAGTCTATGAGCTAGGCATCCAACTCAATCAACGGCTGTACGGTCAGACTGGTGATCCTAAATATTTGGAGCAAGCCTACGCTTTAAACGCTCGCAATAAAGCTATCCTCTTACTGGAAAGTCTACAAAGCGATCGTGCCATGACCTTTGCTGGTCTACCGTTGGAGGTACAGGAAGAAGAAAAAACCCTACGAGATGCCCTAACTGAACAGGAGCGTCTCCTGTATAGCGCCTACCAACGGGACCAAGAAATCGATAGCCTACAGAGTGTGGTATTTGAGCATGAGC
>JBCBWU010000411.1:0-2995 GCA_039816955.1 Bacteroidota bacterium
CGCGGCGAACCTCCTTGTATGGGTGGCCCCGAGTCCGACGCGTCCGAGCCTGCGGGCGGCCCCGACCGAGGAGCCGGCCGACACCCGGGCGGCATGCACGGCGCGGGCAGCGATCGCCCTTCGCGCGACGGCGCGGAGCCCGAGGGGCAGCTGAAGGATATAATGGGGCAGATGTTCCCGGAGTAAGGTGAACCCAGTAGGAGCATCTAGCTAGGTTAGTAGATTTTGCTGTTGTTGGTGAAACATGAGTCATCCCGAATTTTGAGCCCACATCAAAGTGAGGCATATCGAGATGGCCATTCTAAATCTGTAGAGCGGTATCGAGGCAACTCGGTACCGCTCTCCCGTTCTGTGACAGTAGTTACGAAGGAAAGGGCTTACCCAGCTTTTCCAATTTCGGAGCATTTTCAGCATGAAGTCGTACACCAAGGTTACTATACTCATCAACTTCATTCTGTTCTCCCAGAACCATAATCTTGGAGACTCTAACCCTAATTCGGATTTAAGAAAACGGAAGCCCTGTTCAGCTTCCCACCGATGGAAATAAGTGTACATCATTTCCCAGGCCGTTTCTTCACGCTCTACGTCCACAGAAGTGACTAAATACATTGGTCCCTGATAGTTCTTTTGATCTCGAATAATGATCAGAGTAAGCTGATGATCAGGATGTTCGGGGTGTCGAACCTTGGTCCAGCAGATCGCCACCCGTTTGTTTCTCTTACGTTCTTTGTCCCTGACGATCCGGCTAGCCACCGTTTTCGTCGACCTTGAGATAAAGCCGATTTTCTTGGCTTGTCCTTGATGCAAAAAATAGACATTCTTCTTCCAGCGCATCAAAAAATGCTGTTTGAAATTGAACAGGTACCGTAGCACTTTTTCTCCAATGTACCCCCGGTCAAAGACGTGCAAAACGGGGTGACTAATCTGCTCACTGACTTTGCGCAGTAAGCGCCACATGATGTTGTCAGGATCTTCTTTGTACTTCCCTCTAGTCGTCCACCAAGTCATCTGACAAACGCTTGGAGGTTGCCCCAGACAAGAAAGGAAAACACCCGTCCATTGGAAGCCTGGTACACAAATACGTTGCTTTGGTGGGTTGAAATAGCCAGGTCGGATGCGAGTAAGTCGCTTGGCTTTGCTGCTCCAAACACTACACAGCCCCTCGCAAACCCAGCTTTCGTGCTTTTCTACCCGGCTATCGTCCCATAACAATAGTGGACGCTTTTTACTAGCAGCCATCTCCGTGATTCGTTCGACAGTGCGTGAGAAAAAGTGATCGTCGATCAAGGAGGCTGACCATTTCTTAGATCGAAGCAGATTACTAATACGTTTAGTCCCCGCAGGCGCCTTGGCGTGGCCGCATAAATAGCCACCTAACTCACTCAATAACAAACCCATACGCCGTTCTCGAAACATCAGAATGATAACGAACAGGTTGAAAAATGTGTCGACTAATCGCTTATCTATGGAAGCATCCAGATCAACTCTAATTTGACGGGTGTAGCGATCAATCTGATGGAGAAGAAACGAACCCGCTTTTTGATTTATGGGGTTCGTGTCCTTATTTTGTAGTAGCTTTAAAAACATGGGCCTTTTGCGTTTTTCAGGAAGTGTGGTAACTCCTCGAAAATACACAAAAGGCCCTTTTTATGCGTCATCCTAAAATTCGGGATGACTCATGTTTGGTTTATGTAACTTGCTGATAGTGAGTTCTTTGTTACTTTTGGCTTAGCCCAAAAGTAACCAAAAACCCAAGACTGTATTCAATTCTTAACGCATTTTGGTAATCTAAATTCCTAAAAGAAGTGAAACTCGCCTCCGGGGTCGGCTCAAACAGCACTTCTTTTTTAACGGAATTTAGATTACCAAAATACTAAATTGAATAAGGTCGATTCTGATCCTCTTGATAATCAATTACTTTAAATGGGGTATTTTCGGAAATTAGCATCAGTTATGCAAGATTAGTCGTGTTGCTTTTGCACTGCACTACTGCTAAGCGTTTTTAAACGTTTAAAAACGTAAATAAACGTTTAATACACGAGTAGTTTTGGGGAGGGGGTGGTTCTTTGGGGACAAAAATGAAGATGAAGTTTGTCTCGTTTTCCGTGGAGCGGGTATTGATAAAGGGCGCTTATAGGTATAAAGTGAAAGCAGGGCGTTGGATCGATGGGCTTTCGGGGATTTTCAGCGCGAATGGATTGGATCTGACCTATTCTTCTAGGCTTCGGGCTTATTTGGGAAAGGCGTTGCCGGTAGAGGCTGATTTCGAGCGTTGCTTTCCTGGAATGGCTATTCGTGTTGAATACGTAGGGGATACGGCAGATCAATTAGAAATGAATACGGAGGTCGTTGCGGATAAGAAGCTTGAATTCTTATCGGAGGCACACCGGGAAATTATACTACGGGTTGAAGAGCAACTGATGGTAAAGCGATATAGCTGGCGGACGATAAAAACGTACAAAAGCCATTTGATAGGTTTTTTGCTGGCGCATCCGGCAATATCGCTGGGGGAGGTGACGAATGAGGTTATTCGTCGGTATATTGTTGATAGAGGTAGATCCGGCCAATACGGGGAATCTACCCAAAATCAATTACTGAATGCGATAAAGTTTTGGTTGGAAAAGGTAGAGTACCAAGACCGCGTTTTTATAGACCTACGACCAAAGCGGCAGAAGAAACTCCCCACGGTGTTGAGTGTGGAAGAAGTTAGGCGGCTTTTTGCTGTGGTAAAGAATCTTAAACACCGTTGCATTTTGAAGATTATTTACGGAGGTGGTTTGAGATTGAGCGAGGTCGTGAATCTGCGACTGGCAGATGTTCACCGGGATCGTCTGCAAATATTTGTACACTGCGGAAAAGGGAAGAAAGACCGGTATACTACGTTATCAAAGTCATTTCTGGTCGAATTGGATAAATACCAAGCGGCATATCAGCCAGATTATTGGCTGTTTGAAGGACAAACCGGGGGGCAGTATAGTGTAAGAAGCGTACAGGC
>JBCBWU010000412.1:0-2966 GCA_039816955.1 Bacteroidota bacterium
CCGGCAGGGAACTGGCGGTTACTAATTACCCGCAGCTCATTACCAATCACATCGAAGATGCTGATTTTGACCCACTCGTTTTCCGTGGTCAGCTCCAAGGTAGTTTGCTGGCCGAACGGGTTGGGGTAGAGCTTAACGGGGATGCCGCCCGCTAGTGGCTCTGCAACATCAGTAAGCGAACAATCACGCAAAATGGGTAAATGCTGGAAGTCTTCGTACAAGAGATTCCGTACCTCCATTTCCGGAACATCAAACCAGTCCATGAGGATAGAGCCGTAGACGGAGCGGAAGTCGTGCTGCATAGGTACACCTTCCTGATTATCTACATCTGCCGAAATCTCTGGATTTTCACCAATCACGCCTGCATTCACGCAAGAACCAAAGACTACCAGCGGCGCAGCCGTACCGTGGTCAGTACCAAAACTGGCGTTGGAGCGGATACGGCGACCAAATTCAGAGTAGGTCATACCAATTACGCGTTCCTCAAGTCCCAGTAGTTTCAGGTCATCCTGAAAGGCGCAGATGGCGTCACCCAGCGTTTTCAGTAGGTTCGCGTGAACACCCGTAGTGGATTCCCCATCTACCGTTTGATCGGCATGGGTATCAAAACCACCAAGGCTGACCACATAGATCTTCGTGCCCAAGCCGCCAGATATCAGTCGTGCCACGGTGCGTAGCTTGATTGCTAGTGTATTATCATCTGGGTATTTATCAGATAAACTCACGCCCTGCTCATTGGCCGCTTCGATGACCTCATTATAGGCATTGGTCTGCTCAATGGTATTGATCAAGAAAGCCAGGCGAGTGCCATAGCAGCCTTCTGCGAGGTCGTTATTGGCTGGTGCCGCCAGTGCGCTCAGGTTTTCTGGATCCACTACGGCCAGACTGAAGTTACCACTCAGTCCCTGGCAGGTTTCCGTCACCGCCGAGCCAATAGTCATGGCCAGTGGATCTGGGCAGTCATCATTGGGGTAACCTTCCGGGAAACCGGGAAATTGGGTGTCCAAATAGCGGCCTAGCCAGCCGGTATCCAAAAACTCATTAGCCTCCGAAGCAGTATGCCAAATATCCAGCGAACGGAAGTGGGAACGGTTCTGATTGGGATAACCCACACTTTGGACAATGTTGGCTTTGCCTTCGTTAAATACCTCTTCCAAGCCCGTCAAGGAGGGGTGCAAGGCCAGGGTGTCCGTTATGTTCAAAAACTGATTTTCGGGAATCACAATGTTCTCGCGCACCAGCGCTAGATTATTCTGTTGGTCGCGGGGTATGATTGTAGCCAAACCATCGTTACCGCCGTTCAGCTGGATCAGTACCAGCACCCGGTCACTATCGCCGTTTAAGGCATTTAAAAAGGTTTGATCGGAAATTGCCGAAACGGGTACACCACCCAATAGTAATGGAGCACCTACCAGGCCGCTTTTCTTGAGGAAAGATCTTCTTTTCATCATTGGTTAATTTGAGTGGTGATTAAATGAGGTGGAATTCAGGCATCTTGAGCAGCGTGCCAAAGACTGCCTCTAGTTTGGTGAGTACGGCATTCCGCAAGTCCGGATCTTCGGGGTCTTGCAGGTAATCAGCGTATTCAACTGTCCACTCAAAGTCGGGTAGGCCAGGAATGAGAATTTCTTTCAAGAAATTGCGTTGGTTTTCAGCGATGGGGTAGGAGAAGAGGTACAAGCCCAATTGCTCTAATAAGCTATTGGGATCAAGGTTGTTATCCATTTCAGCTATAAAGGACAGTAGATCAGGCTCCCAGCGTACGCCACCTTGATTGATACCCCCGAGTAGTGTATCACCCACCTCTTGGCGGATCGTTAGCGAAACAGAATTAATCCATAACTCATAGAAATTTGGAGCCTGGTAAAAAGGCCTCCAACCCGCTACAGAAGGAATACCCAGGATAGACATATCCAGGCTTTCCGTGATACGGCGCAACTGATTCCAATAGCGGTAGTAAGTTAATGGTCCTACATCCTCCAGTGGCACTACTCCCATGGTAGTAACGATCCGAAACATGAAATCGAGCGGATGCGAAACCATGCAACCCCGGTGGCTCGTATCAAAGAAGTAATCGCTGCTGAGTAAAGTCTCCAAAGCTCGCTGTACTTCGTAATCATCATCGAGAATGATCTGTGCTAAAGGCTCGATGATATTCGTTTCAATTACCGGATCGATGTTCGCACCCACAAACCAAATATGGAGTTGGCGGGCGAGATAACGGGCGCTTTCAGACTTTTGCAAAATATGACCAATGACCACCTTGTATTCATCAGCACCAGCATCGCTGATCATCACATTGTCGAAACGATGTGACAGTTGTTTGTCTTCTGTATCGTGGCGATTAGGTACGAAAATCCCCGCCGGTACACCAGTATCTAGGAAAACAGCTCGCCAGCCCGTCAGAGCTCGGGCCATCTGCACTACGTCGTCTTCCGTGTAGTTGGTATAGTCACCTGGGCCAACTGCCTCGCCACGGCCAATAGTAAAGAGTTCTAAGAGTTCTCGTGCGTAATTTTCGTTGGGTGCTTGCCTACTGTTTTGGTGGCCGTTGAGGTACAGTAGCATCGAAGGATCAACAGTGATCTGCTCTACCAAGGTGCGGAAGTTTCCTAAGGCGTTGGTGCGCAGCGTATTGAGATATTGGTAACCACGTTGTCCGTTATTGTCCTCTAGCGCAAAGTGGTTATGCCAGAACAAGACCATCTTTTCTCGTATGGAGGCACCCCCCTGCATCATTAAACCCAGCTGCCATGACAGCAAAGAGCGCCGGCGTGCACCAAAAAGGCCGGGAGGTAAGGGGTTTGGTGCTAGGCTGGAAATCCAGGTTTCTCCTAATGGTACATTAGGATCATTCTCATAGTCATAATAGACTGGCGGAGAAGGTAAGGGTTGATCCGCAAAGAGTTGCCCTATAGTGACTCCCAAACCTTCTGATACTGCTCTTTTAATCTGTGTCGGTGTGG
>JBCBWU010000413.1:0-2919 GCA_039816955.1 Bacteroidota bacterium
TGTCTCTACTGCCCTTGCTGTCGAAAAATTGAATATCAGCAAGAATGGGTAGGATTTCAACAACTGTCAGACCTTCCAATATCGGTGTTCTGTAACGAAGAATGCTTAGTATTGGTCGAATAACCTACCTGACCGTCCGGTCGAATTTTATTTTTGAAAAGGACAAATCCCCACCTAATGAGGTACCTATCTTTCATATTTATCCTATTCCTCTTACCTAAATTACAAGGCCAGGACTCTCCCGCCTGGGATTTATTGGTTACTGATGCCCAAATCTTTACGGGTACAAAGGTGCTTAAGCAAACGGATTTAGCCGTGAAGGATGGCCAGATTGTAGCTATGGGACCAGAGCTAGATCGACAGCATAGCGCAGCGAAAACACTGAACGCCAATGGTAAGACCCTCCTTCCAGGCTTGATGAATGCGCATGTGCACGCCTGGTTTCCAGCACATCTCCAGATGGCAGCTCAGGCCGGTGTACTTGGTTTATGTGATATGCATGGATCATCCTTTGCCACCCAGTGGTTGAGTCAGTTTAAGGACTCTCTTGGCTATGCTAATTTTCACGCAGCGGGCCCAGGAGCAACGGTTCCAGAGGGGCACGGCACCCAGTTTGGTCTGATTGTGCCAACAATTGACAGCACCACTTCAGCTCGTCAATTTGTCTTAAACCGGGTAGCTGAAGGTGCAGATTATATCAAGATTCTATTGGAACACCGGCGGCCAACACTCACTTATGAACAGGTAGATACCATCATCCAAACGGCGCACAAAAACGGCCTCCAAGCGGTGGCCCACGTATCGCGTTGTGAAGATGCGGTCGAATTAGCTAAACGTGGTATTGACGGCCTGGTACACATTTGGTTTGATCGCCGTATGACAGAGGAAGAACTAGAAGTATTTGCCACCCGTGATGACCTATTTATTGTACCTACTGCTTTGACCTACCTAAAGCTGATCCAAATCATGAAGGAGCAAGGGACAGCTATGGAGAATACGCTGGACAGTGCGAGTTTATTACAAGAAGTGGTACGCTTGTATGAGGTAGGTGTTGATGTACTGGCTGGGACCGATCCTCCAAATTTTAACATCAATTACGGAACAGACCTCTACGATGAATTGTGTTTATTAAAAGATGCTGGTATTCCCGCAGAGGACTGTCTGGCGGGAGCCACAGCATTAGGTGCCGCCCATTTCAATATAGCAGATCAGCACCGTTTAGAAGAAGGGATGGAGGCTTCTTTTCTCCTTCTTCCGGATGATCTACTGCAGAATATGGAATCCCTCTACGATTTGGAGCAGGTGTGGCAAAAAGGAAACCTTATCTTTGATCACAACAAGGAGTAGCCGGTCTTTAAGTTTGTTACTTTCCTTGTTCTGAACGTCATAACAGCAAAGCTGTTAGCTATGAAAACTACACTTGCCCTGATGATGGGCTGCCTGTTGTCTTTCGCGCTGCAAGCCCAACAGCCTGCGGTGCAAAAGGATAGTGTGCGCACGATACAAGTAGCTCCAGATTCCTTAGCAACGCCACAAAATAGTTGGGAAATCCGGCGACCTCTCACCCGTGAAGAGGAGCAACGCCGTGCGGATAACCGTGCAGAAGTCGAAAGTATGAAAGCCCGTTTCCGAGCCTACCACCAGACTTCTGAAGAACAACAAGCAGAAGAAACAGCCAGAGCGGAAGATGCCGACTACCTTTGGTCAGGTGCCGAATCTGGTGGTGGGGCCGTCCAAACTAAGGGATCCACTCCCAATGCCACACCTGCCACTAATCCAGAAGAACTACGTATGGAGATTGGTCGCAACTTGCAAGAGGGACGTAGTATGACTACTCCCGCTAGCCCAGTTCGCCCGGCTTATCCCGATACCCAGATGCCGGCAAGTTATGATTACCCAACAGCTATGCCTGCTGGCACAAATGACTGGGAGTCGGATATTCGGACCTCACTTCAAGCTGACACCCCAAGGCCTAACGAACAATGGCAAGCTCGAGCGGGCGCAGAAGGATTCGCTTTGGTAAACCCTCAGACGGGCCAGCCACTGCAAGCTGGTCAAACCTTGGTGTTACAGCAAGTACGCTTCGCAGATTTAGATGCCGCTTTGATCCCCAGCACACAAGACGTTTTACATCAATGGGCAAAGGTTTTACGTGAACATCCACAGCTGATCGTGCAGGTGCGGGCCCATACGCATAGCGCTGTGGCGGTCTTCGAAGCACAACAATTAACCAATCAACGAGCTGCCTCGATCGTTGACTTTTGGAAGCAGCAAGGAGTGGCGGAACGGCAACTCAGTTACCGGGGTTATGGTGGCTTATCTCCACTGGTTTCTTCTGCTGATCCACAGGCACGGCAAAAAAATGAACGAATCGAGCTGGTAATTTTGGAAATGCCCTAGTGCTGGATATCTTTGAGTTGGGCCTGTGCAAAAAAGCCCACTCTACTAGGATGATTGAAGCTTTCATTATTGATGAGGTTACAGAAGAGCTAAGTGCCTCTGCTAAGGCCATCGAACATACCATAGAACTCATGGACGAGCACCAGCCCGTGCTATTGGGGTACCTGTTTTCAGAAACATTTGAGGTTTTTACTGAGCAAGAACGGGAGTTTATCCTCTTTCTCGTTTGTGTAATTTGGAAGTCGATTTTCCGGGTATATGGTCCTCAGGATGTTATCAACGAAAGCCAAATTTCTGCTGCGGAGGAGACAAATTGGGGCCTCTTACAAGACGTCAAAACCCACCGCTTTCGCGAACGCCTGGACGTTTTCTTTAAGCAACATCCTGCCGAGGAAGAATTATTAGCACTAGTGGAAGATGCCATTCTGGATGACGATGAATCGCCAGTCACCAACGAAGGTCGTGAGCCAATTTTCGTTAGCCTTAAGTCCATTATTGATTGCTTGCTGTTGCCCAATC
>JBCBWU010000414.1:0-2876 GCA_039816955.1 Bacteroidota bacterium
TACGGATGTAAGTAACTACAACTTCGTCCCCAGGTCCGAATTTATTAAGAGCGCCAGTCAGCGAACGGTCGTCACTCATTTGATAATCGTCAATAGCGACAATGTAATCCAATGGTTCAAGACCCGCTGCTGCAGCGCCAGAACCAGGAATGACCCGCTTTACGTAACTACCGTAAGGAGAAGGAAGATCGAGCTCATTGGCTTTGTCACGATCCATATGCCCAGAGTAGATACCCAAATAGCCACGCCCGCCATTATCATCACAGTCATCTTCACCACCTACCTTGCCAGTGGCGCGTTGTGGACTGTTATTACGTAAATAGGTGATTTCAATCGGGTCACCAGCATCCATGTTATTGAGGACGATACTGATGTCGTGCCAATCTACCATCTTATTTCCATTAATGGAAGTGATGACATCTCCATCATCCAAACCTAGATCAATGGCAGAAGAGTTACGTACAGTTTCTACGCGAACACCTACTTCGTCATCATCGTTACGGTCGTGCTCCCGTACGCCCAAGAAGGCCGAGCCACCGTGGTGATGACCAGAAGAATCACTGGGGCGACCAAGTGTTACCGGAACACTCATTTTCTTGCCTTGGCGAATCAGCTGCACCTTTACCTGATCACCGGGACGATGCATAGCCAATAGGTCATCCAAGTCGGTGCTATTGTTCACCATATTATCATCAAAGCCAATGATGTAGTCAAATGCTTGTAGGCCTGCAGCCTTGGCGGCGGTTCCATCGTAGACGTATTTGATCATTGAACCATCATTGGTAGGTAGGTCCAGGGCGTCTACTTTGTCGTTGTCTAAATGAGTGGAGGTGATCCCTAGAAAGGCCCGGTTACTTGATTTGTGTTGAGCGTTAAGGGGAATAAGTACAGTAGTAAGAAACAGTAACAACAAGAGTCTCATTGCGATAAAGTTTGTGGAAAGAAGTAGAAAGACCACTTCTCAGTCAGGTGAATAGTTCTATTTCAAACTCAGAAAAGGGTCTTTATTTGTGTGAAAAGACAAGTCTTTTTGGGTAAGGTTGCAAATCGTCTAAAAAAAACTAACGGCCATCGATATTTCTTACTTTTACGCGTCCAAGTTTTGAACTCATGCGTTTCCAACTTTACCAGCTCATTTTCTTCGTGCTACTTGTTACTCAATTTTTTGCTTGTAAAAGCACTCAACCTGCTCGTCCTGTGGAAGCTTACAATGAAGATAACCGTTTTACCCGGCAAACTTCGGTCATTCGAATTCCGATCCAGATTGATATGGATAAGATGGAGCAATCACTGAATCAGCAATTGACGGATAAGCTGTACGAGGATGATAGTTTTGATGATGGCGATAATATGAAGGTTAGCGCTCGCAAGGATGGAAATATCAAATTGGGTGTGGAGCAGGATGCCGTAAGTTATAAAGTCCCACTTGACCTTTGGATTCAGTACAAACTGGGTTTCGGTCGAGTTGAAGCTACTGCCGGCTTAATCCTGGATTTCAGAACTACTTGGTCGATTAATTCTAATTGGCAACTGCAAACACATACAGAACTGCAAACCCATGAATGGACGGAACGCCCTCGGCTGCGCATGGCTGGCGTGAGTATTCCGGTTCAATCCATTGCCAATGCTATTCTTCGGCGAAGTACCGAAGATATTGGCACCAATATAGATACGATGGTCGCCCAATCCTTCCAATTGGACCAGGCGGTAGGTGATGCCTGGAAATTGCTCTTTGAACCTTATGAAGTTTCTCCAGAATATCAGACCTGGCTAGTGGCTAATCCGACGGATATTGGCATGACCCCCGTGCGTGCTTCTGGTAACACCCTAGATGCCACCATTGTCGTGCAATCGGAGCCAGAGCTCCACTTTGGTCCCCGTCCTATTGTTCCTGCCCCTCGTATTTTACCCAATTTTCAATACCGCAACCTCAATCCTGATGCGCCCAGTGGTTTCCAGATTTTCCTCGATGCTACAGTCAGCTATGAAGAGGCGCAGCGCTTGACCAAGCAGTCCATCCAAGGTGAACGATTCGAGCAAGGCAAACGCTATGTCGTAGTAGAAGATGTAGAACTCTATGGCCAGGGTAACAATATCGTGGTCAACCTTCAGATGTCGGGTAGCTACAACGGCAGCATTTATTTAACTGGCGAGCCCGTCTTTAATGCCCGTCGTAACCGCATTGAAATTGAAGATCTCGAATATACTTTAGACAGTAAAAACTTTCTTTTGAAGTCTGCTGCTTGGCTGGCTAAGGGTACACTTAAGAAGAAATTGCAGGAGAATATGGATTATCTCCTGGAGTATAACTTACAGGAAGCCCAAACTCAAATGCAAGAGCAATTAGCGGACTATGAAGTGAATCCTGGAGTACGCTTACAAGGGAGTTTGGATGAACTACAACTTTATAATGCTTACCTAACCACGGAAGGGATCAAGGTGGTGATGTCGATTAATGGTGATCTCGGCGTGAGGGTACAGGGGTTGGCTACTGACCTTGGAAAATAATATTGAAACCACCAAGGCACCAAAGGGCACCTAAGAGAAAAAACTGGATGCTCTTGGGTATCTTTAGTGGTTCTCAAACTTACCCGTGTTGCCGGATAAACTGCAACATCACCTCCCGCGTAAAACTCTCCTCCGCGTGTGAGATGTCTCGCCAGAGCCCAGCGTGGTCCTTATCAAAGACGTGCAAGATCTGACAGTCACGGTACTCACTTTCCCAGAGGGCTGTTTCGTACAGGTTAGTATAGTTGTACAAGCCTCCTTCGGAGATTAAGAGCATAGGAATACTGAGTTGATCAATAAAACTCACCGGTGAGGCGTCCTCAAAACCAACGGGTGGACCAAAGTGGAGCTCTGGCTCCGATTGCACG
>JBCBWU010000415.1:0-2875 GCA_039816955.1 Bacteroidota bacterium
GTATATTTGGAAAGCACCGAATATCTAATTTTCAGCTCATGGCATTATTTAAACTTACCGTCAACGGAAGCACGCAAGAAGTAGATGTAGACCCTAGCACTCCCGTCCTATGGGTATTACGGGATCATCTTAATTTACCGGGCACAAAATATGGCTGTGGCATTGCTCAGTGCGGTGCTTGTACTATCCACCTAGATGGAATTGCCATGCGGGCTTGTGTAATTCCGATATCCCAAATCGGAGTACAAGCCATCACCACTATTGAAGGGCTTTCTGAGAACGGAGACCATCCCGTACAACAGGCTTGGCTTGAGCACGATGTTCCGCAGTGCGGCTATTGTCAGGCTGGGCAAATCATGAGTGCTGCGGCACTGCTACAGGATAACTCCAACCCCAGCGATCGTGATATCGACGCGGCGATGCACGGCAACATCTGCCGCTGCGGCACCTACACGCGTATTAAGGCGGCTATTAAAACTGCAGCTAGTCAGTAAAGCACCTCCATCATCAACCACACTCCACAAAATCCATCCTCACATGTCACTCGTTAAGACCTCCTACAATCGACGCTCCTTTTTAAAGACTTCTGCCCTCACTGGCGGCGGCATGCTACTAGGTTTTAGTTGGCTAGCTGGCTGCCAACCAGCCGTTGAAGAAGCACCCGGTCTGGTTATGCCAGAAGAGTGGTTTGATATTAACGCCTATCTCAAAATTGGCGACAATGGCGTAGTGACCATCATGACGCCCAACCCGGAGTTTGGTCAAAACATCAAGACCTCCATGCCCATGATTGTAGCCGAGGAATTGGATGTAGATTGGGAGAATGTCATCTCCGAACAAGCTCCGTTCAACGCAGAGAAATACGGCCGGCAATTCACTGGAGGTAGTATGGGTATAATGACCCGTTGGGAAGGTCTACGTATGGCGGGTGCCTCAGCTCGGCATATGCTGGTTGCAGCCGCAGCACAGGCTTGGTCAGTGCCCGCAAAAGAGATTACTACTAGCGCGGGCGTTCTTCATCATGAAGCAAGTGGACAGTCTATAACCTATGGAGCGATCGCTTCGGCAGCTGCCCAACAACCCATTCCGGAAGAAGTGACGCTAAAAGATGTGAAAGACTTCCGGATTATTGGACATTCCAAAAAGAATGTTGATGCCCTGAAAATTGTCACTGGACAACCACTATACGGACTCGATTACCGCCAAGAAGGTATGCTGACGGCAATGATTGTCCAACCACCGGCCTTTGGTATGGAGTTCAAATCCATAACTAACGGTTCTACCATCAAATCGATGCCGGGCATCGTCGACGTATTCCCAATAAAAACCTACAAGGACGACTTTGTAAAAGGTGGATTTGACACGAATGCTTTCCCCGAATTAGTGGCGATTGTGGGCAACTCTACCTGGGAAGTAATGAATGCTAAAAAAGCAATCGAGGTAGAATGGAAACTAGCCGAGGCCTTTTCCGAAACTGTCCATGGCTTTCAAGGGACGGTGGTCCGAAATGTGCCTGCCGGTTTGGAAAACACCAGCACTCATCAGCAAGAAATGGAGCGTTTAGCGGCCTTGCCGGGCAAGGTCGTTCGCAAGGATGGGACTCCAGAAGATGCTTTCAAAAATGCGGCTCAGATCATCGAACGTACCTACACAGCTCCCTTCCTGGCGCACAATTGTATGGAGCCCATCAACACCTTTGCGCACGTGAAGGACAACAAGGTGTGGCTAGCTGGACCATTGCAAATTCCAGGCCTAATCGAGCCCACTATTTCCGCCCGCATGGACATCCCGGCGGAGGATATCGAAATAGAAATGCTCCGCATGGGTGGCGGCTTTGGACGGCGCGCCTATTCGCACTATATGCTAGAAGCCGCACTGATTTCTCAACAAGCTGGTGCCCCGATCAAACTGATGTATACCCGCGAAGATGACATGGCCAATGGTACTTATCGTCCAGCGTACCACGCTACCTACCGAGCAGCCTTGGATGAGGACAATAAGCTCCTGGCCTTTCATGTAAAAGCAGGAGGTGTACCAGAAAGCCCACTTTTTGCCAACCGTTTTCCGGCAGGAGCCATTGACAATTACCTGGCCGAAGAGTGGTCGATTGATTCTAACATCACCATCGGTGCTTTCCGAGCGCCCCGATCTAACTTTATGGCTGGCGCCGAACAGTCCTTCCTCGACGAACTGGCCGAGGCTATGGGCAAGGACCCAATTGCCTTCCGCTTGGACCTCCTGCAACGAGCGGAAAATGATCCCGTCGGAGAGGAAAACGACTACGATGCAGCTCGCTACGCTGGGGTATTAGAGTTGGTTCGAGAAAAATCAGCTTGGGAGTCAAATGATGGAAAACGCAGCCGAGGTGTTTCCGCCTATTTCTGCCACAATTCCTACGCCGCCCACGTGCTGGATTTAACGATAGAGGATGGTAGGCCCGTGGTACAGAAAGTAACCTGCGCCATTGATTGCGGTATCGTTGTCAACCCCGATGCCGCAGTCAACATGGCTGAAGGTGGTATTGTGGACGGAATTGGTAATGCCTTTTACGGCGAAATGACCTTTGACGAAGGAGTGCCACAGAAGACCAACTTCCACCAATATCGGATGATCCGCATGGGCGAAGCACCTAAGGAAATTGAAGTGCACTTCGTAGAAAACGAAATCGCTCCTACCGGACTAGGTGAGCCCCCCTTCCCTCCTATTTTCGGGGCGGTGGCCAATGCTATGCACAAGGCTACCGGGGAGCGGCAGTATCACCAGCCGTTCCTGGGAGAAGATCGAGTATTGGGCTAATCAAACTCCATGAATCGACTTTTCACACACAAATACGAAGGTGTAAAAATCAATAGCTACAGCCAGGGACGTACAGACG
>JBCBWU010000416.1:0-2823 GCA_039816955.1 Bacteroidota bacterium
GCCGTCGGAAGCAACCGGCACACGGATACTGAAATTAGCAACGGTATCAACATCATTGACTGCACCAACGGTGAAGGACCCTGAAAAAATGGTGGCAGGGTTCTGAACTGTGCTACACTCCGGACCATCATTACTCGCTGATACCACTACTACTACCCCTGCAGCTCGCAACGCTTCCACGGCCGTTTCCATCAAGGCAAAATTATCTGGATTACACCCCTCCATTGGTGGGCAATGCCAAGAGTTGCTTATGACGTGCGGCGCCGCATCAGGATCTGGCTCAAGCCCTTCCAAGTTGGTAGGCGCCAGGAACCAGTCAAAACATTCAATATAGCTAGCTGGGCTTCCGTAGCCACGCTCCATATTGCGGCAGCCAATCCAACGGGCTTGTGGCGCTACTCCAATCTGGTTTTCATCACCGTCATCTCCTACCATCGTGCCCATGGTGTGGGTGCCGTGATTATGATCATCACAAGGCACATCTACATCCAATCCGCAGGGGTTGTTGTCTGGGCTGATAATACTGTCGCCGTGGAGCAGATTAATTTCTCGAATAGCATCGTGCCAATGGTAATTATGGTCTGCCGCTGCCCCGTCCCAGCCACGGTACTGATTTTGAATGGCCGGATGTTCCCAATCGTAGCCGGTATCTTGTCCGCCAATAACCACTCCTGAGCCGAGGTAACCCAAGTCCCAGACTGCGGTTGCATTAATGGATTCGATACCCCACTCAATTACGCCCCGACTGTTGTTTTGCAAACTCAGATCCGGAGTGGGGCGGTCTAGCATTACCCAGGGATTAGGTTGCAGGTTGGCAACCTCAGGGCGTTTTGCAATCTGTTCTGCTAAAGCTAGATCAACCTTTGTGTACAAGGCGTTGACAATGCTAAAGGAATTATAACTGACATCCGCCACATCCAATAGCTGACGAACTATCGCCTGGCTTTCGTTAGCTACTGCCTGAACTTGCTGAAATACATAACGGCCTTTTGCTGCTTTCCCTCGCAGTTGACTGGCCATATGCAGATCAGCCTGAGCGTGAAAGGCCACTATTACTTCCACTTCTGCTCCGGTGAGAAGGCTGGTCATAATATCTGAATCAATCTTATCCCGCCACTGAAAATCATCAGCAGCATTCATCTGGCTCGTACAGAACAGAACTAGGAGAAGGGCAGCATAGCGCATTTCATATCTTTTTGGTCAAAAAACTCCAATTTTAATGGTTTCAAAAATAGGGTAAGACTTCCACGTACCCCAAACTTTTCTTAAATTAAAGGCCCCTTTGAAAATTAGCTGGCAAAAAAGTCTGCTTCAAGCTTCTGATACTTTCCTAAATCCCTTGCCAGACCATCGCTGTCAAATTCAACTAGGCAGCTTTCCAGGTCCATTAATAGCTTTACAAATACCGTGCAACCAAAAAAATCCATAGCTCATGGCAAAAGCAAGCAGCAAGGCAAAGAAGCATCTTTCACAGGATCCAGTGTTTGCTCCACTACTCAATGATATCCGACTGGAGCCTTTGGAACTGACCACCGATGTGTACGTGCGTTTGCTACGAGCTATTGTTTACCAACAATTATCAGGCAAGGCCGCGGCTACTATTCATGAGCGCTTTTTACAATTATTCAACGACGGTTATCCGCATCCGGAAGACGTCCTGCAATTTGATCTTACCGCCCTTCGCAAAGTAGGTCTTTCGCGTCAGAAAGCTACTTACATTCAAAATGTGGCCCAGCATTTCGTAGACCATGATTTGCTCCGTCAAGATTGGTCTAAAGTACCGGATGACTACATCATACGTGAACTCACTCAAATCAAAGGAGTGGGCACCTGGACGGTGCAAATGATCTTGATGTTTAGCCTGGGCCGTAAGGATATCCTCCCCACTGGTGATCTAGCTATCCAGCAAAGCATGAGAGAGCTCTACCAATTAAAGGGCAGCGGTAAAAAGCTAGAACAACAAATGCTGAAAGTTGCCGATGCCTGGCGTCCCTACCGCACGGTGGCAACTCGTTATCTCTGGCGTTGGAAGGATACGCTGGTATAAAAAAACCACTTTCCGTTGATCATCTAAATTCTAGTATTGGTCTGAAAGAGCCTGAACAAGCTCGACAGGGTTGCTACATTGTTGACTGAAGTTGTGAGCGTTTAGTCTGTACCTTCTGTAATATTTAGAGGTATGAGTTCGACTAATACAACAAAGTCATCGCAAAATACCAACCTATATGAACTTATTTCCTCGATTTCGCTTCGCAGTATTTTTCCTAGCCTTCCTAAGCCTATCACAATTCGCTACTGCCCAACAGACAAAAGACTGGGCTGGTGATTGGGACGGAACACTCAAAATTCCAGGCATGGAACTGGCGATGCACATCGAACTAACATCAACAAATGCTGGGTGGGTGGGCACCCTCGACATTCCACAGCAGATGATCAAGAGCATGGCCCTCAGCGACCTCAGTATTGATGGAGCGTCACTTTCTTTTAAGTTACCGGAAGTACCCGGCCAAGCCAGTTACGACGGCAGTTGGTCTGATGGTCACCTGGAAGGCACCTTCAGCCAGGGCGGCCAATCACTGGACCTCAGCTTTGACAAGCGTGACGAAGCTGCACAAGCTGCCCTAATGGAAAAAGTGGAGTTGATAAAAAATCTGGTCGACTCATTCCGCCAAGGAGCTGAAGTACCAGGACTGGGCTTAGGAATTTTTTATCAAGATGAGGTCTTACTCGCGGATGGCTTTGGCTACCGCAATATGGAAGAAGAAATACCGGCTACCGCTGATACGCGCTTTGCTATTGGCTCCAGTTCTATTAGAACTGGAG
>JBCBWU010000417.1:0-2754 GCA_039816955.1 Bacteroidota bacterium
GTATTATCCAACAGGTACAGGATTTCCGACTGTTTCGGCGTGGCTTTCGCGGGCGGGTACGTCACGTCCTGAGTCAGGAGCATTCTATGATGGAATCGCGCGTGAACGTCTTTGATTACCGCTATCTGAAATGGATGGGGAAGTCGACCAAGCGCGTGCAGCAAACGGTATTCTTCCTGGAGTCGCGCAAGTTAGGTTTGCCCGAATTTTATATGCATCCTGAGAATTTCTTTCACCGTATTGGCGAAAGCCTGGGCCTTACCGAGGATATCGATTTTGAGGAGTACCCCCGTTTTTCGCACAACTACCGCCTGGTCGGGGAAGACGAAGAGTACATTCGGCACCATTTCCAGGAACCCGTTTTGCGCTTTTTCGCCCTGGAAAAAGGTTGGACCTTAGAGGGACTGGGCTTTTACCTGGTTTTATACCGGCACGGGAAGTTGCTCAAAGGCGATACCATTGAGGCACTTTATCGGAAGGGGCTCTCCGTTTACGAACGGCTTAGCCAGTCGACGTAGTTAAGTACCAACCAATTCGTTTGAGCCTCCTAAGCGGCTAAGGAATCGGGGCTGTCAGGAAGTTTTGGCAAGAGCCACTTCATCAGTATCTCCGCACCTGGATGGTATCTACCCGTATCAGCATCTTTAGTGGCCTCTAGTTCAAAGTAGAACTTTACGTAAAGGTCTTCACGCTCCCGGCGCCACATGCCACGTGCTTCGTTGAGTCGGTTACAGTAACGAAAGGCAATTCGTTCGTAGCGGTGCAAGCCATTCCAATCTTCCAGGCGGGTAGTGTTACGGTTGATCAGTGGATCAACGATATCAAATTCTTGCTGCTCATCATCGGCAGCAACGATGGTTTGCATGACCAGGATAATACGTAAAATATCAGGACGCAGGTGGTTGGATTTATGGATATCAAATTTCCTGAAGTAACCCTCTGCATTAGCATAGTCGTGCCGAAGGAAGTAGATACAGCTGAACATAAACTCAATGGTTAAGCGTCGGGCAGGCAGCATTCCTTGCTGATACTTTTCAAAATGCACCTTGAGGGTCTCAATCTCTTTTTCCTGAATGTCAGTTTTTGGAGACTGGCTATTGCAGAAGGCTGTTAAACGATAATAAATTAGTGTAGCATAACGCTTAGCTTCATACATTGGCTCTTCAATAACCAACTCTTCCAGTTCTTTGAGAAGAGGCGACAATTTATTGTAGCGTCCAAGAAGAATAAGGGCCATCAAATTATGATCGATGATAGCAATGAAGTAGCGAATATAGCTTTCTCGACTACGATACTCTGGCTTCTCGGTGAAAATTTCATATCCCTTCTTTGCCCATTTTAGAACCTTCTGGTGATCTCGCTGTAAACTGGCAATTTTCATTTTTGCGCTTATGTAGCGGAACTTTGCGACAAGGTCTAACTTCTTGGGGAAAGGAATCCTCTGGAGCTCTTCAGCCAATTCTTCCCACGATTTTTGCCCCTTTCTACGTATACCATAGCGATAAAGTGCGTGGTAGATACGATTGATCGTGGCATTTTGGCGAAACTCTTCTGCCGCTTGGTCTACTTGGTCGAGGTGATCTTGGAGAGGTGAATCAATGTTCTTGTGATCTTCCAAAAACAATATTTCCAGCATGAGAGCTTGAATCTCGTACCGGATGCCTGCAGAGTTGATTTTCTTCTCTTGCTTACTGGCCTTTTTGAGTTCGTCTTTAGCCAATTCAAAACGCTCTTTTTGCACCAGCAAACGAACATTGGCAAGTAACTGTTGGAGCTTAAAAATGGGGTCTTTGGCAGCATGGTATTCTCGTAATAGATTGACGATGTCATCAGTTAGGCGCTGTTTAATTTTTCGCAGGTTGGCGTCAGTCAATCCATGTGTCTGGCAGAATTTTTCGAAGTGCTCTTGGTAGAAATCACCGGCAAGCCCATCCAAATACCTAAAAACTAATAGCTGCTTACTTTGCTTTCGGTCTTCGAAAGCGTGGCGTACGACTTCTTTTTCCTGTGCCGTCAAGGCATGGAGCAATTGGTGAAGTGGTCTAAACGCCATAGTCGTGTTTTTCGTCTAAGAGATGAATAACAGGCATAGGTGAAAAAGACAGTAAATACGGGGTGTATAGCAGTAGGGCTACGCTATTGTCACAAATTCAGGATTTTTCTAGGTAAAACAAAAAATCATTGCCTTGATCTTTGTCAGCAAAAAGAATGCTATGGTGATTTTACGATCCTAAATATAACCTGAGACCGTTCTGTTACCCCTATTAAAACGAATCTAAAGCTAGAGAACTAAATGAATAATTTATCCAATTCCCAAAGCAAGCGGACCCATCAGCTCTGGCCACTGATCTTACGTCCTGCAAAAAGAGAGTTTGCTTTTCGAATTGGTTTTTTGGGAGACCAGGTAGACCGCTTTATTAGGGAGTTGTTGGGGAAAATATTGGAGCAAAAAAGTTTCAACCAGTGCAATCAGCAGCAGAATTACAAAGTTGATGGAACTACCGACGCAAAATGGCTGTTGAATACACTGCTTGCCAGCTTATACTCTACTGATCGTCACCGGATTGTGGTGGCAGAGCTCTCTGAATTTGGCCACTGGGACACCAAGTGGCAATTGAAGCAAGCTGTAGATTGGTTACGGAGTAAAGAGGTGCAGTTAATCTTTTTTCAACATAAATGGATGCTCTCTCCAGAATTACAATCCGTGCTCGATCGATCTGTAGAATAAAATTTTAGTGCGGTTGTATCTGCTTG
>JBCBWU010000418.1:0-2705 GCA_039816955.1 Bacteroidota bacterium
AGCAACGATAGGCGTCTTCGGGGCTGCACACCACGGGCTCTCCCCGCACATTGAAGCTGGTATTTACTAAAACACCGTAGCCGGTGCGGGGAGAGCCCGTGGTGTGCAGCCCCGAAGACGCCTATCGTTGCTTCATGCGCACCAATATGGACTATTTGGTGATGGGTGACTACCTCTTTAAAAAAACGGAGCAACCACAAAACGAAAAAACCGCTGCCATCCAGGAGCAGACCTTTGCACTGGACTAGTACGGCAGTCATAATTTATCAGCTATGGAGTTTTTGACTGATCTCTGGAAATTCATGATGGAACGTAAGAAATGGTGGTTACTACCCATCATCATTGTGGTACTATTGATTGGAGCGCTGCTCATTTTTGCCGAAAGCTCAGCGGTGGGTTCATTTATTTACACGCTCTTCTAGATCGCATCCGCGACAAGCCTCTAATTATGAATACCAAGAAGGCACCATCCTCCCCTTACGAAGCGGTTCTTGCCATCACTTTTGGTTTGCTACTCATTCATTATTTCTTCTTCCCAGAGGAACCTCGTTGGCTCGTTGGCACCATGCTATTTGCCTTACTCGCTCTTTTGTCCAGTACCTTGGCCCGCTGGATAGCACTCGCCTGGGAGAAACTCACACTGGGTATTGGCTGGTTCATGAGTCGCGTGCTTTTCACCATCATCTTTTTCGCTCTTCTTACCCCTTTAGCCTTGCTGCAGCGCGTGTTTAAGAAGGACACCTTTTACAAGAGCTCGAATAGCAGCACTTACTTTATTGATCGTGACCATCAGTACTCGGGGAAGGATGTGGAGAATCCTTGGTAGGGGAGGTAGGTTGAATTGGTGGATTTAGTTGAATTGGTTGAGCCTGCGGCTCTGGTTGGTTGGATGGTTTGAGGGTTTGATTGTTTCAGAAGTTTCAAGGTCCGAACTCAAATTCTATCTACCTGACTTTCACTTTCTTCGACCGCCAGAGCTTATAGCGACGGAGGTTTACTGTTACTCCCCGTCCGACATAGCTTTAGGCGAAGGCGGATCATTTTGATTGACATTGTAATTGCCATTTTAATTGAATTGGTTGTGCCTTCGGCTTTGGTTAGTTAAGCAGTGAATTTAGTTCGGCCTTCGGAGTCCTAAAACTGGAGAGATAGTTTGCTTAAGTGCAATCTGAAGCTACCCTACAAGCTTTACCATAGTGTGCCATAATAATCCTAATTCTAACCTTAATCTTAATTCTAATCCTATTCTGACGCTAATTCCAAAGATTACTACCTTTGGCGCGCTAATGAATAGGACCTATGGAACAGAAGCTGTCGATTGTCATTCCTGCTTATAATGAGGAAGCCACTATCCACCTAATCTTGGATAAAGTACGGGAGGTAAAGCTAGATGGGAACCTTAGCAAGGAAGTTATTGTCATCAATGATGCCTCGTCGGATGATACAAAGGGTGCACTGGAGCGGTACCAGCAGCAATATGCTGACTTTCCCATCACCTATTTCGAGCACGAACGTAACCAGGGTAAGGGAGCTGCCCTGCACACGGGTATTCGTATTGCCAAAGGAGACTACTTGATTATTCAGGATGCCGACTTGGAATACGATCCTGAGGAATACAACATTTTACTCAAGCCGATCCTAAATGGCCAAGCAGATGTGGTGTATGGTTCGCGTTTTATGGGTGGCAAGCCCCACCGTATCCTTTTCTTTTGGCACAGCATTGGTAACAAGTTTCTGACCTTTCTCTCCAATGCATTAACCAACCTTAACCTCACGGACATGGAAACTTGCTACAAGCTATTCCGTACGGAATATGTACAGGGGTTGAGCTTGCAAGAAAAGCGTTTCGGATTTGAACCGGAGGTTACCGCTAAGATTTCTCGCATTCCCAATATTCGCATCTATGAAGTAGGTATCTCCTATTACGGCCGTACATACGCCGAGGGTAAGAAGATCAACTGGCGGGATGGTTTTCGCGCCATCTACTGTATCCTCAAGTACAATACCTGGGCTCGCTAATGTAGAGGGTGTTGGAAGAAGGCCCCGGTGAAGCTAGCGCATAGGCCACTTCCGCTACTACGCCAAAGCTCCCGTCACTCAGCTGAAAGTAATCTCGGAGCACTAGTCGGTTTTCTCAACTTTTAGTGCCGCTGTTATTGGCTAGCGTGAACCATAAAAATGGATAGTAATCGGCAGTAAACATGGCTTGCCCTAATTGGATTCTTTTGATGCAAAAGCCATAATTTATTAGAGGCGTCGTTAGACATTGATACAAGCCCTCAATCATAAGCTGGCCAGGCTGGCCAGGGGGCAAATAGGGCTAAAGCGCCAAGTAGAGCGACCAAAGAGAGTAAAGGTTTCATTATCATTCCGGTGTGTGGGTGTTCTACCAGAAGAATAATAAAACCTTTTATTCAGTTCAGCGATGAGTCCAATCTTAATATATGCTTAAGACTTACTGGACCACGAGTTGTCTTAAAACGCGCTGGGCGGTATTCATATCAGTTACTTCGAGCCAATAAGCACCTTGCGGTAGCTGATTAACCGAAAT
The DNA here is from genome assembly GCA_039816955.1 of Bacteroidota bacterium. Taxonomy (GTDB): domain Bacteria; phylum Bacteroidota; class Bacteroidia; order Chitinophagales; family Saprospiraceae; genus Lewinella. The sequence goes on from JBCBWU010000418.1 coordinate 2,552, forward strand.
CGTCTGCTGTTGCGTATCCTGGTACAGGGTACGTCCATTGGCATCCAATAAACGTAAGCGCAGGCTTAATCCCTCTGGGTTCCGCACTTGCACATAGTCAGCTGTAGGGTTCGGGAAAACCGTGATGGCTTCCAGTGCGGGGGAAATATCTTGC
>JBCBWU010000419.1:0-2675 GCA_039816955.1 Bacteroidota bacterium
AGGAGCAGGCACTTTTCCGCGATATCTTTTCCATCTTGATACCTCCCCAGTTGCGTAGCCGCCAACAGCTGATAGTAGTACGCAATCTGCAAAGGAGTAGCTGCGGTATAGGGCTTGGCCTCAAAAAACTCGGCCATTTCGCTTCCGAACGTATACACTGCTCGGAAATCGTTAGTCATATTTTGTCGAATCAGGCGAATGAGGTAGTAATAGAGATTGAGGCGGTAGGAATCTTGCTGTTCGCAGATAGGCTGGAGTTCTGCAATGGCTTCGTCCACAAATTGTAAGAGGTGCTCCTTGCTACTCTTGCTATTGACATACTCAATCATGATGTCAGTGTAATGCTGTTCAGCAAGATCTTCCCAGCGGCAAAGCTCAGCGTAGGTGCTGTACAAGTCGCGATAATGCCGGTATTGTTTGGCATCGCCAAGCTGTGCCCCATAATGTAGGCGCAGTACCCGAGATACATCCCGAATGAGTTCAGAAAATTCGTAACGCTCGGCGTAACGCAGGATTCTTTGGGCCAACTCGAGTGCAGCCTGGTAGGCATTTTTAGCGAAGAGAATATTCAGCGCAGCCCAATCTTTGTAACACTCGTAATAGGCAGTCTGCCGGTCGGAGTAGTTGTTTTTCTTGGCGTCCACAAAAAAAACGGAGTTGAGCATTCTTTGCTTCAGGGCGGCTTTCAGCTTACGATAGTTGCTATTGCTTCCAGTCTGATTGGGGTAGAAATGCTTCGCAGCCTCCTGATCATTATTGAATGCTCCCTCCGTCAAGAGATAGTAAAACTCGTTGATCTTTGATTCACTCCGATTACGGATATCGAGTACCTCTATGGATTTGGCCTTGTTGCGGGTCAACAAAAGGGCCAGTTCTTTTAGTGTGTTCACAATCTGAGCCTTTTATATGCAAAAAATTCTGACAATAGTGTTCTATAGCATATGCCTCAGCCCAAATTTTCATTCGGATCTCAGCGCGGTATTATTAGTTACAACCCTTCTCCTGGCGTTGTAATTGCTTAAAAGGATAGTTTATCTCGAAATGGCTTGTGCTCAACAGCATACAGGGCCAATCAACGAGGCTACTATCATTCGTGTAGTTCGACTCAACTAACCCATCATAGGGCTGAAATTCTTGGTATGATATTCAAAAATCTATACCGAATGGTATATCACGGGGACGCGGGAACAAATATAACTCGCGACTTGAAAAAGTCCCCGCCCTGGCTAATTTCCAGAGAAGGGACTTTAAGGGGGGAAGAAATTGACTATCTCATAGCTCTCTTTCTAGGCACCAAGCCCACGGTAGTCTTTCTTTCATGTGATTTGTTGATACAAAGATAGTCTTGCCACGATGTGAAACCTTGGACAAACACTTTACTATTGTTACAATACACATTAATCATTTAAAGCAACTCAAATGAATCAAAATACTGACTAACAGCATTTTAAATCTACCGCAAACAGTACCTTAAAAGTATGACATAGTCATTCCATCAGCGCCGTGTTGCAGTAGGTCCAGTCGTTTCAACAATAATGATTCTAGTACAGTGTCCAGTGACTTTTAGGTCGTTGTTTAGTAACATTTTCATTTTCATGTGATTTATCCCGTTAAATATTACAGCTCGTAGCTGCTTGAAGTCAATACAAAACTAGGGCTACCTAAATACGGATCTATCCGCGAGGTAGGAAAACGTCAATACAGTACCATTCTTTGGCACTACATTAATTCGTACGGTCAGTGTTGTTCAAGAAGCTCTCAGAGGAGCATAAGGGATAGTGTTTGCTCGGAGACTCTATCTGTGGTACACATCAGACCAATGGCTATAGTGATGTGCTTAAGACAAGGTCTTAGCAATAAGACGAAAACGAAAAAATGGAAATCCCTCAGACAAACCTATCTAGGACATTGATAGGGCATGTCAGAAGTAAGGTAGGTAGAATAGCTTTTGTGTGCTCTTTGCTTGGGTGATACAAATATATGAAAAAACAATGTATATGCAACTTATCCCCCAATTAATTTCAAAAAAGCGTCTGAACCGCTGTACATCCAAAATCGCAAAGGATCACAGATAAGTGGACGTAAAGAAACTTCTACTTGTAAAACCGATTGGACAAGAACTGGATGGCGTATAACCACAGCTGCTCAAAGGGAAGGATTTCAGTGATAAACGTCCGCTGATCGGCAGTTTCCAGGGGAAATCCCTCTAAACGTTCCAAGTGCTTAGCGGCCTTGCGCTGTACTGCCTCCCGGTGAAAGGCATTCTTGGGCAGCTCAAGCAAGGCTTTGACAAAATAGTAAGATCGTAGTGTATCTTGAGTAAAGAGGTGGCGGCGAGCGTATTGCTCCATGGCATCGATCTTATCGTAAGTATCTCCGTACCGGCCGCGTGCCACTAGTAACAAGATTTGGATAATGAGGATGCTTACATTTACGCCACGCTTATCACGAGAAAATAAGGGCATTTGGTTGAGGAATCGCCCAATCCGAAATTTTGTAAACTGTGCATCATCGGTAGCAGCGGGCAGTTCTCCGATCTCTAATAGAAAGTGTAGGTACGCCTCCAACACCCGCCAATATTCTGTGATTTCCGCATTTTGACTACGAAAACGGGAATGTCCTGTTACACCTTTGAAGACCCGGTACGCCACTTCATACCAAGCAGTATGAAGTGG